>CAYFME010000007.1:0-64149 GCA_964344145.1 uncultured Gammaproteobacteria bacterium
TCGGTCAAAAAGCCCGGACCAGCGATGACGGTTTCGTTCTCGCCAAATGATACGTCCGAGATCGTACTGTTTGTCGTCCAGATGAGCGTTGTCGGTTGTGCGGCATTGTTGAGATCCTCGAGCGCTTTGTGTATCCGAGCCCCCCTTGCCCCCCATGACTGGGGGGTCCTCTGCGCCTCCCCTCCAGCTATGGAGGGGCCGGGGGAGGCTGGGTCGCTCGTGACGATGTTAATCAACGTCTCTCCAGTGCTCGTCGAGCGAATAACAGCGTAGCGTAGCAAGCCGGTATGCGTTTTGCGATCAAAGAAACTCAGTCCTGCCGTCTTGGTCCACGACCGAACATCGGCAAATAGCTTTTCGATTTTTTCATCAGCAAGAAAACAGGTGTGATTATCGATCACGCGCCACCATTTTCCTTTCTCGCGCATGCCAACGAGTCCTTCAAAGTTGATCACAAAGTCCATCCGATTGCGATAGTGCTCGGTGATAGGTGAGGGAATGATGGTTTCGCATTGCAGGTCGAGTTCCTTCAGTCCAAACGAACCATTAATATCCGACAGCTTTTGCTGCAGCTGTTTGTCGTAGGGAATATGTGACCAGCGACACGAACCGCAGAGTTCTGGATTTGGGCAAGGCATAGGTATGTGTAAGCACGAGCGCCGATCTCTTCGTGGAGACCGGCGTCACGGACGTTGCGTTGTCAGGAGATGGCGGCGTTGTGCTGCTCGAGCATCGACACGAGCTCGCCCCAGGTGCGCGGGAACTTCGGCAGTCCGATGATCTCGCCATCGCGCCCGATCTGCAGACCGCAGCGGACGTCACCGTCGCCCTTGGGCCAGATCGAGACCTCTTGGCGGTCCTCCGTGTGCCCCACGAGCGTCCGGAAGTTGCGCGTGGGCCAGGACGGGTGAGGTCCGTCGCACTGGCTGTCGAGTCGCTTGTCCGCCCCCAGCAGAACGGTGACGTTGCCAACGCGAACGAAGTTGATCAGGTCAGGATGCGGCACTGCCAGCCTCCTTCGGCTTGGGCAACAGGCTGCGGGCGTCCTCTGCACGGTTGAGCCCGATGACGCTGACCAGCTCGAGCTCGACGAGGAGGTAGGCCATCAGCAGGCCGAAGGTGTCGGCCCAGATGGGCACGGGGATGCTGATCCCGAGCTCCTCGATCACCAGGTAGAAGACCTTGCCATTGCCGGGCTTGGCCATCACGCGGTACGCGACGCTGTCGGTCTGGCCGGGGTTCACGTGGTAGATGCCGATGCACTTGCGGTTGCCCACGGGCAGCGGCTCGTCCCAGGCGACGTCGTAGGACAGCTCGCCCTTCGGATGCGTGGCCGGCCGGAACCAGTCGCCATGTTTGGTGATCTGGATGCCCTCGATCGTTTCTGGCACACGGTGAGCCATCTGGCCTCCATCTATGGCATGTTCCGCAATGAGAGTAGCAAATATTGGAAAAAAAGCAATAATAGGTATACTAGCGTCGACTATGATCGTGATTGCTCACAATATTCGCAGTCTGCACAACGTAGGGGCGATTTTTCGTAATGCGGCAGCATTTGGTGTTGAAACATTGTATTTGACCGGTATCACCGCCACGCCTCCTCGCAAAGAGATCGCCAAAGTTGCGCTCGGAGCACAGGACTTGGTCGACTGGGAGCAGGGGGATGTGGCACATGTGATTGATACGTTGCGTCAAGATGGGTATCGAGTGTTTGGCTTAGAAGCGGGCGAAGACGCGATTCCGATCGAGGACTTCGCTCGAGAATGCGCCCCCTCCGGCTCCCCCATAACTGGGGGAGGGACTCCACGGTCCTCGATCTACCACGGTTCTCGTAAAGAAAAAAGGCGACTTCGCGGTAGTCTGGACTTAAAGTCCATCGCCCAGGAGATGCGGCGCGACCCAACTCCCGCTGAGCGTGAACTCTGGCAATATCTTCGACGCAAGCAAGTGCTTGGTTATAAATTCCGACGCCAGCACGGTATCGGTCCTTTTATTGTTGATTTTTATTGTGATCGCGCGCGCTTGATTATAGAAGTCGACGGAGATATCCACGATGAATCGGAGAACGTGAAGCGCGATGCATTTCGCCAGCAGATGCTTGAGGACATCGGATATACTGTTATTCGGTTTCGGAATAAGGAGGTTCTTACTGATCCGGACGCGGTTATTGCACGGATCACCATGTGTCTCCCCTCCAGTTATGGAGGGGCAGGGGGAGGCGAGTTTCATGGACGGAACATCGCCCTCGTCCTCGGAAACGAAGTAGACGGTATTGATGCGGATGTTCTTGAGTTGCTTGATGGTTTGGTGGAGATTCCAATGGACAAAAAACGTTCGCTCAATGTTTCCGTTGCGTCCGGTGTTGCTATGTACGCGTTTGGGGTCAGGTCTTGAATCTTGAATTATGGCGTTTCAAACGGAAAAAATCACATCAATTCAAGATTCAAGACCTGACCCCATCTTGTCGATCGTTATTCCGACGTTGAATGAGGAAGAGCTCCTTCCGGATTTGTTGACGTCCATTGCCATGCAGACGATCCAGCCAGAAGTGATTGTCGCGGATGCGGATTCGTCTGATCGTACGCGCGAGATCGCACACGGCTTTGGCGCACGTGTGGTCGACGGTGGGCTGCCGGCTGTTGGACGAAATGCAGGAGCGGCTGTAGCAAAAGGAGAGATCATTCTCTTTCTGGATGCTGACGTCTTTTTGCCAGACGATCATTTTCTCTCACGTCTTCTTTACGAGTTTACAACACGCCCGCTCGACATCGCTACGGCTGACATCATCCCGGAAAGTGAAAAGAAGTATGACCGCTTCTCGTTTTGGGTGTATAATAGATATGTTCGTTTATGGGGTGCGCGCCATGCGCACGCGCCCGGATTCTTCATTGTCATCAGGCGCGCGCTGCACGAGAAGACCGACGGGTTTGATGAAACGATTGTCTTTTGTGAAGATCACGAATACGCCGGCCGCGCGGCCAAGCACGGTCGCTTTGGACTACTCAACTCAGTTCAGATTCCAACGTCTGTGCGTCGCTTCGACAAAGATGGCCGTTGGACAATTGCGCGTAAGTTTCTAAAGGCTGAGTGGCATCTTCTGTTCAAAGGACCAATCCGCGACGACCGATTTCATTACACCTTTGGCTATGGCCCTTCGCGAAAAAAATAGACTGTTCGACAAACAACAGGTGAAACACAAAGAAGTGATCGAGAAACTGGTCACGGAAAGTTCGCCTCGCAAGACGTTTTTGGTGTTGATTTTTATTTCGAGCATTATCGCGGCGCTCGGGTTGTTGAATGATAGCGCAGCGATTGTGATCGGCGCGATGTTGGTGGCGCCGTTGTTGTGGCCGGTGTTGGGACTGAGTATGGGTGCGCTTCTGATCGACGGTCGTATGTTACGCCTCTCAGCATTTAGCATCGCCGCATCCGTGGTTATCGCGGTTGGCACGGCGATGGTGATTACGTTTTTTTATGTGCCACTTGGGGCATCGCACGAGATTTTGCAGCAAACCAACTTTGGATTCATGATCCCGATTGCGATCGCCGCTGGAGCGGCTGCCGCGTTTGCCATTTGTTACGAGAATGTTAAAGAGGTCGTTACGGGTATTGCCATCTCCGTTGCGTTGTTGCCGCCGCTTGTGACGATCGGCATCGGCATTGGTGGAACGGACTGGGATCTAATGCGTGATGCTGCACAGCTGTTTGGTATCAACCTCGTAGGCATCATCTTAACCACGTTCGTTATTTTCTTGCTGCTGGGATTCCAGAGCTACCGACGTACGCTCGAGTCCGCAGTGAAACGTGAGGAAAAAATTCTCAAAGAGAAATAGGGAGGAACATGGCTTCTACAATCAAAGGCAAATCATTCACATGGCATCATATCCCGGCGCTTGCTGAGGGGGATTTTGCGTATCTGGAAAAGCACTTCAAGTTTCATCCGTTGGATTTTGATGATCTTCGAGACGACACGGCATTGCCAAAGCTTGATGTGTACAAGTACTACTTGTTTTCCGTCCTGGCCATTCCTCAATACGATGCGGAAAAGCAACTGGTGAGCAAACAGGACTTGGCGATTTTCATTGGTCCAGATTATGTTGTGACGGTTGGTCGTACTCAGATCGATGCGGTTGATCGATTTTTCGCGCGAGCGAATCGCAGCACGGGACTCAGGCGCGATGCGCTTGGGAAGTCGACCGGCTACTTTTTGTACAAGTTGCTCGACTATGTCTTCCGCGACGCAAAGATCATCTTGCACGAGCTTACGCGTGAAACACGCCAGATCGAGACGAACGTCTACGAACACCAGTCGCGTGGAACAACGGAGCGATTGGGAATCATGAAGCGCAACTTGTTGTTCTTGCAACACGTGATTGATCCACAACGATTGCTGATTCACCAGTTCCTTAACTCGCGCAAGAAGTTTATTCCAAAGGATTTGGATGTCTATTTTGATGATGTGAAAGATACGCTTGATAGCATTTGGATCATCACAGAAAACTTGAAGAACATCATTGACAGTTTGTTTGATGTGAATGAGGCGATCTTGTCGCACCGAACAAACCAAATCATTCGCTGGCTTACGATTATCTCGGTCATTTTGATGCCGCCAACGTTGATCGCAAGTTACTACGGCATGAACGTCAGTGGTCTGCCGTTTGCTGAAAGTATCGATATTGTGAGTGGAGTGATTCTCGTTTCGGTGTTTGCATTCGTCCTGTTCGTTTTGTGGATTGATAAGAGAAAGTAGTATGTCTCGCCCGATTCCTGTCGACATCGTGCCGTCCCATGTGTATCTCAGCCAAGACGATCAGCTGACCTTGTTTGGGCCGGGATATGCGATGACGATCGAGGGTGAGCTCACGCAAAGTGGTCAACATTACTATGAGGAGACCGTGGATGTATTTGGACGACTGAAGCGTTCGCTCTCGCTGCGCGTGCTTGGCCCGGCGTGGGAGCATAGTTTTGCCGAACTCACGCCAACGGAAGCAGCGTTTTTAGGAATGAGTGCGAAGGAAGGGCGCTCAGGAGATCTGGCCGGCGCGGCTGCTTGTCGATTTGTTGGTCCAGCGGGAGAGGTGTCGTTGAAGCAAGGGGTGATCATCAGTCAGCCGCATCTGCGTTGCTCTCCTCAAGACGCTCGATCGTTTCATATTAGCAATGGTGACGAGGTTACGATTGAGATCATCGGCAATCATCCTCGGCGTGTGAGTGGAGTGATTGTGCGCGTGCATCCAACGTTCAAGCTGCAGGTAGATCTTCATGCGGATCATGCTCGCGATCTGTGGATTACTCGACCAATACATGCGCGCCTTGTTTCGTAGCCCCCTCCGGCTCCCCCATAGCTGGGGGAGAGACTCCACGTGTCACCCCTCCAGTCATGGAGGGGCAGGGGGAGGCCGTGATATACTTTTCTTATGAAACGATTTTTCATCATTGCAGCACTGCTGTTTGCCGCACCGACGGTTACTTTCGCGGCAACGGATCTTGAGCTTCGGTCGTCTCATACGCGTTTTTCAACCGATACGTTTTTGGTTGGTGAGGAAGTGCGCATTTATGCGACCGTGCGCAACGTCGGCGATGTTGATACGACGGGTTACGTGGCGTTTTATTATAGTGATTCGTTGCTTGGGAGAAGTCAGGTTGTGACGGTGGTTGCCGATGGAAACGACGAGGAGGTGTGGACGGACTTCACGGTCCCGTCTGATCCGTTCAATATTTATATTCAGATCGACAGCACGTCGCCGCAGGACGAAGATCTTTCAAACAACGCGTATCTCACACCGCTCTATACGCCGATCTATGATCAAGATGGCGATGGAGTAGAGGATGAGTCGGATAACTGCCCATCAAACGCCAATGCCAGTCAGACGGACACCGACGGCGATGGATTGGGAGATGCCTGTGACGATGATGATGACAACGATGGTATTGACGACGATGTTGAGGAAGAGATTGGCACCGATCCGCAGGATGCCGACACGGATGACGATGGCGTTGAGGATGCGCAAGACGCTTTTCCAACGGATAGCAGTCGAACAGAGGAGGAGGTCGTCATTGAGGAGGTCGAAGAGGTTGTAGAAGAGGTGATAGTGGACGAACAGGAGTCCACCGATGAGGCTGAGGCCTCAGAGGGCGTTTCAGATGCAGATGATCATTCAGATGATGCGGAGCCTGCCGAGGAATCTGTCTCCGTTGACACACCGCTGATTGAACGCGCGTCTGGATCTATTTTAAACGTCTCACCTGATTCGTCGTTTGTCTATGTGCGGCGCGACTGGAAGACGTATGAGTTCGAGGCACTCACACCCGAAGGATCGTATGCATCGCTGCAGTGGGATTTTGGGGATGGGACGAGCTCGGTGCAGCGTACGATTTCGCATTCGTTCCTCAAACCAGGAAGTTACGAGGTGACCCTTACGGTCACGGACGCGGATGGGAACGAAACAGCTGACACGCAAGAAATTGATATTTCACTGTTCCATCTTGCGAATCCGATGATTCAGATGGTTTTGGGCATTCTGTTGATCTTGTTGATCCTCTCAACCATGGCGTTGCGACGAGCACATCGTGCGGTTGAGGAAGCAGACGAGAAGATGAAAGCGGCGGCGAGAAAGCCGAGAGCGAAGAAGCAAGCAGTAAAGAAGAAGGCTCCGGCACGAAAGAAGTCACAAAAAAGTGAATCAAAAAAGAAGTAACCTAAGAACTTCCCTATTTGAGGCTAGTTTCGGTGCGCGGCGAGCACCGAAGTAAGACGACCTTCACCGGTCGTTGTCGAGGAGCACAGCCGCAAGCCGAAAATAGACCAAATAGGGAAGTTCTGACTAACATGTTCTCCTGGCTTTCAGGTAAATCCAACACGATTACAAGCGCGGCGGCCATCGTCGCCTTGTTTTCGATTTTATCGCGGTTCGTCGGCTTTATTCGAGACCGTATTCTTGCAGGCGCGTTTGGAGCATCCGACACGCTTGATATTTACTTTGCTGCATTTCGCATTCCAGACCTGATGTTTCAGCTTGTGGTTGTGGGTGCGCTTTCGGCTAGCTTCATTCCGATTTTCACAAAGTATTACCACCGTAAGCGTGTAAAAAAGGCTTGGAAGTTCACAAATACGATGCTGACACTGCTAGCCATTGGATTTGGGGTAATCACTGTTGTGATGATGTTTGTTGCCGATCCTCTTGCCGCTCTTGTTGCGCCGGGATTCGATCCCGAGAAGAGTGCAGCTGTTGCGGATATGTCGCGCGTGATGTTCCTGGCGCAGCTGCTGCTCGCGCTTTCGATGATCTATGGTTCCGTGCTCCAGGGAGCGAAACGATTTTTTCTCTATTCACTCGCACCAATTTTTTACAACATCGGTATCATCGTTGGAGTTGTGTGGATTGCAACGGAGGATTGGCCGATCGGATTGGCCTGGGGTGTTGTGCTTGGAGCGGCTCTGCATTTCCTCACGCAGTGGCTTGGTGCTCGTGACCTTGGTCATCGGTTCAAACCGCGTTTTGTTCTCAAAGACAAAGATGTCGTGTACACGCTCAAGCATATGATGCCACGCACGCTAGGGCTTGCTGTGGGGCAGGTGAATATCTTTTTGATGACAGCAATAGCCTCTACGTTGGCGGTAGGGTCCGTGACAGTGCTGCAGTTCGCGTACAACCTGAACTTTTTCGCCGTTGGGATCATTGGCGTGTCGTATGCCATTGCGGCGTATCCGACGCTGTGTGAGCTGGCGAGTGATAGAAAGAAAACAGCGTTGGTGAAAACGATCTCAACGACCGCACGGCAGATGCTGTTCTTCCTTGTGCCTGCGACAGTGTTGTTTATTTTGTTGCGCGCGCAAGTTGTGCGTCTTGTTGTTGGTGCTGGCCAGTTTGATTGGGAGGCGACGATCCTCACGGCCAACACGTTGGGATTCTTTGCTCTCTCGCTCACGTTACAAGCGCTCGTATTTCTACTCGTTCGTGTTTACTTCGCGCGCGGACAAACCGTAGCGCCGTTTATCATTGGTGTGATAGCGGCGATTGTTCACGGAGCCTCAGCAATCATTCTTACGCAATCGATGGAAGTGGTTGGACTAGGGGCGGCATATTCAATTGCCATTGCGGTGCAGTTTTTGTTGCTTTGGGGTTGGTTGCGCACGCAAATGGGCAGCCTCGATGAGCTTCGAATAATGAAATCACTGTGGATTTTTATTGCTGCTGCCGTGGCGTGCGGTGTGACGACGCAGGTGGCAAAA
Source organism: uncultured Gammaproteobacteria bacterium (assembly GCA_964344145.1). Lineage (GTDB taxonomy): Bacteria > Patescibacteriota > Patescibacteriia > UBA9934 > UBA9934 > JABJOE01. Next base: position 8,234 of record CAYFME010000007.1, read on the forward strand.
ACGCTCGTGGTTGAGCTTATTACGCTAGACACATTCTTTGGGGTTTTGGCCCAATTGTTGATTGCTGGTGGGGTAGGGCTTATTATTTACGTTTTGGTGGCGTATCTATTTAAAAGCCAGGAGCTTTTGGATGTGTTGGGAGGACTAAAACGCAAGCTTATGCGTAGGCATCATCCAGAAGAGGCAATTTTGGACCAAAGTTAGCTAGAACAAGCCATTTTATTGTTCAATCGTACTTGACAAAAGTGCGATTTTGTGCTATTATTTCGCTGTAAGTAGACCTTAAAAACTCTGCTAAAGAACCAGCGAACAGATTACTGGCATCGACCCAAATGGGGTCTTTGTCGGTTTTTTTGTTAGCACTCTCAAAGTGATTCACTTGCTGGATCTCTTCGAGAGCGCGGACCAGATGAAGCGCTCCAGAAAAGGCAGACAGTGCGAGTCAGGCAGTTGGACTACCTCACGGATGAGGTCATCGCCACGTTCCGTCAGGACGTCATGGACTCCGTCAGGGAGTTCGACGCCCTGCTAGAGACGCTCGGCGTGACCCCGGGAGACTTCTGGGGGGACCGCCGCACCCGGCAGACCTTCATCACCCGGGTTCGTCTCGATGACGGGATCACGAGGCACTGCACCGTGAAGGTGTCGTACATCGGCTATCCCCACATTCGCCTCGTGGCCCTTCTGAAGAAGGAGCCGCTCGGCGATCTCCTGGACCTGTAGTCGTAACGTGAACTTAGGCACCGCGCGACGGTGCCGCTCTCAAAGTGATTCACACGTTGGATCCCTTCGAGAGCGCGGACCAACTGAAGCGCTCCAGAATGGGATAGACATGGCCACCAAGCCTTTGATCCGTAAGGAGTTTCGGGGGATTGCGAGGCAGAGGACGCCTTTGCGCCACTGGCGGATGCTGCTGTGGAGTATTCAGCGCATGATCAGTGGCAATCTGTCGTGGTGTTGGACGGATAGCGCTCACGATGTGCTGGGCGACTATCCGGGCGTCACCTCCTCCATCGAGAGCGGCGACGCCTACGGGTTTAAGGGCACGACGTGTTACGTCCTGCACCTCAAGCTCGAGGGTACGCCCGTGCGGATCGTCCAGCGTCACTCGCTCGAAGAGGCATGGGTGGAGTTCTACGGCCCCTTGCCTGCGTACCTGCGTGGCACGCTCGACGACTAGCTCCTCCAACTTGTAACTTCGGAACCGTTCCCGGTCAGCTGGACGCTGCCGGGGTTCCCCATAGCTAATCACGCGATCCTGCGTGGTGGGCTACGGTGGAGCCGACGCTCCCCACATGCGTACAAACGTCCTGTTCTCCATATTGCGGCAACGCAGGTAACGGAGGCAGGCGAGTAATGTGATGGAACTGCTTGAGTTCCTCGTTGCACTCCTGGTGAAGTACACTGGGATGACCGACGCCCAGGCGTTCGACCTGGTGGGTGGGATGATTCTCTGGAGTGCTCCCTTGACGGTCGCTGCTGTCTTCGTGCTGATCTGGCTCATGGATTGGGCCGAGAGGAGGCGTGATGGAGAGGCCCGGTAGTGCACCGCTGGTGTCACTGATCAGCGTCCTGGCATCCGCATGCATCGTGTTCCTGATCGTGATGGGCGTGATGCACTGGGGCTACGGCCAGAACGTCAACGACGACTTCGGTGCCCTGATCGTGGTCGCCGCCATCGCTACTCCCGTGCTCCTTGGTGCAAGAACCATGGCACGAGACGGCATCCTCTAGCGAGTCTCCCGGCGTCGCACTCGCGCGGCGCCGGCGCTCTCAAAGCGACTCATTCGTGGGTCCCTTCGAGAGCGCGGACCAACATTAAGAAGACCCCTGCCAAGGATGGCGGGGGTCGGCTGTTTTTTTAAGCACGAACCCCTCCGCGGCCCAGACGGGCGGGAGGGGTTTGACGGTGTTCAACGAACGCGCTCGAGCGTTTGTCGAATCTTCCAGCGGTCAGGTCGACGTAGAAAGGAGAGGACCTCACGCTTGTACTCGATCTGCTCAGGCGGTGGACTGACGATGCGGCGAGTGACGTTGCGTCCACGCTCCGCACCTGGCATGGCGATGTAGCCGCGTTTCTTGAGATCGGCGAGGATATCCGGTCTGTGCGGGCAGACGAGCAGCTGCACGGCCTTCACCTCGCGGGCGGTCAGTGGACGATCTCCGACGATCTCTTGTGCGGCCCAGAGCGCTTCCAGGATGTACGTGTGTCGCCGACTGGGCAGGAGTCCGTTGTTCGACGGCGGGGTAGGAGTCGGTGCGGGTCCAGGGATCTCTGGCCCCTTTTCTTCCTTGCTCTCCGGCTGATGGAAGTCTGGGAACGTTGCGCGGTGCAGTTCCGTGAGCGCACGCGTCGACCGGGCCACCACGTTGTCGATGAACGGTAGGCCCATGACATTGAGTCTCGGCAGGGCGTAGACCCGTACGTTACTTCCTGGCAGCAAGCCTCTTTCCTTCCGCATCATCTTACGGGCGGTGATGATGTCGAAGTTGCGACACAGCCGCTCTGCGCATGACAGCGCTTCCTGAAGCGGGATCCCGTCACGCCTGAAGAGCATGGCGATTTCCAGACCGTTCAGGATACGACGCTTCAAGCCGGTCATGAGGTTGTGGATCTCGACAAGGAGCAGGACATCCCACGGGTCCATGCCGTTCCGGCGGGCGCCGGCATGCGGCATGCTGCCGTAGTCTCGGATCGTTGACCGCTCCGGTGTCGGCTCGGGATCAGGATCTGGCGACTTGGGGCCCGGCTCAGGATTTGATACGACCTCCACCGGTCGATGCCTAACCTGCCGCCGTAGAGCACCACGTTCTCCTTGCACCAGGAGCGCGACGAGATCGTCGGGAAGGCGCTTCCTCCTGGGGGTCTCTATCTCCCGGAAGTGTTCTCTCTTGGGAACACGCAGAACCCAGAAGTTTCCACCAGCGCGTGAACGAATGGACATCACCCGGCGGTCGTAGATCGTCGCGGCCATCGGGTTGAACTCACCCGCGCAATCGTGCCAGTCACGGAGGATGTTGACCTGCCAGAGCAGGAGTCCGTCTTCCACCTCACTGTTGCTGTTGATGATCCGTGCGGCGTCCCTCAGGAACGCCAGCACGCGGCTCGAAAATTCGAACATCGCCATGACATTCCCTCCTTACTGTATTGTTATCGCAAAAGACGCCCTTGATCAAGCAGACTTGCTGATATAGGATAATCCCATGAACGCAAACGAACTGCGCCGCAAGTACATCGATTTCTTTGTTACAAAAGGCCACGCCGAAATCCCTTCGGCTTCTTTAGTTCCGGAAAACGATCCATCGGTGCTGTTTACGACCGCCGGCATGCATCCGTTGGTGCCTTACTTGATGGGCGAGAAGCACCCAGCTGGCAATCGGTTGGTCGACTATCAAAAATGTGTTCGTACTGGCGATATCGATGAGGTCGGCGACAACACGCACCTCACATTCTTTGAAATGCTCGGTAACTGGTCGTTGGGCGACTACTTCAAAGATGAGTCCATTGAATGGAGCTACGAGTTTCTAACATCGAAAGACTGGCTCGGCATCGACGTCGATCGTTTGGCTGTCAGTGTATTTGCCGGCGACGACGACGCACCCTTTGATCAAGAAGCGTTCGATAAGTGGATTGCACTGGGCATTCCAGAAGCGCGCATTGCAAAACTCGGAAAAGACGACAACTGGTGGCCAGCAGGTGGTAAGCATCCAGGTCCACAAGGTCCTGACACAGAAATCTTCTATTGGACCGGTGACGACGACGCTCCCGAAGCGTTCGATCCAGAAAATGATCTTTGGGTGGAGATTTGGAACAACGTTTTCATGCAGTTTTCCAAAGGAGATGATGGAGTGCTTTCACCACTTGAAAAGACCAACGTTGATACCGGCATGGGCCTTGAGCGTACGCTTGCGGTCTTTAACGGAAAGGCGAGCGTGTTTGAGACAGATTTGTTTGTACCGATTATCAAACAAATTGAGTCTATTTCGAAACGATCGTATAACGAGCACGAACGTTCAATGCGTATCATTGCGGACCACATTCGTACGGCAGTGATGATGATTGCGGACGGTGTGATGCCATCCAACAAAGATCAAGGGTATATTTTGCGCCGACTTATTCGTCGCAGCGTGCGAGAGATGATGAAGATTAACGAAAAGCACTCGGTGAATGGAGTTGTTGATGTAGCGGCAGACACGCTCGCGGACGCGTATCCAGTCTTGAACGAAAAGCGCGATGCGATTAAGGATGCGATCGCCGCTGAGGTGGCGAAGTTTGGCAAGACGCTCAAGAAAGGTCTGCGCGAATTTGAGAAGCTGAGCAACGTTGACGGCAAAGCGGCGTTTGATTTGTATCAAACATACGGCTTCCCATTGGAGCTTACTGAGGAGATGGCGCGTGAAAAGGGCACTGAGGTTGACCACGACGTGTTTGAAGCTGAGTTTAAAAAGCATCAAGATCTGTCGCGCACAGCATCAGCAGGAAAGTTCAAAGGAGGACTAGCGGATTCGAGTGAAAAAACGACGCAGTTGCACACCGCGACGCACTTGATGCTTGCGGCGCTGCGTAAGTATCTCGGTCCGGAGGTGCATCAGGCCGGATCGAACATCACGGCTGAGCGCACACGCTTTGACTTTACGTGGCCGGAGAAAGTCGAACGTGATGTCCTTGATCAGGTTGAAGCGTACGTTAACGATGCGATCGAAAACGAGGCGACCGTAAAGATCGAAGTGTTGCCAAAGCAGCAGGCGCAGGATGAGGGGGTTGAGGGAAGTTTCTGGGAAAAGTATCCGGATCAAGTCAACGTCTACAACGTGATCGGTAAGGACGGCACGGTCTATTCCCGGGAGCTTTGCGGTGGACCTCATGTGAAAACCACAAAGGGAATGGGGACGTTTAAGATTGTCAAAGAACAGTCATCTTCCGCCGGAATTCGTCGAATTAAGGCCATTCTTGGCTAATATTACTTGATCCACAAGGTATTCTTGACATCATGACTGACATGAACTACACTCCTCGCGCAACGTTCTCTTGCGCTTTTGCCCTAACTTTGGTAGTATTTCGCCCGTAGTTATGGCAGAAAAACAATTCATCGAAATGCGTGGAACGATCGAAGAGGCTTTGCCTGGATTGACCTTCCGCGTCAAACTAGAGAACGAACAAGAAGTTATCGCCAAGTTGGCCGGCCGGTTGCGCAAGTTCCGCATCCGCGTCATGCCAGGTGACGACGTCAAAGTCGAGATCAGTCCCTATGATCTGACAAAAGGACGCATCACGTATCGATTCTGATACGACATGTCGACCTTAACAATGTCATCCAAGATTTTCAGGATGACTTTGTGGTAGCAATAATATTCAACCCATGAAAGTTCGAGCATCAGTAAAGAAAATGTGTCGAGACTGCCGTGTGATTCGTCGCAAAGGCCGCGTTTGGGTTGTTTGCAAGAATCCTAAGCATAAGCAACGACAAGGATAAGTATGGCACGAATCGCTGGAGTCAATATTCCATCCGATAAGCGCGTCGTCATCGCTCTGACGTACATTTTCGGTATCGGCTCAACGTCTTCCAAGAAGATTCTGGCTGCTGCACAGATCGATGAAAGCATCCGCGTGAAGGATCTTTCCGAGGATCAGGTGAACAAGATCCGAACCATTATTGATGGTGACCACACGGTTGAAGGTGAGCTGCGCCGCGAGGTGTTGCAGAACATCAAGCGTTTGAAGGATATCGGATGCTACCGTGGTGTTCGTCACACCAAGCGTTTGCCGGTTCGCGGTCAGCGCACGAAGACAAATGCTCGAACACTTAAGGGTGTGAAGAAGACGGCTGGATCTGGTCGCCGAACGCTCACGAAGACATAGTATGAGTGATGAAGAGAAAAAGATTGAGGAGCAGAAGGACCTTCCTAAGGACGTAGATAGCGCGTCTGAGGTTTTGGACAAGGCTCCAACGCCAAAGAAGCAATCAAAGTACTTCCGTACCGCGAAAGGAAAGCGCCGCGCGGTAAAGCAGGTTCCAAAGGGACTTGCGTACGTTCAGGCGTCGCTCAACAACACGATCGTGACGATTACCGATCTCAACGGAAACGTTCTGTGTTGGTCTAGCTCTGGAAACTGCGGATTCCGCGGACCAAAGAAGGCAACGCCATTTGCCGCCGGTAAAGTTGTTGAAAAGCTCGCCGAGAAGGCGCAGCAGTACGGTGTGAAGGAGTTGAGCGTGTACACGAAGGGCATTGGGAACGGACGTGACGCCGCTGTGCGTTCGCTCAACAGCCAAGGATTTACGATTACATCAATTCGGGAGACGACACCGGTTCCACATAACGGATGCCGAGCTCGCCGCCCACGACGCGTTTAGTATATGGCAAAGACTTCCAAGAAAATGGGAAAGATGAGTCGTCGTGAGGGCGTAGCGCTTACCGCGGGGACCAAAGTGATGAAGGTGATGCAACGTCGACCTTATGCTCCTGGTGTGCATGGCGCACCAAGCGGAGCAGGTGGTCGTCGCCGCCGCCGTCAGTCTGTTTATGGTCAGCAGTTGCGTGAGAAGCAGAAGGCAAAGCGTCTTTACGGTGTGATGGAGCGACAGTTCCGCAACTACTTCTCCAAAGCAACGCGCATGCAGGGAAACACGGCTGAGAATCTCGCACGTTTGCTTGAAACACGATTGGATAACGTTGTGTACCGCCTTGGGTTTGCCAAGACGCGTCCACAGGCTCGCCAAATGGTTAGCCACGCGTTGTTTACGGTCAACGGCAAGAAGGTCAATATTGCGTCCTACCAGGTGCGTGTGGATGATGTGATCACGGTACGAGACAACAAGCGCGAGAAGAAGGTCTTTGAAGACCTCGATGAACGCCTTGGAAGCTACACCGTACCGGGTTGGCTCCACACGGATGGACCAGCACGAAGCGGTAAGGTGGTCAGTCTGCCTGAAGGGGAGGATCTCAAGGAGGTTTACGACCCAACACTGATCGTCGAGTTCTACTCACGCTAAAATCATTTTTTATCAACGTTTGTATGGAGAACATCCTCCTGCCATCTAAAATGACGTTCCAGGACGGCGATCAGGATCACGAACAGATCCTCACGATTGAACCGCTTCACCATGGGTATGGAACAACGATCGGAAATGCGCTGCGCCGCGTGATGCTTTCTTCTCTGGAAGGAGCTGCGGTCACAGACGTAAAGATTAAAGGTGTTCAGCATGAGTTCTCACCTGTCGAGGGTGTGAAGGAAGATGCGCTGGAGATCGTCATGAATCTGAAGCGCTTGCGCTTGAAGGTTCACTCAGATGAGCCTGTTACGTTGTCATTGAACGTCACCGGACGAGATGGCGCGGTGAAAGCATCTGACTTTGAAGCGAACGCAGACGTTGACATGATCGACAGCGATGCTGTTGTTTGTACGCTTACGGACAAGAAAGCAACGCTTGATATGAGTGTAGTTGTGTCGCGTGGACGTGGATTCTTGCCAACGGAGAAGCGTGAGGATACGGGAAAAGAAATTGGCATGATGGCTATTGACGCGATCTTTAGCCCCGTGCTAAATGTCGGCCTGTCTGTTGAGAACACGCGTGTTGGTGAGATCACCAACTACGACAAGTTGATCATGAAGATTTTGACAGACGGATCCATCACTCCACAGGAAGCGGTTGAGCAAGCAACAAAGGTTGTCATGAACCACTTCAATTGGATTGAGAATCAGTTCGCACACTCTTCGCTGATGGAGGCAGCTATGAACAATGACGCTGCATCTGATGAACCTGCCGAGGAAGAGGAATCTGCGCCTGAGGTTGAGGATACAAATGAATCAACGGAGGACGACGAATAAGCTATGCGCCACCGCAAGACGACAAAAACCCTTGGACGAACACCAACAGCCCGCAAGGCTATGTTGCGTGATTTGGCTACGAGCGTGATTGTGTACGAAAAGGTAAAGACCACGCTGACCAAGGCAAAGGCTGTGCGTCCGGTTGTTGAGAAGTTGATCACCAAGTCTAAGAAAGGTGATTTGGCGGCACGTCGTCAGCTACTGGCATTTTTTCCAACAGAGCAGCCTGTGAATAAGCTCATGGATGTTCTTGGACCACGCTACGTGAATCGTCCAGGTGGATACACGCGTATTACGAAGATCGGCACGCGCCAGGGAGACGGCGCGCCCGTCGCACAGATTGAACTTGTTTAATATGCAACGAAACGTCTACAAAGTTGATGCTACGGATCAGGTGCTCGGCCGATTGGCTACCGAGATTGCGACGCGCTTGATCGGAAAGTATCGTCCAGATTATCAGGCACACATCGATGCCGGTGATGTGGTTGAGGTTTCCAATGTGGCAAAGATCAAGCTGACGGGAAAGAAGATCGAGCAGAAAGAGTACTACCATCACTCACAGTATCCAGGTGGATTGAAGGCGCGCAAGATGGAGGTATTGATGGCTGAGAATCCTGCCGAGGTATTGAAGCTGGCTGTGTCTCGCATGTTGCCAAAGAATAAGCACCGCACTCCACGCTTGAAGCGTTTGAAGATTAGTTAAGTATATGGCTGAAAAGTATTATCAAAGTATTGGTCGCCGTAAGACCGCTATCGCACAGGTACGCGTTATTCCTGGCGGAAAGGGATCGATTACGGTCAACGGAAAGGATTACAAGGAATATTTCCCTGTGCCAATGTTGCAGGATGCTGTTGAGCGACCATTGCGCGAGACAGGGAAGCTTGAGAGCGTTGATATCACGGTACGTGCTGTTGGTGGTGGACAGACCGGACAAGCAGATGCGGTGATGATGGGAATCGCCCGCGCACTCGTGAAGTACGACGAAAGTCTCAAGACGGTTATGCGCACACATGGCTTCCTCACACGTGACGCACGCAAGAAGGAGCGCAAGAAGTTCGGATTGCATGGAGCTCGCCGAGCCAAGCAGTGGCGCAAGCGATAATAGATCACAGCTGATCGTGAGCAGATTACAGCAGATAAAGAAGAGCCGCCGAAAGGTGGTTCTTTTGGTTTTGCTATAATGAATCCATGGAGTTTATCTACGCATTGCCGACGATCTTGCTGTTCGTTGTGCAGTCGATGACACCAACGTATGAGCTACAACCTGGTCAGACAGTGATCGCTTCCTACTTGGTAAACGAAGAGGCGGAACTTTACGATCCGCTTGTTGTGGAAGGATTGCCAGACTACTTTGAAGAACTTGCGGAGGACCGTGCTACCCACGAATGGATGTGGGATTTTGTCATCGAATCAATTGATGAAGTATTTGTCGTGGAACACGTTGTCGGCTTCGATATCTTTATCGACACCCCAGACGACGATCTGCTCGCTTACGTGATTCAGTCCTGGGATGATCCAGAGAAATGGATCGTCTCGTTTGACATTGAGGACATGCAAAATGAGGGGATGTTTTACCAAACAGCTATTCATGAGCTGGCTCATCTTATCACGCTCGGCGCGCATCAAGTGGAGATGTCGCATGTGGCGTTTTATGCTGATCTGTCCGATCCAATCTACCAGGAACGGTACGATCAGGTTGTCGCGACCTGCGAAACGTATTTTACGGGCGAGGGGTGTGCGCATTCGGATTCCTACATCTATCAATTCACGCAAACCTTTTGGAGAGACCTGTTCTCGACGTATGGACCGGTCGACACCAATCAAGGCGACATAGATTTCTACGTTGGCAGAGGGGATCAGTTTGTCACAAGCTATGCGTCGACCAATCCTGGGGAGGACATCGCGGAATCATTTATGTTCTTTGTCATTCGTTCAAAGGCTGAGGATGATTCTGTAGCATCAGCAAAGCAAAACTTTTTCTATCAATATCCTGAGTTCGTAGAGCTGCGCGATAATATTAGAGGGTATCTTGGTGACGCACGTTTGAGAATGAGTTTTAAGTCGAACAAAGAGCGATGATATGAATAACAAGGCAAACATGTTTGGACTTTTTCTGTTTCTGGCCCTCCTGCCGTTGCAGGTCCACGCCTACGAAACGACTCTTGCATCGTATCTCGTGGACGAGGACGGCGAGCTTTATGATTTGATTACGAGCACGAACCTCACAGGCCAGCAAAACTTGCTCGCGCAGGACACGGAAACGCATGAGTGGATGTGGGACCAGTTTGTCGGCATCGGAGGAGAGGAGTTCATTACGGAGAACGTCTCGCAGTTTGACATCTTTGTTGACACTCCAGAGGAGGACTTTCTTGCGTATGTGGTGCAGGATTCTTGGGACATGAGTAAATGGATCGTCTCACTCGATATCGAGGACATGCTCGAGGATCTCGATTACTTTAATGAAACGTTGATTCACGAATTCACACATCTTCTCACACTTGGCGTGGATCAAGTCGATGTGGCGGCTGTGTGGAGTGAATGGGATTTGCCTGATCATGAGTGGTACGAGCTTTACGATGAGGAAGTCGCTGCGTGTGAGACGTACTTCACCGGCGAGGGGTGTGCACATGAAGACGCGTACATCTACGATTTCGTTCTTGCGTTCTGGCAGGAGATTTTTGATGAGCATGGAGCGATCGATACGAACGGTGATGGAATCGATTTCTATACAGACAACGAGCTCGACTACGTGACGTGGTATGCGGCAACCAATCCGGGTGAAGACATTGCTGAGTCGTTCGCGTATTTTGTACTTGAAGATGAGGCTGATGAAACCTATGTCCGTGGTCAAAAGCAGAACTTTTTTTACGAATATGCTGAACTCGTTGAGCTTCGTGAGAACATCCGCGCGTTCTTGAACATTACGTCAGATGTTGCTGATCAGATCGTGGAAGAAACGCCAGAGGTGACGGCACTGATTGATCGTCTTGCTGGTCAGATTATGTTGATGGTCGATAGGGATGGGGAAGCGTGGTACATCGATCCGGTTACACGATTGCGTTATTATCTTGCCGACGGTCCAACCGCGTACGAGTTTTTGCGAACATTCGGACTTGGTATTACGAACGCTGATCTCGCACAGATCCCATCGTCAGACGATCCTGTTGGCGGCGGGTCTCTTGCCGAGGCATTGTCTGGGCGGATTTTGTTGCAAGTCGAAGAGCGCGGCGAGGCGTGGTACGTCAATCCAACTGATCTAAAACGATACTACTTGGCCGACGGTGATGCCGCCTACACAATCATGCGCGAGCTTTCTGAGGGAACGCTTGCTGAGTGGATAGAGGACATCGCTTCGGGATCAGTGCAATAAACAAAAACCGGCCGTGAGGCCGGTTTTTGTTTACTTCTTTTTCCTTGAAGACTTCTTCTTAGTTTTCTTCGTTGCCTTCTTGCGCATATCCGTTGCTTGGTCTGATTCATCAACAATTTCTTGCTTGAGGATTTCCTCAATGACATCTTCGAGACTGACCACTCCTTCAAGGCCGTCGAATTCATTCTTTACGAACGCAAGGTGCACTTTCGATTGGATGAACATGTTCAAGAGTGTGTCCAACTTTTCTCCTCGAGAGATGACGAGCGACTTTTCCTTTCGAATGAGTCCTTTAACCTTTGCGTTTAGTTTGATGTTAATCAGGTCCTTTGCATACAAAAGTCCAACAACGTTATCAATATCCTTTTTGTAAACAGGAACGCGCGTAAAGCCCTCTTTTTTGATCTTGTTGAGGAGCTTCCTATCCAAGTTTGCATCTGCATCAACCGCAAAAACAACCGTGCGGGGTGTCATAATTTGCTCTGCCGTTTTGTCGGAGAATGACAAAGCTCCTTCGATGATGCGCTCTTCGTCTGTATCAACGGCACTTTCTTTTGATCCCTGGTGCTCCTTGATGATTTCAATCAACTCCTTTTTGGAATAGATACTTGGCATTTCGTCACCAAGTGTTTTGTCAAGAATCCAGGCGATTGGCCAGCAAACAGGAAAGAGAATGAAGATGAAGATTTTGACGATCCACGCAGTCTTCGCGCCGACTTGCAGGGCGTAGCGAGCAAAGGTCGCCTGCGGGATGATCTCTCCGAACACAACGATTAACCCTGTGGCGACGAGACCGGCAACGACCCCGCTGGCAATGTTTCCAAGAAAGATGGCCAACGTTGAGTTGACGGCGACGTTTCCAAGGAGAAGGGTACACAGTAGGAGGTTCCCTCGACGACGAACAGAGTAGACCTTTTTCGCGTCTTTATTTCCAATGGAGATCTTCCGCTCCAGCTCGCTTTTGTCGAGACTCAAGAGTCCGAGGGTGAGGCCTGAGAAGAGGCCAGATAAAAGAACAAGAACAACAACAATGATGTAATCCATACTTCTGCATTGTAGCCTAAATAGCCTTGATCATCACGATCTGTACACAAGTAATCTTTGACGGGAGGTATCAGGTATGTTGAAATAGATACAGAATCTCCCTTCAATAGTAGAAACTATTGCCGGGAGTTTTTGTTTTGTCGAGCATGGGCGACCTTGGGCCCGGTCAGGTACAACGCGCGTCTTGTCAGTCGATGCGTTTCGGGTTCGAATCCCGACGGGTCCAAGGCCGTGCATGCTTGACGTCAACGAGTTCTGCTGATATGTTTCTGATGACTGACAAGTCGTGCAACCAGACCGGATTTGAAAAGAGCCTCAGCGGCTCTTTTCTTGTTTTTCTTACCCAAATACGATACTATTCCCCCTGTTATGACGCAACGGTTGGCGAAGAATACGCTGCATTTGACGCTCGCAATGATTGGGCAAAAAGCCGTTGCGTTTTTGTATTTCGCGCTGATTGCACGGCTGATGGGTGCCGAGGACACCGGTGCGTACTTCATCGCCTTGGCCATCATCACCGTCATCATGGTTCTGGACGATCTGGGCATGACGTCCGTGCTCATTCGTGAGACCGCGAAGGACGAAAAGGACGCAACGCAATGGTGCCGTACGGTCATGGGTGTGAAGGTTATTACGATGCCCATTACAGTCGTCATCGCGTTTTTTGTTCCCGTGATCATGGGTTACAGCGAAGAGGTTACGCAGCTCGTACGCCTGGCAATCATCATCATGCTTGCCGATACGCTTTCACTTACGTTCTACGGCGTGCTGCGTGGTTTGCGACGCCTCAAGTATGAATCCATCGGTGTGTTTGTGGGGCAGATTCTCATCGCTGGCGTAGGTACATTTTTCTTGTTGACTGGACAGGCAACGTTGCCATTGTTGATCGGTGCGCTTATCGTGGGCAGTCTCTGGAATGTTCTCTATGGTGCGTCGCGCGTGGTCAAAAAGCTGGGCTGGAAGGCATTGATGCCGACGTACACGCTTGGTTGGAAGCCGTTGAAGATGGCGTTTGCATTTTTCCTGGCAGCCGTCTTTGTGAAGATCTACTCGTACACAGACAGCATTATTCTTGAGCGTGTGATGGGCGAGGAAGCCGTTGGATTTTATTCGGTTGCCTATAAGCTCACTTACGCATTCCAGTTCCTACCGCTGGCGTTCATTGCGGCGTTGTATCCAGCTATGAGCGCGCAAGCAAAGGACCCGGTTGCGTTGAAAGAGACGCTGCTCAAATCGTTTTGGTACCTCATGTTGCTCGGTGCGCCAATCGTCTTTGGTATTTGGTCGCTAGGGCCGGAAATCGTCACATTCTTTTACTCGGAACAGTACTTGTCGTCGATTTTACCGCTACAAGTGCTTATCTTTGTACTCATCTTTATCTTCTTGGACTTTCCGATCGGTTCACTACTTAATGCGACAGATCGTCAGTCAATCAAAACCGCCATCATGGGCGCAACCATGGTCGTGAACATTGTTGGTAACTTGATTCTTATCCCGCGTTACGAGATCGTTGGAGCAAGTATCGCGGCCCTTATCAGTTTCATCTTCATGTTCGTGGCTGGATGGATTGCAACGAGAAAGATCGTGGAGATAACGCTCGCGGATCTTTGGAGGAATACGTGGCATGTTCTGCTGGCGGGAGTCGTGATGGCCATCGTGGTTGTTTTGGTAAAGCTGCTGATGCCGTTTTACGTCGCGATAGTGGTTGGTGCCGCTGTGTACGTTGTTCTGGGCTTTGCGTTTGGAGGTATTACGCGTGAACACGTTGCTCAAGTGAAAGGGCTATTGCGACGTTAGTATGGCAAAGATCCTTCTACCAACACTAGACTATCCTCCCCGCACCGGTGGCGTTGCGCGTTACTTGGAGGCAATCAAACAGACCTTGGGGGATGACATGGACGTCCTCTTTTTTGACGATGCCCCTGGACGACTGTCGATGCTGTGGACGCTTTGGAAGCGTTCGCGATCGTATGAACAGGCTTGGACAAGTCACATTCTTCCAATTGGAACGATGTTGTGGTTGTTACGGCGGCGTTATAGTGTCTTTTTGCATGGCATGGACTTTGATCTTGCGCGGCGTAGTGCGTGGAAGCGATGGCTTACACGACGTATTCTGAGGCGCGCTCAGCACGTGTTTGCGAATTCACACGCGCTCGCTTCGGAGATTGGGTCGTTTTGCAACCGAAGGGTGGAAGTTGTGTATCCATGTGTGAGCGATGCGTTTGTAGAGGCATCGAATGTTGTGCGTCGCGAATCTCACGAAGGCGTAACGCTTCTGACGGTTGGACGATTAGTTGAGCGCAAAGGACATATGGATATGCTAGAGATCGTTCGTCGCAACAACGATCTGAAATACGTCATTGTCGGCGACGGACCAATGCGTAAGACGATTGAGGACTTTGTCGATGAACATGAGCTTGCCGATCGCGTTGAGTTATTACAGTCCGTTCCTGATCGCAAGCTGCCGTCGATCTATGCGCGTGCGGATATCTTTGTTATGCCTACACATAAATCTGAAGGTGATCGTGAGGGCTTCGGTATCGTGTATCTTGAGGCGCAGCTGTTCGGCACGCCGGTTATCGCTGTTTCTCATCCCGGAGTTAATGAGGCGGTTGTTGAAGGGGTGGGTGGATTATTGATAAACAGCCATGAGGACCTAGATACGGCTGTAAAAAAGCTGGTTAATGGCCGAGAACTTCGGGAGCAGTTGGGTCGACGAGGGCAAGAGTTCGTTAAGGCAAAATTCACGAGAGAACACCAGTTTTCTGCTTTGAGGAGCTACATTCCCTCGTGAACATTTGGTACGATCGCCACAAATGTTAACCGATATGGATCTTGTTTCGATCATCATCCCAACCTATCAGCATGCCGATAGTCTGCCGGTTTGCCTTGATTCGGTATTGGCTCAGACGTACGAGCCTATTGAGGTGATCGTCGTGGACGACGGGTCGACGGACAATACGCAAGAGGTGCTTGCGTCGTATGCGCAGCGCGTGATGATGATCAGGCAAGAAAACCAAGGACCTCAGTTGGCACGCATGCGCGGGTTTGAAGAGTCGAAAGGCGCATACGTGATTTTTTGTGATGCAGACGTCGAAATGCGACCAGACATGTTGGAGAGGTTGTACGGCGTGCTGCAGGCACATCCTGAAGCAAGTTATGCGTACTGCGGTTTCAGGTTTGGCTGGAAGCGATTTCATCCAGTGCCATTCGATGCACAGCGCCTCAAGCGCCATAACTATATTCACACGACTAGCCTCGTACGTCGTACGGACTTTCCAGGCTTTGACCCCGAGGTGAAGCGTCTACAAGATTGGGATGTTTGGCTGACGATGCTTGCACAAGGGAAGAAGGGTGTTGTCGTGGCTGAGGAGTTGTTTACCGCGCATATCGACGGTTCGTCACGCATCGGAACCGCCTGGATGCCGTCGTGGATCTACAAACTGCCATGGAATATGATCGGATGGCGGCCGAAGCGTCTGCGAAAGTACGAAGAGGCGAAGCGGGCGCTCGTGAAGAAACACGGTTTATGAAAGTAGACGTGTCGATTGTTGTTGTGACATATAAAGAGCGTCTCGATGTGCTCAAGGCGTGCTTTGATTCAGTTGCCGCAGCAAAGAACGTCACCTATGAGTTGATTGTCGTTGACAACGGAGCGAGTGATACAACACGAGGGCTGTTGGAGTCTTACGAAGATGTCACGTATCTGCGCAACGAAACAAACCGTGGATTTGCCGCTGCCGTGAATCGCGGCATGGCCGTCTCGCAAGGTCGCTACGTCCTTCTGTTGAATCCGGACGTTCGTTTTCAACACGATGTGCTCGCAAGTATGCTTACGCACTTGGACGACGACACCGACGTGGGCATCGGTAGTTGTATTATTCGATATCCAAACGGTGATCTACAAGAAAGCATTCGTCGGTTCCCAGAGCTTTTGGATCAACTACTGATTATGCTGAAGTTGCCTCATGTGTTTAAACGTCTTGGGCCAGTGGAGACGTACATGATGCGTGACGCTGATCCGTACAAAACGCAGGATGTTGACTCGATCATGGGCGCGTTTATGTGGGTGCGGCGTGAGCTGATTGAGCAAATCGGTTTTTTGGATGAACGGTACTTTATTTGGTTTGAAGAAGTAGACTACTGTAAAATGGCCGTGGATAAAGGGTGGCGCGTGCGTCATTATGCTGACGTAACGATCGAGCACCATAAGGGCCACATGTTTGATCAGATTGGTACCGTGCGCAAGCAGCGGTGGATCCGCGAGAGTTTGCGCAAGTACATGGCAAAACACCACGGACCGTGGGTGGCTGGTGTGTTCTGGACTCTGACGCCCGTATTCATTGCGGCTGGATATGCCGCGCGAGCGATAAAAGGAAAGTGATGTTTAAGAAGCAATTCCTAGGACCGTTGACATGGAAGATCGTCGGGGCGATTGCCGCGGCGCATGTTTTGGCGTTTTTTGTTCGCGAGACGCCGATCGAAGGGTTAGTTCTGCTTGCCGTCTTTGCTGGAGTCGTATTGCTATCAAATCGATCGTTGCTTTACGGTTTGATCGTTGCATTCGCTGAGATTTTTGTTGGTGGCCATGGACATCTACTAAGCTCAGAACTACTCGGCTTTTCCATCTCGCTCCGCATGGTCATTTTCGCGGCCGTGATGTTCGCGTGGCTGTGGAAATGGTGGAGCAGCGACATTACATTGCGACGCGACGCGTGGCGGGAACTGCCGTTCGTTATTTTGATTATCGCGATTGTTGCTGGGTTCATTCAAGGGATTTTTGCAAATGGAGCAGGTGGGGCATTCGATGACATGAATGGATATCTCACGCTTGGTTATTTGTTGCCGCTGATGAGTATCGAATGGAAGGCAAAAGCAAAGCGCGTGCTCTTGCAGACGTTGGCCGGATCGGCAATTTGGGTGGTTGCGTTTTCGCTGACGCTTTTGTATGTATTCACGCACGTCGATGGCGACACGCTTAACATTTTGTATACCTTTATTCGCGACGCACGATTGGCTGAAGTAACATTGCAAGTGACGGAGCACACGTATTTCTATCGCGTCTTCATGCAATCGCAATCAACCGCCATGATGGCACTGTTGGTGAGCTGGGGGATAATGTTATTTGCGTATCGAGGTGAACGATTGCCGGACTTGGTTGGCTGGACGGCCGTTGGTACGTTGGCGGTACTCTTCATGAGTATGTCGCGCAGTTTTCTGCTTGGAGCTCTTATTGCGATGGCGTTGATGTGGATCATGGCGATCGTACGCGAGTCAAAACGATGGATGACGATCAAGCGATCTCTTTGGATGGTTACGTGCGCCATCGTTGCTGCGGTCATAGCCTACGCACTTGTCATGATCCCAATTCCGACACGACCCGATCTCACCAATGCGGCATTCTATGAAACGTCATCAGAGACGGGGCGCAGTGAGGCGGTTGTCAGCCGATGGGCTCTTTTGGATCCATTGATGGAGTCGATCGCACAGAGTCCACTGACTGGACAAGGGTTTGGAGCGACGATTACGTATGAATCCTCAGATCCGCGCATTATTGAGGAGACAGGTGGATCGTACACAACGTATCGATTTGAATGGGGCTGGCACGATATTTGGCTTAAGATGGGACTGTTGGGCTTGCTCGCGTTTGCTGTGTATTTGATCGTTATCTTGCTTTCCGGACACTATCACATTGGAAAACATCGCCAATCTTGGCTGATTATTGGACTCGCCGCAAGTATCGTTGCGTTGTTTATCACGCATGCATTCTCTCCATATCTTAATCACCCGATTGGAATTAGTTGGATGTTGTTCGTTTTGCCGTTTTTAGACACGCGGGGTTGGGGAAACGTCATTGAAGAAAAGATTCGTCAACAACGAAAATTTGACAGGCCTCAACAGGCCGTGATATCTTCTCGTCTCGCCAACCGCGAGGAAAAGAAATCTTATTGATATGAAAAACATTCTATTCATGACGCAGCCAAATTTCGGCGGTATGACCGCACGCTTGCTTTGTATTTCTCCCGTTTTTGGCGGAAATGCAACAGCACAGCGCGGCTTGTTTAAGCGTAGGATGATGAGTTTTTAAATGATCACAACATTTGAAGGCTGAGATCCCTCGCTTGAACAAGCGGGGGATCTCTTATTCATCTCGATTCACTTAGTGAGTCGAAGTAGCAGGAGTGTGTATGGCATACGATCCTCAAGCACAGCGCAAGATCGCGGGCAACTGGCGCGAGTACCTCAACACGATCGCGCAGAGCATGCGCGTCTACCGATGGGTATGGGACGAGCTGATCGACAGGGACGCGCGACGCTGGGTGAAGCGGATGGTCGCGGCGCTGTTCGTCACGCTGGCCTTCTTCATGGCCATGCCATGGTTCATCAGTCTCGTGTTCGATGGCCTCGTCGCGCGCGATGTTCGTCAGCTCGGCATCGGTCTGATCGGATTTCTGGCCTGTCTGTTGGTGATGCGTGTGATGGATTACCTCACGGGCATCTGTCGTGAGTGGGTGCTGGGACTCAACATGGGTACACGACATGACCGCATTAGCGAACTGTTCTTCGAGAAATCGCTGGGACAGCACGCGAAGCACCACGATCTTCTCTCGTCATCCAACGTGGAGAAGGGTCTTGGGAAGGTGTCTGAGTCGCAGGAGATGATGCTCTTTGAGGGCACGGAAGTCCTGCTGACCTTGCCGATCTCATGGGTCTTCCTGTGGATTGTGAGTCCGGTGGCTGGCACGATCATGACCGTTGCGCTTCTGGCGCACGTTGTCTGGTCGATGTACCTCAACCGTCGGGTGGTAGAAGTCTGTACGCCGCTGGATGAGCAGTTCCGTAAGCACAACCGCTACCAGCGCGAGCGCTGGAAGCAGATTGTGCGCGTGAAGGTCAATGCGAAGGAGCGTGAGGAGCTCGACAAGATGGATCGATGGTTCCATCGTATCCTCGATTCGGACCGCGACTTCTGGATGCGCTTCATCCTGCACGCGGTCGGTCGTGGAACGTTGACGAACCTCTTCGTCTTCGGTGTGCTCGTGTACGGCGCGTGGATGGTGTGGGGCGGCTTCTGGCAGGTTGGTCTGCTGTACCCGGTTTTCACCTGGTCCTCGATGATGCGTGATAACCTGTGGCGTCTGAGCCATGTGGAGCATCGCCTTAACTGGAATTATCCAGCGATCGCATCGTTGCGCGAAGCGCTGACCATTGAGCCCGATATCGTCGATACCGCAGACGCCGTGGCACTCAGCCCGGACGAACCGGTGCACGTTGAAATCGACTGTGTCACGCATGCCTACGAAGATGGTGTGCAGGTGCTCAAGAACGTCTCGCTTTCGATCGAGCCCGGTCAGAAGGTTGCTCTTCTTGGGCTCTCGGGAGCCGGAAAGTCCACGCTTACACAGTTGGTTCTGCGTCAGATGGATCCGACGGGTGGCTCGATTCGTGTGAACGGCCACGACCTGCGTGAACTGGAGCTCGCCTCATGGTTGAGCACTGTTGGGCACATCCCGCAGGACTCCGCAATCCTCGACGGAACGCTTCGCTACAATCTGCTCTACGGTCTGACTGCCCAGGAGATTGAGCAGATGGACGACGATCGAATCCGCGAGCTGATGGCAAGTGTGGAAATCGACTTCGACCGAGACGGTCTGGAAACGCTGGTTGGTGAGGGCGGCATTAAGCTCTCGGGTGGACAGCAGCAGCGCGTGATGATTGGTGCGGCAGCGATGAAGAAGCCGCGCTTCATGGTCATTGACGAGGCGACCTCCAGCCTCGATGCGGTTACGGAACGCAAGGTTCATGATGGGTTGCACAAGGTGCTGACTGCCGACATGAGTGCGCTCATCATCACGCATCGACTCTCAACGGTCCGTGACCTGTGTGATACGTTCGTTGTGATGCGTCCGGCAAAGGGCCTGATCAACGGCACGCCGCAGATCGAGGCGGTCGCTGGTTCGTTCGAGGAGCTCTATAGGGTCTCCGAGACGTTCCGCGTGCTCGCCGACGAGCAGGGCCTTGACGTGTCGCGCTGAGCGCGACGTGTCCGCGTAAGCTCAAGCCCCCGTACCTGTACGTCAGGTGCGGGGGCGCTGTGCCACTTGTTGTGGCTAGAGGTGAACCTTGATGAACGTGCCGCCGTGGTGGAGATCGAGCGTGAGCGTGGCCTGGTTGAGCGCACTGATGGGCATGCGCACGGTGACGTCGCGCGTCTCGTCTCCGGCCTTGACGCGGATCACCAGCTCGAGCTTCTCGGAGCCCGGGGAGCCGAAGGTGCCCACACGAACGAGCTTGCCAGTGCGCTGGATCCTTGACGCTGACCGGACGCCCCAGGCGCTGCGCGAGCTCGAACACGGCCAGGCGCGAGGTGAGGACATCGCCGATCCGACGCAGGAGGCTCTGCGTGTCGGAGGAGGCGAACTTGGGAAGAAGCGGCTTGAGAAGCGTGCCGAGGGGGCTGTGAGTCATCGTTGTCTCCAGGAAGGTACCCGCTAGCCTAGCATGAATGCCGGCCTGCGTCAAGGTTGTAGACCTTTGAGAAAGTCCGATGTTTTCATGCGTTGCTTGCCTTCGAGTTGGAGCTCAAGGATTTCCAGCGGCGTCGAGGAAGTGCCGAAAAAGAGGTGATCGTCGATGATGGCGTGTTCGCCGGGATGTAGGGGTTTGGCGCGCCAAACCCCTACAGGTTTTGTATCAAAAAATTTCAGGGTTTTTTGCTCCCACATCGTCCATATTCCAGGCCACGGCATGTAGGCACGCCGTTTTGCATCGATTTGCTCTGCCGTTTCGCTCCAGTCGATTTTGCCATCTTCCCGGCTAAGGAGTTTGCAAAAGGTTGTTGTATCGTGATCTTGAGCCTGCGGCTCGATAGATCCGGCAACGTAGTTTTTGATCGTTTGGACAAGCAGCGGGGCACCGATATCGTGAATGGTTGCTTGAAGATCAGGATACGTCTCGGTTCCGTTGAGCTGGATGGTCTCCTGCACCAAAATCGGTCCATGATCCATTTCGGCGTCTAGTAGCATGATGCTTACACCTGTCTTGTCGTCCTGATTCGCAATCGCTGCCTGCATCGGGGAAGGGCCACGGTACTTTGGTAAAAGAGACGGATGAACGTTGACGGTCCCGTGCTTTGGAATATCTAAAACGTTTTTCGGGATCATCTTGCCGTACGCAACAACGACAAAGAGATCGGCATCAACGTCGATCGGTTCCTTTTTTAAACTCGCAGGTTGCAACACATCGATGCCGTGTTCCACCGCATAGTGCTTTGTCGCCGGGGCCGTAAGCATTTTCTTGCGACCAATAGGTTTGTCAGGCTGGCAAACAACCGTAGAAACAATCAGATCCTCGTCTTGATCGAGGGCCTGCAAAAAGGGAACAGCAAATTCAGGAGTACCGAAAAAGGCAATCTTCATACAAGAACGTCTCCTTCGGCTTGATAAATCTTTTTCGCGCGATCGATGAAAAGAATCCCGTCAAGATGATCGATTTCATGTTGGAAAACGATTGACTGGAAACCATCAAGGTCAACATGCACATCGTTTCCTTCGCGATCCAGGGCGTCGAGCGTTACAGTCTTATGACGCTGTACAATACCAACAACACCCGGAATGGATAGACATGCCTCTTCACTCTTTACTTTTCGAAACGACGCGTTAGAGATGACGGGATTGATGAACGCCTCAACCTTGTTTCGTGAGGTTTGCACAACGATCACACGACGATGCTCGCCGATTTGCGGCGCTGCCAATCCAACACCCCCTTCAATCTTCATCGTCTCCTTCATGTCATCAATCAGCTGTTGAAATTCTGCGGACGCCAACTCCTCACGCGTGACGTCGCGTGATTTTTGTCGCAAAGACTCTTCAGGAACTTGTACGAGGGGAAGATTAGCCATACGTAACTTGCAGTATGCAGCTGTCAGGAAGTTGTTGCAAGTAGGGCAGTAGTTTGCCGTATTTTTGCGGTGGTGTCAAGATCTCGATCGTGTCGTTAATGCGAAAGACAAGTGCATTTAGCTGCTTTGCCTTCTGAATAACCGTATCTAGACGGGCATCCTTCGTTCCGTGAACGCGGATATTCACTCGGTAACGAAACGGCGGGAGGTGATACGTGTGTCGCGTTTTCCGTTCGGTGTTGATGAAGGATTCAATGCTCTGCATCGGACGGATGAGTGTTGGCGTGAAGGTCTGGATGAGGCATGTTGTGCGCTGCGTTTGTGCAAAGAGCGCCAGACGATGGACACGCGAGGCCATTTGTATTCCTGCGTTGGCGTCACCACCCATGTGAAGATCGGTACACGCGTCGGCAACAATACCAACATTCCATCGCTTGAATGCACGGTGCAGGGTTTGAAAGAAGTATTCGGTCACAAGAAGGATGTCGGCGCTCAATTGTCGATGCTCCTGTTTGTCGACGACAGCAATCGAAGCGTTTGGGAACGCTTGCTTCCAAGATTCGATTAGGCGTTTGTTGCCAATGCCGCGCGGCTTAAGGTTCACGCCCTGGCATGACGGACAGGACTCCGGGATCCACATTTCCGCATGACACACGCTACAGACAAGGTCGCCGGAGCGCATTTTCGGAACAGATCCGCAGGAACCGCAGTAGGGAATGTGTCCGCAATCTTTGCACTGCAACCTTTTTGCGTATCCTTTGCGGTTGTACAGAACGATCGCGCGTTTGTTTGCAGCGAGCGCGTTGTCGATATCTGATTTGAGGCTGTGAGAAAGAAACGGTGTGGACGTCTTTTCGTCTTGGGCCGTGAGATCTACGATACGAAATGCGACATCGGATGCATCAAGCTTTTCTTGATCGGGACGAAT
Organism: uncultured Gammaproteobacteria bacterium; assembly: GCA_964344145.1. Taxonomy (GTDB): domain Bacteria; phylum Patescibacteriota; class Patescibacteriia; order UBA9934; family UBA9934; genus JABJOE01. The sequence continues at coordinate 31,309 of CAYFME010000007.1, forward strand.
GCGTGGAATCGAACCGCAAGAGAGAAATTCGGCGTTGTGTTGTTTGGCGAGAAGACGTGCCGCGTGGGCCGCATCAAAGCGAGGGTTGCGATCGTATTGCACGTGGTCGGGATGCGTAGGGTCATAAACGATCACGGCCTCAATCTTTTTTGCTGACAGAAGCGAAGCTTGCTTTGTTCCAACGAGAATATCGATCACGCCTTTGCGCCAGTCTCGGATGATTTGCGCGCGTTCGTTGTGGGGTGTGTGGCCATGCAGGTACGCAACGGTCTTGGTATCGGGTAGATATGTGGCAAGATCGCGTGCGTCTGTTTCGTGGGGCGTGATGATGAGCAGTTGATGCTCAAGCGTACCTGACAGTCGATAGGCCAGAGTGATACACGTTTCCACAGAACCCTGCACAAATAATACGCCACCGGGTGGCGTATTGCGGACACCGGTTACCTGCTGAGCGATTTTTGGATGTACAAGGGGATTGAGCGTTGGTTTCGGTCGCACGGCTGGTCGGGGCTTGCGGTCGATGCCGATGAGCGTTTGATAAAACAGTGTCGATGGTGACTGGACAATCGTCTGCGCGATCGTTTCGATACGAGTGATATCTGACGGCAGAAAGAGTTGTGGAATGACGACGCGATCGATACTCGATAGTCGCTTATCCGTTCCAGCCTCTGCCTTGATCTGACGAACCACGCCCAGTACGCTTCGTCCCTTCAGCGGTACGCGCACAAGATCACCAACGCCGACGTCCTCATTGCACGTGTAATCAAAAACGCCGAACCTCCTGGGCAGGCGCGTGACAGGGTAGACCTCGGCGAACATTAGCTCAGCTTGAATTCGACAGTAAGATATCCAACGCCAAGAGGCGCTTCGTAGTTAAGGATATCTGGTTTATAAGAAATACGATCAAGCAGACCCATCAGAATCAGTAGCGGTTTATACGATCGTTCGTGCGCGTTTTGCACGATCTGCTTATCAAGGCTAATCAGTCCAGAGGTGTTTTTCTGCGACAGGAGTTCTTGTACCGCGGCATCGAACTGTTCGCCTTCTTTCGTAAATCCAGCTGGAGCGTTCGACGACAGGGCATGCGACATATCACCGGCGGCGATCACAGCAATGCGCTTTTTACTATTCATGATTTCGTCTTTGATTGCCTGACCAAACTGGAAATGTTCCTTTGAACCTTTTTCGTTGTAGCAAATTGGTACAAGCTGCACATCTAGATTTTGTGCAAGACATGCAAGGGGTACGGCTGCCGCATAGTGAAGGGATTCGTCGCTGGTGAGCGTACACGAGAGACCTGAAGCGCGTAGCGACCTTTGCAGTTTATCGATTAGTTGGATGTTAGGTCGAAATTTCATTTCAAATCCTAGATTGCCGAAGTCACTCAGATCAAATGTATACGGATCGGCAACGTTAACTGAAAAGCATTCTTTGTAAATCGTCGGATGCTCACTGATCAAAACAATTGTCTCTGGATGGCTCGCGTACAACTCATCGGCAAGCGTATCCAAAGCCTGCGCCGTTTTTTCGATCTTTGAAGCAGCCTCCTTGTTGATGGAGGGCAAAAGAAGTGGGGAATTGGGAACAAGAGCCGAGAAAACAAGCATATTACTCGATGGCTTCAAGAACGTCGCCAATACGATGCTGGTTTAGGAGTGCAATATTCACTGTCTGCACATCATCCCACGACCAACCGTAGGAGGTAAAGGTTTGCTCCGAGTCGATTGGAAGCCGTTCTTTTTCTGAGATGACGTACACAGTCGGATCGTCGTCGGTCTTTACCAGATGTCCTTCGGGGATCAGGACGGGGTCAGCCTCGGTGTATTGTTCAACTTCAACCGGGAGCGCGCTGCGGACGCTCGTGCTGGAGAAACGCATATCCAATAAGACGTCATCGAGAATGATATGGCGTTTGCCATCTTGGATGAAGAAGAGAGCTCCGTTGGTTGATAGCTCAAAGATCAGTCCCGTTGGGCTCTGAGTACTCTGCGTAATCTCCTCGCCGATGTCAAAGTAATCCAAATCGTCGTTGTCGATAGCCGTTAACTCATCTTCAACAAAGCCAAGCGAGCTAAATGTGTCCATGTTGTCGAAGGGTCGAAGCGTGTCGTCGACCAGAAGATAAATCGTCCCGTCTTCATCTTGCAAAAGGGAATAGTTTGGAAAATCGATCGGTCGACCTTCAGGATAGTTTTCCAGCGCGTTTGGATTTACGGTGATGATCAAATCAGGGTTGAAGCGTGAGAGGAGGGCGCTCCAGCTGTGAATTGGTCGTTTGTAGCCAAACTCAATGTAGTACACACCGCTTTCACCATCCGCTTGAAGCAGACTTCCACTTGGGTACTGTGTTGAGAACCATCGATCCCAAATCGTGACGAAGTTCTCATTGCCGTGGAGGTGTGGGGTGTAGGCATAGAGTGATGCGGTGGCGGCGTTGGCTGGCGTGACGACCGTTCCGTCAATGTCGACCTCGATGCCCGGACCGTATTTTCCTTGTGTTGAGCCAGTCGCCTCAATGTCGGCCAAGTAGCCTTCTCGAAATTGTGCAGCCGCAGAGTTCACCTGTTTACCGAATCCTTTCCAACGTTGAATGGCGGGGTCATCTTTGGAACAGCTATCACACACGGCGTACCCCGTTGCCCAGTCAAGTTGGTTTTGCGTTGGATCATCATCTTCAACAAGGCTCTGTTCCTTCTGAAGGAGGACGAGAATGAACTTTGGATTCAGGCTGTATTCCTGGGCGGCGGTCCAAATGATGTCCACGGCGTAGGCGTCGTTTCCTTCCCAGTCCTCTGTTAGATAGTCCCCAAGATAGCCTCGATTGAGATAGTGCTGGATTTGATTGAAGTCCAATGCAAAAGGGTCCTCCAGCTCCCAGTCCGAAAGCAGATAGTCTGGGTCAAAGGCTAGGGTGGGGAGCGGGAGCAGGAAAATAAGGGCAAAAAGCAGGTATTTCATGGCGTGATTATAGCACGTATTTAGAATACGCCACCCGGTGGCGTATTCCTCGTCGACTGCAGAATACGCCACCGGGTGGCGTATTCGCATGACGCGAAAACCCCATCTGTCAGAGTCTTTTGTAAAGTTGTGTATTACAAATAAAATGGCTTATTTTAGCCAAAAAAAGAGGGTTGGGTCTTGACAAGATCTCAAAATTGTGCTATAGTATACGTGTTAGAAAATAGAAGAGAGACGTAAGGCACCGACGAAACAGGTCCTGGAGCGAAAGCTCTGATAAAGGTTCGATCTCTCTTTGGAAGGATCGAATTTTCTGCATAGGTCGCGAGGCTATGAAAGCGCAAAGGCTTTCATAGCGGCGTGATCACAGAGACACGTTCCGTGAATCGGCGCCGCTGCCGATCCCCTCAGACCTGGAAGAGACATGACCCGCACGACCCTCGCCCTCTCCGCCCTGTCCCTGTTCGCCCTCACCGGCTGCATCGACCTGGACGGCGACGGCAACCCCGACATCAACGTCGGCGCCGAGATCTGCCTCGGCAACCACTCGAAGGTGGGCAACACCGCTGGCATCGAGTTCGACCTGTGCGTCGCCATCGGCGACAGCAACATGGTCGGCTCCCCGTTCCTGGCGGACGGTGTGCACATCGAGTGGGTGAACGCGTACGCGGAGCAGGCGTACCAGGACGACAACTACGCCGTGACGGACTTCAACGTGAGCTGCACGGTCGAGGACAGCGAGGGTGACCTCGTCCCCGCGACCGCGCACGTCTACACCGACGGAGCCATCGTGGACATCTACATCCCGGACATCCCCTCGCACTTCGAGGCGGAGTGCACGGGCTCGGTGACCCTCGGCTACGGCGCGTCCGACGTCCTGTTCATCGACGACAACTCGAAGGGCGAGACCACCCACGTCGAGTGGGAGGACGAGACCATCGACGACGTCCGCGAGCGCAACGGCGAGCTCCAGATCGACTTCGACTGAGCTTCGACCGCGTCCGCTGAGCACCCGCACGTAGATCCTATACCGTTGACTCGGGAAGGGTTGCGTAGCGGGTGCACTTGGTTTTAGAGAAACGTCATCGACTCCGCAGCGAGAGTGCATACGGAGCCGAGAAGGGATGCCTGCTCGCGGCAGCTGAGCGACGCCGGCGTTTCAAGGGTTGGGACCACTTGTCATGTGGGTCACTGCCGCGAGAAGGCAAAACAACAATACGCCCCAGCGGACGTATTGTCAAGTATCATTGGACAGAGCGCTTAGCTCTTCTTTTTTGTTTCAGTGGTTTTTGAAAGTTTCAGAAGTACGGATGTCATGATGACCAGAACAAGGGTCACGGCGAGCGCGTAGATGAATTTAGCCATCACCGAGTCTTGCGCAAGAGGATAGTAGGCTTCGATGAAACCTTTAATAGCTTCGTTCCATGCAAGTCCCGCGACAAGTCCGAACGCTGCAGTGAGGTAGCTGATTGTTCTTTCTCGGACATCGCTTGCTACCTTTGAGGATCGTTTTTTTACGTCTTTCATATCAACGTCACCATCACCGTCTGCGTCGAACAGTTTCCAGATCATATTATTTCACGCTGACTTTTACTTTTTCTTTTACAACGTCGATAAGGACGTCTGCTTCTTCCGGCACCTCGTTCTTCACAATCTTCATTGCCAATGGATCCAGGATTTCCGTTTGAATGATGCGTTTTAGTGGGCGAGCGCCATACTGCGGATCAAACCCACGTTCCGCAAGGAACTTGCGCGTCTTTGCGTTTACTTTTAAGTCAATGTGACGCTGTTCTTGCAAGCGCTTTGCAACCTGATCGATCTGTAACTGAACGATTTCAGAGATGTGCTCCTGCGACAAGGCGTGGAAGAAAATAATGTCGTCGATTCGGTTGAGGAACTCTGGTCGGAACTGTTCACGAAGCTGCTCGATGACCTTGTCTTGTACACCATCATGCTCACTCTTGCCGTTTCCATCATCAAATCCAATGTCACCATGCTTTCCTGAGTTGAGGATCATGTCTGAACCAACATTCGATGTCATGATGATGATGGTATTTTTGAAGTTGACCTTACGTCCCTTTGCATCGGTCAGATGTCCATCGTCAAGCACTTGCAGCAACATGTTAAAGACGTCCGGGTGTCCTTTTTCAATCTCGTCGAACAATACGACCGAGTAGGGTCGTCGGCGGATTTTCTCTGTGAGTTGTCCGGCCTCATCGTGACCAATGTATCCTGGAGGCGATCCGATCATCTTGCTGACTGAATGCTTTTCCATGTACTCGGACATGTCCACGCGAATGAGCGCGTCTTCATCATCAAACAAGAATTCTGCAAGCGCTTTCGCAAGCTCGGTTTTACCAACACCCGTTGGGCCCAGGAAGATGAATGATCCAATCGGACGCTTTTCTTCTGAGATGCCTGCGCGCGAACGTCGCAACGCATTGCTGACAGCCTTGATCGCTTCTTCCTGACCAATAACGCGCTTTTGTAGATTCTCTTCCATTTGCGCAAGCTTCTCCATTTCGCTCTTGAGCATTTTGGAAACCGGGATCTGTGTCCATCGCGCAACAACACCGGCGATTTCCTCTTCGCCGATCTCTTCTGTTAACAATCCACGCTCTTCCTGGAACGATTTAAGCTCTTCTTGTTTCTTCACGAGCTCCTCACGCTTCTTTGGGATGATGGCGTAGCGAATCTCAGCAACCTTTTCCAAGTCACCTTTACGCTCTTCGATCTCGGACTCATTAGAAAGCTTGTCGATTTCATCTTTCAGATCACGAATGTTCTGAATGAGGTCTTTTTCGTTTTTCCAGCGGAGCTCGAGTTCACCAGCCTCTTCCTTATGATCGGCGATGGCTTTCTCGATTTCCTTGAGTCGAGCCTTTGATTTCTTGTCTTTCTCTTTGAGCAATGATTGACGCTCAACCTCAAGACGCATCTCCTCGCGTTTCAAGCGATCGAGATCTTCGGGCATCGAATCGATTTGCATGCGCAGTGCCGCCGCAGATTCATCAACAAGGTCAATAGCCTTATCTGGCAGATTGCGATCGGTAATGTAACGCGTGGAAAGATCAACAGCCGCGACAATGGCTGCGTCGCTGATGCGAACACCGTGGTGAATCTCGTATTTCTCTTTGATTCCACGCAGAATGGCGACCGCGTCATCGCGCGTTGGCTCATGCACCATGACCGGCTGGAAACGTCGTTCGAGCGCAGCGTCCTTTTCAATATACTTTTGATATTCCTTGAGTGTTGTGGCTCCAATGACACGCAGCTCGCCGCGGGCGAGGGCGGGCTTGAGCATGTTGGAAGCATCCATTGGCGACTCGTCACCCTTTCCAGCACCTACAAGCGTGTGAAGTTCATCAATAAACAAAATCATGCGCCCGTCGGCCTGTTCGATTTCTTTGATAACAGCCTTTAGACGTTCTTCAAACTCACCGCGGAACTTTGTTCCAGCAACAAGAGAGCCAAGGTCAAGCGAGATGATCTCACGGTCCTTCAGCATCTCGGGCACGTCTCCGGCAACAATACGCTGTGCAAGCCCCTCTGCAATCGCTGTTTTACCAACACCCGCTTCACCAACCAGGACAGGATTGTTCTTCGTTCGACGGACGAGCACTTGCATGATGCGGCGAATCTCTTCATCGCGACCAATAATCGGATCCATTTTTCCTTCACGTGCACGATCGGTGAGATTGATCGAGTACTTTTCCAGTGCTTGGAACTTTGACTCAGGATCAGCGGAGTCGACCTTTTGATTTCCACGCACTTCTTTGAGCGTTTCCAAAACGCGTTCCTCGTTGATGCCGTGACTTTCAAGGAACTTACTTATTTGTCGATTTGAATTGAGTCCAAGCAGTAAGTGCTCTGTTGAAATGTAGTCGTCTCCGAATTCCTTTGCTGTCTTGGCGGCATGTTGCAGCACCTTTGCAAGCATTGGACTCAGAAGAACTTGCCCCATGCCTGCCTGCCCGAATCCAAAGTTTTTTGGGAGCGACTCGATGATGTGATTGATGTTTTGTCGCAGATCATTCATCGGTGCGCCCATTTTTTGCAAAAGCGTCACGACGATTCCGTCGTCTTGATGGGCAAGGGCGGCAAGAAGGTGAATCGGTTCAACTGCTTGCTGACCGTTTTCATTGGCAAGCATCTGTGCGATCTGAATGGCCTCTTGAGATTTTGAAGTAAAGTTGTTTGGTAACATAAAATCGTCTCCTATTAGCACTCTCAATGGTAGACTGCTAATTTTGCTTTGTCAAGAACTTGTCCAGATGCACAGTGGCCCTGCCGGAGGGGGCAGGGCCACAGGGCCACATGTTCGCACTAGTGGTAGCGCGGGTGGGAGACGGAGAAGTGGTAGGAGTGGAAGACCATGTCGCCCATCGCGATGAGGAAGAAGGTGACGCAGAAGATGCCACACACGACGGCGCAGAAGCCGGCGAAGCCAGCGACCTCGGCGAGGTTGCGCACGCGGTGCGTGTACATCGAAGCAGGCATGGGCCAGTTCTTCGGGTGTCCCTTGAGCTCGTGGACGAGCACGAGCAACGCGGCGTGCCGGTAGTGCTCGTTGTTCTGGATGCTCCTGCGGAGCCGCTCGCGCGCGTTGTACACGTGCGTGTAGAAGCTGCGGAAGCTCGGCTCCAGACCCTCCTTCGACATGAAGTTCAGGGCGTGCCAGAGCTTCCGGCTCGCGAGGTTGATGTCCAGCGTCTCCATGGCGCGGCTGATCGCGTCGCGGACGTTGCGCTCGACCAGGCGCCGCTCGGGCTCCAGCCAGATGACGTGGATCAGCCACCACGCGACGAAGCCGAGCAAGGCGATGGCGAGGAAGAGACCGGAGACTGACATGAAGGCGGCGGTGTGCATGGTCATTCCTTGGGAAAGGGGCGAGTAAAATTAGCACATTGAGCCGCGATTGTCAATGTGCTCTATGTGCCTTAAAATAGACCCATTATGACAATGAAAAAGGCTTGGCTTATTATCGGTATCGTTCTTCTCGCGCATGCGATTGGGTTGGTTTTCGACCTGTATGAGCTTATTGAGTGGTATGACGTTCCTATGCATGCAGGCGGTGGATTTGCCATGGGGGCGCTAGGATTGGCGATTTGGAACGAAGGCATTGAGGAGGTGCGGTTTAAAGGGGCTCTGCAACGTCATTTGAAATGGTGGCTTGTTCCTGGAATTGTCCTCGGGTTCGTGGCCTTAGTTGGCGTCCTTTGGGAAGTGCATGAATGGCTATTGGATGAGTTTGTTGGTGGAGGTACGCTGCGCCAACCGGATGTTGCCGATACGATGGCCGACTTTATTTTTGATCTTTTGGGTGGTATAGCTGCTTTGGCTATCTGGAGACGTAAGTGAACATTTGTGGCGATCGTCACAAATGTTGACCAACTAGTATGCGTTCACACACGATCCTCAATGTAAAGATCGACGATTTGTCAGACGATGAGCTGCGTCAGACGCTTTCAATGTGGCTGGAGTCGTCAAAAGGGAAGGTCATTGTGACGCCAAACGCGGAAATGTTACTTCTGTCGCGTCGCAACCATGCATTCTTGTCGCGACTCAATGCCGCAGATCTTTCGTTGCCGGATGCGGTGAGCCTACGTTACGCAGTAGCAGCTTTGACCGATGCGCAACTCGAGCACCGCCACACCGGCGTTGATACGCTCGAGATCATTGCGGCGCTTTGTCAGAAGCAAGGGAAGCGACTGTTATTGCTCGGGGGTGCGCCAAAGGCGGCTGATGCGTCTGCGAAGATGTTGTTGGATCGGTACAATGGATTAGATGTCCACGGCATTGATCCTGGCGAGGTGTTGTTCGAAAGCGGTCAAGTACGCATTCCAAGGGCTATAGAGGTCGTCATTCAGCGTCTTGAACCGGATGTTATTGCTGTTGCTCTCGGCCAACGCAAGCAAGAGGCGTTTATCGATCAATACATGTCGTCGTTCCCAACGGTGTCATTTATGATCGGTGTTGGCGGGGCGTTTGAAATGATCTCCGGTCAGAAAAAACGCGGACCAAAATGGATGCGTGCTATCGGTCTGGAGTTCATTTGGCGCGTGTTGATTGAACCTCGTCGAGCTGGTAGGATCATCCGTGCAAGCATAGTCTTTCCGATCGTCGTCGCCGCTGAGTCGGTGAAGAAAAAACGGTTCATCAAAGCGCTCGGAGGCGTCTTTCCAGAAGTCTTTCGTCAACTGACCAATCGATAATATGTCCAAGCTAGCACGAACAAGAATCGCCCCAAGTCCAACGGGCTACATGCACATTGGTACTCTGCGAACATCGTTGTTCGACTATTTTTTGGCAAAACAAACCGGTGGTCAGTTTGTGATTCGCATTGAGGATACGGACCGTGAACGTTTGGTGGAGGGGGCAACGGAAGCATTGTTGGAGGCGTTTAAGCGTGTTGGCATCGATTACGACGAAGGACCGGACGTTGGCGGTGATTACGGACCATATGTTCAGTCAGAGCGTTTGGATATTTACCGACCATACGTTGATCAGTTGATCGAGCAAGGTGATGCCTATCCGTGTTTTTGTACAAAGGAGCGATTGGGTGAGATGCGCGAGCAACAACGTGCTACAAAGCAAACGCCAAAGTATGATCGTCAGTGTCTGTCGTTGTCTAAGGGTGAGGTCACAAAGCGTTTGGCTGATGGCGAAGCGCACGTCATTCGTATGAAGGTGCCTGATGGTGAGACAACCTTCGACGATGCCGTTCGAGGAACGGTAAAGGTGGATAATAGTGACGTTGATGATCAGGTGTTGTTGAAGTCCGATGGGTTTCCGACGTATCACATGGCGGTTGTCGTCGATGATGAACTCATGGATATCACACATATTCTCCGTGGTGAAGAATGGCTTTCGTCAACGCCGAAGCATGTCATGCTCATGAAGATGCTTGGTTTCTCCCAGCCGACATTCGCGCACGTACCGCTTTTGTTGAATCCAGACAAAACAAAACTCTCAAAGCGTCAGGGTGACGTTGCTGTAGAAGATTATCTAGATAAAGGGTACCTCCCAGCGGCGTTGATCAATTTCGTCGGAACGCTCGGCTTTAATCCAACCGGTAATCGTGAGATTTATTCTCTTAACGAACTTGTTGAGATGTTCGACTTGTCGAAGGTTAAGAAGAGTGGGGCAGTGATGAATATTGAGAAGCTCGACTGGATGAACCAGCAGTATATGAAAGAACTGGGTCTTGATGAAATTGCCGAGGTGGCAGAGCCGTTTGTGAAGGCGGATGCAAGTGACGCATTAGTGAAACGCGCGTTGTTTGTTGAGCGTGAGCGTGTGCATCGACTAACGGAGTTTGCGGGTGCTATCAAGCCGTATCTCAAGCATAAGAAACCAAAAGCGGAAGAACTTGTTTGGAAAAAGGCTGATGCGACTGATGCCAAAAAACAGCTTGAAGGTGTGCGTGAAGAGATCGGTAACATGCCTGACGACATCTTTGACGAGATTTCGTACATCGAAGATCGTGTTAAGGCGTATATCGCTGATGGTGGTCTGCAAAACGGAAATGTTCTCTGGCCTCTGCGTGTCGCCCTTTCTGGCGAAAAGAAATCGGCAAGTCCGTTTGAATTTTTGTGGGTGCTTGGTAGGGAAGAGAGTCTCAAGCGCATTGATAAGGCGTTAAGCGTGTTATAATAGGTTCATGAGGAGGTTTACTTCTCTGATATTGCTTCTTTCTTTGGGAATGTGGCCATTCTCAGATTTTGTGGTTGCACAGGAGGCAAGTGTGGACGACGTGAATGAGTTGCAGGACGAGATCGACGCCCGTGAAGCGCAAATTGACGCCATCAACCGCAAGATCGACGAATATCGTGAACAAATCAACTATTATTCCAACCAGTCCGCCTCACTTGCAGCGGACATTGCGCTGATTGAGAACCAAACAGCGCTCCTGGAGCTCGATATCCAGTCAACAGAAGCGCAAGTGGAAACAAAGGAGCTGGAGCTGGCGATTTTGGAGGAAGCGATAAAGGAACAAGAGGCCAAGATTTCGTATCAGCGCGGCATTCTCGAAGAGATGATCTTTGAGTTGAATAAGAACGATGGGGTTGGGTTTATTGAGGTCCTGTTTGGTGCAGAGGACTTTAATGAACTGTTTTCCGCGGTTGAGCACTTGGAAAGTGTGAACGAGGAGATGAATACGGCTCTTGAGGAGACGCACGAGACGCGTCAACGGCTTTCGGAGAACAAGTTGAAGCAAGAGGAGAATCTTGATGAACTTTTGGCGCTGCAGGACGAAATGGAGTTGCAGTTGATCCAGTTGGATCAGTCTGCTGAAGCAAAGGAAGTGCTGATTGCAAACACGGAGGCGTCTGAGTCGCAGTATCGCGTGTTGATGAGTGAGCTTCGCCAGGAGCAGGCGTATATCAATCAGCAGCTTGTTCAGTTGCAGCAAGATTTAGAAGGGAAGATCTCTAGCTTGGACGAACTTGGTGACGCGACGATCTTCACCTGGCCTGCAACGGGCATCATCACTGCCATCTTTCACGATCCATCGTATCCATTCCGCCATCTGTTCGAACATGGTGGGTTGGATGTTGCTATGCCAACGGGGACGCCGATTGAGGCGTCAGCGCCAGGTTACGTTGCTTGGGCACGTACAGGACGGTCGTATGGAAACTACGTGATGATTATCCACGCGGATGGCTATGCGACGCTCTACGCTCACTTGTCGAGCATCAATGTAAGTGCTGACCAGTTTGTTTCAAGAGGGCAGGTGATTGGCTATTCGGGAAATACGGGACTGTCAACCGGCCCACACCTTCACTTTGAAATCCGCAAGGATGGTATCCCAGTTGATCCCCAGTTGTACTTACAGTAGGAAAGGTGACTGCGTCATTTTCGTTTTACGACGCATGTGCGGAGAAGGGTGATGCTGGGCGAGGGAGGTGAAAGGTAGAGAGCTAAGACAAAAAGATGCTTTAGATTTGTCAGTTATTGTACTGACAAATGACATGACCTTATAAATTTTCTTACTAGGTATAAGAAGGACTTATACACAGGTTATTTCACTAATGTTAGTAACGTTTCGTCCGATTTTCACAACTTCCATGACCCACCCTACGTGGGCGATCAAGCTGTGGTGTCGTATAAGATATATTGTGCGACACATAGTATTTCAGAGAAACAACAGCGCATGCTGCCCTTTTACTTTACGTACACACGATTGCCAAAGCGTACGTCAATGTACTCCACCGCCCCCAGATCGCCCTCATACTCATCGAGGATGACTTCTAAGTTAGCCAGCTGATCATACCCGTCACCGTTGAGATCAAAGTAGATGTCTGGACCGGCCAGAAGGTTGACTATTGCCCAATCAGAGCCAGCTTGTTCGATCTCGATACTCTCTACTGTCACCATGTAGCGCTCAATCTCCTTGTTTACGATCGTCAGAACCTCAACACCATTTGCAAGTAAGACTTGGCTGTTTTGCGACACTTCTTCCCCACCCTGCTCAAAGACCACGAAAATTTCTTCGGACTGAATAACATGCTGCCGCTCCCCTTCTCCGTACAGTAGTGCTCGGACGTCGTTGACTTCCTCCTCGTTGAGCCCCTTTACAACAAATCCGTCTTGATCAACAAAGTACAACTGTTCGCCGTGCGCCCAAATGAGCGATGTCACGCGTTCTTGAACAGTAATAGTGAGTGACCGACCGTCACGAACAACATCAGCATCGAGAAGAGCAAATTCGCTCAGAATATTATCCTTAAGGGCGCCTTCGTTCACGAGCCAGATGTGATTCTGTGGCACGACATCCCAGTGCTTCTTATTCAGATGATCCCAAGCGTACGCTTCGATCTGGTCAGGTTCGAGGGTGATAGATCCTTCAACAGTCACGGCGTTGATGTAAAACAGCGGCAAAACCACCATCAGCCAAGGAATGCCGATGAGAACGACAAGAACGATCAATAGTCGGACAAGGCGCTTTGTCCATGGAACGATTTTTTTGCCTGAAAAATACGGATTCTTGAATCGGTCCGATGTGTACCGTCGGGCATGATGCCGTTTCATGAAGTTGCGTCGTCGCATGCTAGATAACGATTCGTGGCAAATGCGCCTTGATCATGGTCGGAACCTCATAGTTGATGGTACCAATCCACTCGGCGAGATCGTCTGCGGTGACCTGGTTAAGGCCGTCACGGCCTAAAAGTGTTGCTACGTCGTCCTGCTTTACGTCAGCCACAGCCGATACATCAATCATACACATATTCATACAGATATTCCCAATAACACGGCATTTCTGACCTTTAACGATCATATGCGCACTTCCTTTGAGTAATCGCGTGTAACCATCATGGTAGCCAACAGGAACGACGGCTATGCGCAGCGGTCGATCGCTGACAAAGGACTGGCTATAGCCAACGGGTGTGCCAGAAGGAATGTCCTTGACTTGGGCAATGCGAGCTTTCCAAGACAAGACTGGTGTCAGTTCTACTTTTGAGAGCAACTCTCGTCTGAGGTTTTGCGAGGGCCAAAGACCGTATTGGGCAAGTCCGACGCGCACCATGTTGTGATGAACGCTTGGATATAAGAGTGTTGAAGCTGAGCATGAGATATGTAAGTAGGTAGGATCGAAGCCGAAACGCTTGATCTCAGCCACGGCCTGATTAAATCGCTCGTTTTGGTCGTCGCAAACAGACTTTTTGCTCAGATCCTCTGAGCTGGAAAAATGCGAGGACACCCCAACGAGATTTAGCGCAGATGATTCGCGTTCTATGTCGGCGAGGAGCGATTTCAGATCACGCTCCCCCACTCCCTGACGCTGAGTTCCGGTTTCAATTTTGATGTTCACGAGTGCCGTTGTTTGCCGTGATCGTGCTGCATCAGCCAGGCCACGGATCATGTCGCTCGTGTACACCGCTTGGATGAGTCGATACGTGATGATGTCACCGAAACGCTCTGGTACTGTATAGCCGAGCACGAAGATCGTCGCGTCTGCGGCGTGTTTGCGTACCTCGATGGCCTCATCAATAGAATCAACACCAAAGTGATGCACGCCAGCCGCCTGCGCCAACCGAACCATCGTAGTTGCGTCGTGACCGTACGCATTCGCTTTGACAACGGCACAAAGAGTCACACCGTCTTTCAGGCGTGACTCAATGGCGCGTAGGTTCTGCTCGTACGCGCGTGCGTCTATTTCAATCCACGATTTTGCATTCATAGTCGTTGCGAGGAGGCGAAGCCGACGAAGCAATCTATTAGGCGAATAGTTTGCTTCGGCCTACGGCCTCGCAATGACGGATTTATTCATCCAAGGTCGCAGGACCTCGGGGACAACAATAGAGCCATCTTTTTGCTGGTAGTTCTCGACGATTGCCACGATCGTTCGTCCAATGGCAAACGCGGTACCGTTGAGCGTGTGCACGAATTGCATCTTTCCATCTTTGTCCTTGAAGCGCGTGTTCAGACGTCGCGCCTGGAAGTCGGTACAGGTACTTGTTGAATGCGTTTCTCGGAAGGCGTCTTGCGACGGAATCCAGGTTTCAATGTCGTATTTGCGTGCCGCAGGCAGTCCAAGGTCGCCGGTAACCATCTTGATCACTTGATAGTGCAGACCGAGACCCCGCATGAGTTCTTCTTCGATCTCAAGAATCATCTCGTGTTCTTGTTCCGACGTTTCAGGGTTGCAGAAGCTGAACATTTCTACTTTGTCGAACTGATGAACGCGTATAATGCCTTTCGTGTCTTTTCCGTAGGATCCGGCCTCTCGTCGGTAGCACGGTGAGACGCCCACGTATCGAATCGGTTCTGTCACATCCAGTACTTCGTCCATGTGCATTGGTCCAATGGATTGCTCCGATGTTCCGGTCAAGTACTGGTTGTCTTTTGCAAGATAGTAGATTTCATCGTGTCCACCGTGCTCCAAATATCCCATCGCCCGCATAGCTCGAGCGCTAACGAGCGTTGGCGGAACAACTGGAGTAAATCCTCGCTTCACGATCGTTTGCAGCGCGTACTGGATGAGCGCGAAGTGCAGAAGGGCGCCATCACCTTTGAGATACGCAAAGCGCGCACCTGATGCCTTTGCCGCGCGCTCCATGTCGATTAGTCCCAGTGCCTCGCCAAGCTCAACATGATCCTTCACTGGGAAATCAAAGTCAGGCTTCTCCCCCACCGTCTTGATAACTTCGTTGTCATCTTCGGTTGGAGAGATCTTAACGTCCTCGCAAGCAGGATTTGGAATCTTATAAAGCAGCTCATCTAGCTCTTCAGCCTGCGGTGTGAGCTCTGCTTTTAGCTCGTCGGCCTTGCGATCAATGCGACGCATGTCCTCTATGAGTTCTTTGCGCTCATCATCACTTGCTTGAGGAATTTTTTTTGACGCCTCGTTCTTCTGTGCAGCGATTTGCTCGTACGACTGCTTCAGAGATCGCACGGCTTGGTCAAGCTCCAAGATACGGTCGACGTCTATCTCAACGTTTTTTGCTTTTGCTGCGTCGGCAATACGTTTGGGATGCTCCCGCAGCTCTTTGATGTCAATCATAGGTTTTCTCTGAGTTTACTGGTTTTGTACGTCTCAGGTTGAAACGCCTCCATACGGATAATCGGAATCTCCACATCATATTGCCTCATCCAGCCAATAAGATCGTTTTCCAGATCGTCCTGATCGTATCCAATGGCAATGATATCGGGACGGCTGATGGAGATTCCGCGGTAGTTGCCAAGCGTATGGTCGCCTTTTAGGACGTGGTCGACTGCAGGAAGTGCGAGGAGCGCTTCCCTGCGCTGATCAAACGGCTGCTCCGGCTTGCGACCCTTGAGGGTCTTGATGATCGCATCTCGTGCCAAATAGACCGTGAGTTCATCGCCCAGCTCCTTTGCTTGCGCCAGGAAAGCCTTGTGGCCCGAGTGCAACAGATCGAATGCTCCAAAAACAGCAACACGTTTCATACGCTTGGCTACTCAGACTCTGCCTCGCCTCCTGCGTCGCTTGTTTTTAGCTTCAATGTTGGGAACAGAATAACTTCCTTAATGCTTGGTGATCCTGTTAAAAGCGCTGCGAGACGATCAATACCAATGCCATACCCAGCTGTTGGAGGCATGCCGTGCTTGAGGGCGGTGATGTAGTCGTCATCAATGCGCATTCCTTCCTCGCTTCCCCGCTCTCGCAAAATCTCCTGCTCGTGGAAGCGCTGTTCCTGCTCAATCGGATCATTAAGCTCGTTAAAGGCATTAAACATTTCCATGCCGAGAATCACCATCTGCGCACTCGCGCTGTAGTGTGGATTGTTGTCGCGACGTTTTGCCAATGGTTTCATGGCTGCGGGATAGTCGGTCACAAAGACAGGGCCAACGATATTTGGCCGAGCGCCGTGCTTGTATAGATAATCAACCAACTCACCATAGCCGACGACGCCCTTGGTGTAGAGACCTTTGTCATCCATGATTTTTCGCAACGCATCCTCTTCCGTGACTTCATCAAGATCAATGCCGCTGTGCTCAAGAATGATGTCGTGGAAGGTTTTGCGTGGGATGTCAACGAATGAAATCGTATGCTCCTGCATTTTTACCTCTTCGTTTCCAGTCACCGCCTTACATGCAGCGCGAAGAAGTCGCTCAAGGTGGTCCATGAGCATCTCGATCGTCGCATACGCCCAGTACGCTTCGATTTGCGTGAACTCAGGGTTGTGTTGCGGGCTGATGCCTTCGTTGCGGAAACAACGCGCAAATTCGTAAACTTTTTCAAACCCACCAACAACAAGACGCTTCAAGTACAGCTCAGGCGCAATGCGCAGGTACAAGTCTGCGTGCAAGGCATTGTGATGTGTTACGAATGGCTTTGCATTCGCTCCACCAGGGATTGGTTGCAAGATCGGTGTTTCAACTTCCAGGAAGCTCTCTTTTTCAAGAAGGGTACGCATCGCTGCGACCATTCGTGCGCGAGACTTTGCTGCTTCAATTACTTCAGGGTTAGAAAGGAGGTCGAGATAGCGTTGTCGGTAGCGCGTTTCTACATCTGACAATCCATGCCATTTCTCGGGAAGTGGGAGAAGACTTTTCGTCAGAATGCGAACCGACTTTGCTCCTACGGACTGTTCTCCTTTCTTTGTGACCATCACTGGTCCGTGGAATTCGTAAAAGTCCCCCATGTCTGCCTGTGCGTGGAAGGTTTCGTACGTCTCCTCGCCCATTGTGTCTTTGTGCAGAACAACCTGAATTTGACCTGAAGCATCTTGTAGCAACACAAAGCTAATACCACCGTGCTTGCGCAGCGCACGAACGCGGCCGGCTACGGTCACGGCCTCTTGCGAAGCTTCCAAGTCTTCAAATGAAGCAAGCACCTGTTCGGCAAGGTGCGATCGGTGGGCCTGGGCTGGAAAAGGGTTCTGTTTTGCGTCCCGGATAGCTTTCAATCGGCCTCTGCGGACGCGTTCTTCATCAATCATAGACGAGCTCAGTCTACATCACTTCGCCTTGACATTCAAGGCTTTTATTGGTACCTTCAGGGCCATTCTCGTGAACTGGAGGGCGACGAATGGCAGCTCCTCATCCGCATATCTTGCAAGTCGTTTTGTGGCTGATGCGCCACGGGGACGTCGATCGCACTGACGTAGTGCCTGGTGCACCCTTCGACCCGCCGCTGTCAGACGACGGTCGCTGGCAGGTCAACGCCGCGTTCGAACGTCACATCCTGCCGGAGCTCACACAGCACGACGCAAGCTGGGACGGTCAGCTCTGGAACAGCGGTCTCGTCCGCGCGCGCCAGAGCGCCGAGAGCATCGGTTCGTTCCTGCTCCAGCTGGGCGACCGCTGTCCCTGGACGCCGGTCACCATGTCCGCGCCCGAGCTGAACCACCAGGCTGTGATGTCGGCGATCCCGGAGCATCGTGCGCGCTTCCTGGAGCTATGCGACGAGCTCGAGGAGGGGGAGGATACGACGATGCACGACTGGCAGACGCGCTGGTCACACTCGTCATGGCTCGCGAGACGGCTCGCCGCGTGGGCTCACGAGCGGATTCTCGTGGATCTGCACGGTGCGAGCACGGACCTCGTGCATCACATCGTGGGCATCACGCACCACCCGCTCGCCGGGCTGCTGCACATGTACCCGGGGCACGCTCCGGCTACCTGGCCCAACGCCTCGATCTTCCGCTACACCGTCCACTTCAACGGCATCTCGCCGCCGCAGTGCATGGACAGCAAGTTCATCGGCTATAAGGCCTGAGCTCGACGTCTACGACAACCTGCCTACGCCGAGGCTTCGGCAAGGCAAGCACCCCCGACCGGTCTCGCCGGTGCGGGGGTGTCGCGCGTTCAAATCTGTAACACTTTATTCAATGCTTTTCACCGTGTACGTCATCGTGCCACCCGGCGTTTCCATCTCAACCTTGTCACCAACGCACGCACCGAGGAACTTGTTTCCAAGCGGAGACTCGTTGCTGATCTTTCCTGAGAGTGGATCAGCCTCAGATGCACCAACAATGAAGAACATTTTTTCCTCTCCGCCAACTTCAACCGTGAATCCCGTTCCGATCGCAACGCACGTTGCACCCGTCTTCTTTTCGATCACAACAATGTTGCGCAGCATGTTTTCGATCACAATAATTCGCGACTCGTTTTCAGCCTGGACCTGCTTGGCATCGTGATACTCAAAGTTCTCCGAAAGATCTCCAAGCTCTTTTGCTTGTCCGATCTTCTCGGCGATCTCTCGTCGCGTCTTCGTTTTTCGCTCCTGCAGTTCCGCCTTAAGCTCTTCCAAGCCCTCGGGCGAAATATACTGCGTATTATCGTTCATATATTCGTTATTCCTCTATTCTTAGAGAAAAAAGGATGCACACCTCTACGGTGGCAATAGACGTAATCTACACGAAAACACCTATTCTGTCAACTTGGCGCTATTCCTGTGGAAAACGGTCTGAGAAGGCCCATTTCAGGATATCGAGCGTAATGGGAACCGCCAAATAGTCGTCCCCACCCTCCTCAATCAAAACCGTGATAGCCATCTCGGGCTCGTCAAACGGTGCGAATCCTGTGAACCATGAATGCGGAGGCTTAACCGTCGACCACTGAGCGGTTCCGGTTTTTCCAGCGACGGTCACGGGTGAAGACTGCAGCATCTGAGCTGATCCCCCAGTGACCGTGTACCGCATGGCGTCACGAATGATCGTCGCAATACTCTCGTCCACAGCACGTTCTGTCTCAATGTCACGCTCGGCCCACAGTCGTGGTCGAACGAGCTCTCCACCATTGGCAAACATGGCTGTGGCGCGGTTGATCTGCAGTGGCGTGGCAAGAAAGTCACCTTGCCCGATCGCGACGTGGTACGTGTCACCAATGTACCACTGTTCACCTTTCGCTTCCCACTTCCATTCTCGTGAAGGGAGGAATCCGCCTGCCTCAGACGGGAGATCGATGCCCGTCGGCGATCCAAATCCCATCTGCGCGTCGTATTCCATCATCTTTTCAATGCCGAGTCCTTTGAAGGTTTCGTTTCCACCACCGATCATGTAAAAGAACGTGTTTACTGAGTCTGCAATGGCCCAATAGACGTCTGTCACGCCGTGACCGCCGGCGCGCCAGTCAGGGAAACACCAAATACTGACACAGATACCACCTGTGGATAAAAATGATGTCGTGCGATCAATCACGCCTTCCATGAGCGCCGCGGCGGCGTGTGTGGGCTTAATGGTTGATCCAGACGGAAAGTCACCGGAGCTTGCTCGTGCGAAAAGGGGTTGATCGTCGTCAGCGAGCAGCGACTCGTATAGCTGTTCTTCGATTCCGCCCGTGAACGCGTTTGCATCGTACGCAGGCCATGAGACGAGTGCGAGGATATCGCCGTTGTCTGGATCCATGGCGACGACGGACGCACGCGTTGCAACTGTACCGTCAAGCCGCGCTTCAAGAACTTGCTCGATCTGCGCCTGCAGAGCCGCATCAACGGTTAGATGGAGCGATTGACCATCGACGGGATCGACCTTTGAGATGATACGTTCCGTTGCGCCTAGAGCATCGACCTCGAGGTATGTCTCGCCAAATGTTCCGCGCAGCATCGACTCATACTCCGATTCCAAGCCAAGTTTTCCAACATGGTCAAACTGCCGATAGCCTTCATCGGAAAGGAGTTCGTACTCATCTTCGTTCACCACACCGGTGTAGCCGAGCACATGCGAAAGTGACGGAATGCCATCGGTGATGTACTCGCGCTTTGAAGCGATCTCCAGCTGCATCCAAGGATAGTTGTCCCGGTGCGTTGCCAGGTACATGGCCATTTCGTAACCAACATCCTGCGCCAACAAAATGGGTTCGTCAGCGTCCTCAACGTCTGACAGAATGACGAGCCATTCGCGTAGATCTTCATCAATGAGCGTTGCGAGCGTGCCCAGTGCCTGCTCGCGGTCGTAGGCGTCAGAAGGAAGTGCGGAGAGCGCTGTCACAATTTGAAATGTTGGGATATTCTCCGCCAAAATGACGCCATTGCGGTCATAGATGACACCACGCTTGGCTGGAAGGATTTGGCGATAAATACGGTTTTCTTCCGCAAGCAGACGATACTCTTCTCCGTGCACGATTTGCATCATGCCGGTTCTGCCGACGAATCCTAGTGCGATGAGTATGAGCACGCCCACGGCCATACGAAAGCGTCGAGAGTCAATAACCGAACCAACAAACGAACGCGCAGACTGCGTGGACGCATCTGGATACTGGGCCATCGCTTCCTCGAAAAACACATCATCACGCCGATCAATGGAAAGCGGCGTGCGGTCGACGTCAAACTCTGGAAATGGATTATTGTCGACGGGTAACATACAAAAAGCGTTTGGAAAATCGCTGCAATCGTTTTTCGGCGTACGAAATGACGATCAGTGTGATGGTGAGCATCAGTAGTCCCCAGCCAATCTCAATCGTTGGTTGTGTGAGTACAGAAAGACTGCTGATCATGAAGATGAGATACAGAGATAAGCTCAGACCCATCAGAGCGAGCAATGAACGCTTGGCAAAGATGCGCGTCACGAGGATCGGTCCGAGGACGGCGATCAGAATGTATCCCCACCAGGCTCCAGGGAGAAAACCTGTCCAGATGGCGACGACGGGTGTGATCAGAAACCAAATGGCGCCGAGCTCCAGGCGACCGCGATGTAGAAGAAGGAAACCGATGGCAAGATGCAGCGGTGTTGCGGCAAGTGGAAGACTGACGGCCTGAACAACTGTTGTTTGCAGAAACAAGCTGACAAAAAAGAGAACAGCAATGGCAACGGTGTTGATCATAGCGGGATTTGTAGAACCGTTACGTAAGAGAAGTCATCCTCTTGGATGATTTGCTCAACACGCGCTTCTTGAAATGCTGCTGCGTCGTCGACCATCAGCTCATTCACCACTCCAATCACCAGTCCACTGGGAATCTGTTCATCCAGCCCCGATGTGACGACAACGTCGTTGACGGCGATGCGCTCGTTTTGCGGGATGAACTGCATGGAGAGTAGGTATCCTTCCCTTCCTTCAACGAGTCCAATGGTTTTGTCTGATCCAAGAATGGCTGCGGCAACCGAACTTTCGTTGTCATGCAGGAGTCGAACGACGGCGGTGCTGTTGTTGAGGTCCGTGACAATGCCAACAAGATGTCCATCACCAACCACAACCGCCTGTCCGACGATCATGCCGTCATGAATGCCTTTGTCGATAAGGAGTTCACGATCCTCGGTGAGTGATCGAGAGAGAACGCGCGCGAGCGTTGTTTGATAATCAACCGTTTGCTCGTACGCCAGCAGTGCCTCAAGTTCAGTAATTTGACGTTCAAGCTCTTCAATGGACGATGAATCCAGGGCAAGAGCGGCGGCGAGAGATTGGTAATGGGCATGCTCGGTCTTGAGCGTCTCTCGGGCAAAGAACGTATCGTCTGCCCAGTTTCCAATGGTTTGACTGAGGTTGTAGAACCCAGCTTGTACGCGCTGTGTCCCTTCAGCAGCAGGTGTAAAAAAGATCAGCAAGAGGATGCCGAGTGTAATGAGCAGGAATAAGCCGACCGTCTCGAGCCCAGCTCTTGATGACTTGGAAAGGTTTTTGAGAGAAAGTGGCATTAGCTGTAACCTTCGTCAGATGTTGATGGCAGCGTGATTTCTTTAAGCAGCTCCTGGTCTTCAAGAAGGACACCGGTCCCTCGTACAACGGTTGTGAGCGGGTCGTCGGCAAGACGAACGGGAACCTCTGTTTGCTTTTCGATAATACGGTCGATGCCTTTCAGGAGCGCACCACCACCACACAGAACAATGCCTCGTTCGTAGATATCTGCGACCAGTTCTGGCGGCGTGACCTCGAGTGTAAGTTTGATGTTGTCTGTGATGTTGCGAATGGATTTCTGTAGAGCCTCGCGCACTTGTCCATCGTTGATCAAAACCTG
Organism: uncultured Gammaproteobacteria bacterium; assembly: GCA_964344145.1. Taxonomy (GTDB): domain Bacteria; phylum Patescibacteriota; class Patescibacteriia; order UBA9934; family UBA9934; genus JABJOE01. The sequence continues at coordinate 53,630 of CAYFME010000007.1, forward strand.
TTTGGGCAAACCAGTCAGAAGATCGCGTCCGCGCATTTCAAAGTCCATGTACTCATCCATCTCGACAGCCGTTCCAATGCGACACTTCACCGCTTCCGCCACTTTGTCACCAATCAGCAAGTTGAACACGTCACGCGTGTACTGAATGATGTTCTTCGTCATCTCCTCGCCTGCAACGGTCAGTGATTTCCATGTAACCACACCGTTGAGCGAGATCACTGCGATCTCCGTTGTTCCACCACCGATGTCGACGATCATCGAACCGACAGACTCAGAGACTGGCAACCGGGCACCAATCGCTGCGGCCATTGGTTCTTCTACAAGGAACACCTCTCGTGCACCGGAGCTAATAGCGGCGTCTTCGACGGCCTTGCGTTCCACCTCTGTGACGTCCAGTGGTACACCGATGACGACGCGTGGACGTGGGACGACGGTGAATGCGTCTTCGTGAATTTTATCAAAAAAGTACTTCAGCATCTTTTCCGTCACCTCGAAGTCAGAAATGACGCCTTTGGTGAGCGGTTTGGTGGTGACAATGTGCGGCGGTGTCTTCCCGAGCATGTCCTTGGCGCTGTGACCGACCGCGACGATTTGATTTGAGCGTGTGTTAACAGCCACGATTGACGGCTCGTTCACCACAACGCCCTTCCCTTTAACAAAAAGCAGTGTATTGGCCGTTCCAAGATCAATACCGATGTCCTCCGAAAATCGACCAAAAAATTTGTTCAACATAGCCCCACTTGAGACCTTATTTTAGCCGAACGAGGTCTGTGGATCAAGCGGGCTTGTGCGCTAAGCTCAGGAAGATGCTCTCGAGCAATCCAACCAATAAAATCAATAGAATAGCCGACCACCACGTGAGCCAGCTGTTGTGCATCAAAAAGAGCGTGAGCTCGAGTAATACGGCAATGAAGATGCCTTGTCTTAGCGAAATCTTTACGAGTCCTTCGAGAGTATAAGGTGTTTTGCGTCGAACACGAACGATCGTGCTAATAGCGCTGACCGTTCCTGTAAGGCTTGCGAAAAGCGTCAGATGAAAGGCCAAGAGTCCAATTCCGCTGGCCGTGACAGGGTCAATGCTAAAGAGCGTAATTAACCACGCACACCACGAGATGGCGGTTCCGTAGAGGAGAAAGAGGATGTATTGTCGGACTGACATGAGCTGATTGTATCACGTTGTGTAAGCTTCAAGGATACCAATCTTGTGAGTTGGATCCAATTGTTGGGCAAGTGGCAGAAATTTTGTCCGTCTATTCAGTCCCACAAATATTTCATCAATGATCGTTAGTCCGGGATAAAGACAGACGTTAAAGAGGGCATCATCGTATGCTAAACCATCCACGCATAGAGATATCTCTTTTAATACATACATGGCTAGAGCATCCAACTTTTCTTTTGGAAGGCTTGTAATTTTTGACGCCCTGTCTGGTCTACCATCTAGAATGGCTTGTCGGATGGTTTTACTAAATTCTTTGTTCTCTTTATAGAAGCGAGTACATGCATTGAGTCTATTTTTGTAACTCAACGAACCTGTAACATCTCTCCACATAACGAGATCCACCATTCTGCCTTGTGATTTCGGCAATTGATCAATAAGCCGATTAATAAGAAAATGTTTTTCCTCGCCAAGTCTCGTTGCCTTTCGAAGAGCCGCTTGTGGTGACTTGCTATCCAGGATTTCGATGTTAATTGCATGAATCTCATCTGGAATCAAGATTAGAACTCGATCTTTGGTGTGTTCTAGGCACCATCTTAGGTATTTAAGGACATTCGTTTCAGTAAAAAACTTGTTTCCTAGGCTTACGCCAAACCACAGATTGTGCTTTCTCGCCTCCACGCTCTCGCGCGTGACATCTAAATACGTTTTTATTTGCATAACTAACCAATCTCACTTCGACTATCGAGAAGATGCGGGTCGATGCGGCAGAGGATGCGATCGATCGTAATGGATGGAAACTGTTGTTCAAGTTCGTCGCAGATTTGCACGCGCACGCTTTCGATCATGTGACGTGCGGGAGCGTGACGACATGCGACATGCAAAACCGTTTGTTGAAACGACACGACTCGTGCGTCGACAAGATAGCGCTCGTCAAGAACGCGATCAAGCAGCTCGTTCGCCCGCTTTACAATCATCGCCGCCTCAACCTGTGCACCAATACCATGCCGCTTCAGTGCGCCGCCAATGAGCGAGTTCATCTGATCCGGACGCTTTTTGAATTGTCGTTGTAGTCGATTCATGTTCGCTCGTAGGGTTTGTACTGCTCTTTCATACGACGGACGACGGATTCGCCGAGTTCGCGGATCGCCGGATCCACATCTGCATACTTCATGCAATACGTAATACTAAACTCAAAGTGTTCTGGATACATGTGCGCGTTTTGGTACTGAAACGCTTGAAGTGTTCCCTCGATCTTGTCGAGCGCCTTGATGACTTGCGACTCAAAGGTCTCAAGCTGTTCAGATTCAAGCCACAAATCATAGATCTCCTGCGCTTGATCATCTGGAAGTGATGAAAAGAGCTCTCTGGCAGCAATCTTTTCACGGTCATGCTTTTGCGCTGCGAGATCATCGTTGTAAGCATGCGTATTCTTTCCTGTACAATCGTCGCCCATCGGACTGTCGTCACCCGCGATGATCTCTGGGAGATCATGAATCAGTGCCATCTTAAGCGTCTTTTCAAGATCAATCGGTTTGGACAGCTTTGGCGCGATCGTCATGACCATCATCGCCAGTCGCCACGAATGACTTGCGACGGACTCGTACCAAACAGGCTTAGGATAGTCTTTCCAACCGTACTGACCACGAAATCGTTCAAGTCGCTTAAGCGCCTCAATCGATGATACAAAATCGTACAGTTGATCGACGTCATTCATACCTCACATCTTATCAGCCCTGGCGAAACTCACAAATATCACGGAAGTCGCAGAACTTGCAGTTCCATCCGGGCGTTGCCTTGAAGTCCGATGCCTTCATACGCGCAACCGTATCGAGAATTTCTTCTTGCAGCTTATCAACATCCTTCTGCGTTGGCTCGAAGCTCACAAGTGAGTTATCTTCGAGATAATGATACGTCAGTTTTGTGACCTTCAGCGGCGGGTCAAAGCAGCGCTCCGCAGCCAGCGCGTAGAGCACGAGTTGTCGTTTTTCCTGCCAACCAATCTTCTCCAACGTCTTTGGCGATCCTGTTTTGTAGTCGATGATTTCGTAACCGTCTTCGATCTTGTCGATGCGGTCAATGCGACCTTTGACAGTCACATCGCCAATCTTGAGCGTAAATCCTTTCTCGATCAGAGCAACTTCCGGCTGCTCTTTCATGAGATCGGCGTGAAAGGCTTTTAAAGAATCGAGTCCTTTGGATCGATATTCTTCGCGCACTTGATCATTTGGATACCATTCGTCGATCCAACTCGCTTCGTAGATTTCTTTAAGCACATCCAGCGATGGAACAGATGTGTCGGTTGGTTCGGCTGTTTCGAACAAGCTGCTCTGAGACGCCTGCCCTGCTGCAACAAGGCGTTCCATAAAGCGCTGCAGCGAGTTGTGCATGGTTTTTCCAAAGCTCATTTGGTAGCGCCCAAAGACCGGGACCTTAAGGATGTGTGCGAACTTGTATTGCAACGGACAACTTGTAAAGGCGGCAAGCTGTGTGAATGAAAGCGTTCCCGGCGTGAACGTGGGTGCTACCGATGACTGATCAACGACGACTTCCGGCCCTTCGCCGAGCTTCACTTTTGCTCCTGATCGCGTTGTTGCGTCCAACTGCGCATCTTGAATGAATCGTGAAGGTTTTCGCTTACGAACCCCGCCATAATCTTCGGCACTGAACATGTACAATCCTTCTTTTGCACGTGTCATGGCCACATAAAACAGCCGCCGCTCTTCCTCGATATGCGGATTCCCCCCCTCGTTGACGATTTCTTTGACAAGCTCATCATGAATCGGAATCGGATCGGCACGGCGCTGTGATGGAAAGCGTTGTTCAACAAGGTTAACGAGGAACACAAAGCGGAACTCAAGGCCTTTTGATGCATGCACGGTCATGACGTTTACAACATCTGGTCCAGCTTCCATGTCTGCCGAGAGTTTTCCGGCCTCGCCTGCCTGTGATTCATGATCAAAGACTTCAAGAAAATGATGAACGTGAGGATCGACGGCCGTTTGCTCGAACGCTTTCATGCGATTAAAGAACTGCTGTAGATACTCAAACTGTTCTTGCTGCGCCATATCAGGAAGTTCACGCACGCCAGCAAGAAGCCCGGTCTGTTTCATGACACTTACAAACAGCTCGCTTGACGGTCGACGTCGAGCTTCACGCTCCAGTGATCCGATGAGTTGCAGAAGCTCACCAATCCGACGCTTCCCTTCATGCGAGAGACCAGGCGCTGACACCATCGCCTGATACAACGAACAGCCCTTGCGACGCGTATGCATGGTTAGCTGAGCAAGGTCATCCTCACCAACGCCAAGTGTCGGATGACTCAGTACGCGATACATCGATGGACCGTCGTGATGCTGATCAATGACACGTAGATAGGCCAAGCCATCGATGATGATCGGCTTTGTGTAGAGGCCCGACATCGCCATGAAACGATACGGAATCCCCGCGTGCTCAAGCGCAGTGAGAAACGGGGTCGCGTTGTCGTTGGCGCGTACAAGAATAGCAAAGTCAGACCATCGAGCCTCTTTTAATTGCCTGAGCTCAATAATCTTTTCAACAACGCCCTGCACTTCGTCATGATGTGTTTCGCATTGAATGTACTCGACAGAGCCGTCAACATCCTGATGGGCGACCAGTTCCTTGTTCAACCCTTCCCGATCCTCAAGGCGATTCGGGTTGTTCTGTTGGATGAGCGTGTACGCGGCATTGAGAATGTTCGCGCCGCTTCGGTAATTCTTGGTGAGGACGACGCGCTTTGCATCAGGAAAGTCCTCACGAAAGAGCATGATGTTTGAAAGCGACGCTCCGCGGAATTTGTAAATCGACTGATCATCGTCGCCTACGACCGTGATGTTGTTTGGCTTCGTGGTCAAAAGCTTGACGAGCTCGTACTGCGCCATGTTCGTATCCTGAAACTCATCAACCAAAATGTACTTAAACTGCTTCTGATATTGCTTCAAGATGTCCGGACGTTTTTGAAAGAGTTCAATCGTGTACGAAATAAGATCAGCAAAGTCGAGCGCATTCTGCTCGAGCAAGATCTGTTGATACACACGATACGCACTCGCGAGTTCGTTGAGCTTCGCGATCTCCGCAAGAACATCACCACTTTCGGAGCTCGCAACACCTTCGACCGTATCCGCATCCATTTGTTTCTTCTCAACGAGCGCTGCGTAGTCGTCTGGAAGGACAAGTTCGTCCTTCAGTCGTGAGATGTGCTTGAGCATGGAGCGTAAAAAGCGCGTCGGGTTGCCGCGCGGCTTGTAGTAATCAAGTTCAAACCGATCGATTTCGCGACGGACCATCAAGTACGCAGAGATCTCATCAAGCAAGAGAAACTGATCTGGCAAACCGATCTCAAGAGCGTGTTGTCGGAGAATCCGTTCGCAAAACGAGTGGAACGTGGAGATCCAAAGGTCGACGTAGCCAATGGGCAAAAGCTGGTCAACGCGCTCCTCCATTTCTGTTGCCGCCTTCTCTGTAAACGTGAGCGCGAGAACCTCCTCGGGCTTCGCCTTCCCCTGCTCTATTAGCCACGAAATACGCTGCGTAATGACGGTTGTTTTTCCTGTTCCGGCACCGGCAATGATCATCAACGGACCACCATCAAAGGTGACCGCCTCGAGCTGCTCGTCGTTCAGGCCATGGAGGAGTTGATCTGGCATGGCGGTAGTTTAGCACACTTACGAGAGGTCAATATTTATGGCGATCGCCACAAATTGTAACCTAACGATATTCGTCGAGGATCCGATAAATGTAGACGTATTCTTCAACCCCAACCTCTTTTATAAGCTTACGAAAATTCTCAATAACATTCGTTGTTCCGTGCCAGACACTTCGTTGAAGAAGTGTGAAGCCAGCCTCCTTAAGAAGCCTTCTAAGCATCGCCCTCACATTTCTCATTGGCTCGGGAATGTCGAATACGAGCAAGTTGGCCTGCCCCTCTGGTAGACGCACCTTTTCGTCAATGATTTGTCGCTTTAACGCGTGTACACGACCCTTGCTTGTAAGTCGGTACTCAATTTTTTCACCCTTTTTTCGAAGTTCGATAAACCTCCTCTTAGCTAAGTATCTGACTTCGCGCATTCGTCTCGCCTCCATCTTCCATGCGACACCATCGAGAGAGTACGTTCTATGTGGCAACGCCTCTCCGAGCTCGGAAGCAACATTAAATAGACTGACTAACGTGTCACTACATTTGGACATAGATTGGTGGGTGAACATTTGTGGCGATCGTACCAAAAGTTTACCACACCCTAAATCAGAAAAGACCCTTGTTCGGGTCTTTTCTTTTGCATGTTTTTTAAGCAACTTCTTTGATCTCAACGGATCCGTCGTCCTGGATGTCGGCAATCACTTTCTTGATTGCAACGTCCGGATAGGTTCCTTTGAGGTACGTTTCAGCGGTTTTAAGCGCTTCAACGTGGTTTTCCCACTCAGCCTCACGGCTGTCGAAGGCATCGCGTCCACCGTATCCACCACAATCGGTGTGGTTCATCAACGTGATGCAGTTGATGTCGTGAAGCTTCTTTGAAAGGCTGAGCTGACTCTCAACAGCTCCGCCCATACTTCCATCGTTGAGGTCCTTTGCGGCACCAGCAATGGAAATAACGTCGGTGTCGTTCGTGAGATCATTGTCTGACATGTAGCTTTCGATGGCTGATTCCAGACGGAAATCCATACATCGAACAAGGGCAGCACTACAGGTATGTGACATAAGAATGTCGAATGTTAGAAGTTAGAACGACGGGATAATACACGAAAAAAGGGAAAAAGTCAATACTCATCTTTTTTGAATGCACGACGACCGCCTCCCGAGAAGTGGGTGGCGGTCGTACGGGCATCGGAAGACGCTACTTGGCGGCCTCCGGTGCGTCGCGGCGCGGGAAGATGCCCCAGCGGAGCATGCGCTCTGCGTCACGGGTCCGACGCTGGTTGCGCTCCAGCTCACGGCGGGCCAGGAAGTCCGGAACGTTCTCCACGTGCGTGACGCCGCGGAAGGCGTCGTGACGGCCGTTGAGGCTCGCGACCATGCGCTCGACACGCGTATGCGCGAAGCGCCGCTGGAGCGCGCTGGCGATGGTCATGCTGGAGGCGTTGATGTGCTCCTCCTCCTGACGCTCACCGGGCTCGTGGCCCAGGAGTATCTTGCGGCCAGCACAGCAGGTGTGCTCCAGCACGATGATGTGCTCGGTGTGGTGCTCGCCGATCAGCGGCGCGATCTCCTCCTCGATGATGCGGTCGCGGTAGCTCTCGTCGTCGGCCATGCGCGGCACGATCCCGGCCAGGCAGGGCCCGCCGTCGTTGAGCCAGCGCAGGTTCGGACGGAAGCCCGCCGCGCGCTCGAGCTGGTTGCCCACGCCGGCGCGCACCAGGTGGCGGTCCCAGGCCGTCTGCAGCCCCGGCTCCACGCAGCCCAGGATCAGGACCTGCGCACCCTCCGCCAGCGTGAACTGATCCATCCCGCCGTCGGGAATCCACCGGTACATACCGGTCACTCGTAGGGCCATGCCCACTCCACTCATCAGCAAGTTCATCTCGACCTCCTGCTACTACTAGCCACCGCGGCGTTCGTAACGGCGCAATACTAAACCAAAACAGCCCATCTGTCAAGATGCGCTGTTCTCTGTTTCTATTTGATTGGAGAAGGCTTTCCAACGTCCCGATACTTCCCTTTTCGCGCCACTTTGTATCGTGCGAGTTCCCGCTCGAGGTGCACAAGTGCATCTGCGTAGGCGACGTCACCCTTCTCTCGTGCCTCTTGTAGCCGCTTTTCAGCCAACTCTTTCGCCTTTTCAATCTCTTCAAGCGCGAGCTCGTCAGATCGCTCTGCTGTGTCTGCAAGGATGATGACGGTATTGTCGGGCAGAACTTCGATCAAACCCGTTGAAACGGCCAACAGAGAGCTCGTAGAGCCGTCTTTGAGCCGCATCTCACCCGCTTTTAGCAGAGAAACGAGAGGGACGTGGTTTGGCAAAACCGTAATCTCGCCGTTCTCTGTCATCGCTGAAATAGAATCAACCGAATCTTCAAATACGATTCGCTCTGGCGTCACTATTTTCAGCGAGATTTTGCTCATAGCTATTCAGCTTTGACGTCATCGATGCCTCCCTTCATGTAGAAGGATTGTTCTGGTTTGTCGTCGTGCTTACCGTCAAGAATCTCCTTAAAGCCTCGTACCGTTTCTGCAACTGGCACGTAAACACCCGGTGTTCCGGTGAATTGTTCCGCAACGTGGAATGGTTGTGAGAGGAACTTTTGAATTTTACGCGCACGCGCAACCGTCAGCTTGTCTTCATCAGACAGCTCGTCCATTCCGTGGATGTCAATGATGTCCTGCAGGTACTTGTAGCGCTGCAGCACGCGTTGCACCTCACGAGCGACGTTATAGTGTTCTTCTCCAACGATGTTTGGATCCAAAATCGTAGAACTTGAGTCTAACGGATCAACGGCTGGGTAGATCGCAAGTTCGGCGAGCGAACGAGAAAGCACGACCGTTGAATCCAAGTGAGCGAACGTGGTCGCAGGCGCTGGGTCGGTAAGGTCGTCAGCTGGAACGTACACCGCCTGAATGGATGTAATACTTCCCTTCTTGGTTGAAGTAATACGCTCCTGCAACGCACCCATCTCTGTTGCCAGGTTTGGCTGGTACCCCACAGCAGACGGAATACGTCCGAGAAGTGAGGACACCTCAGAACCAGCTTGGGTAAATCGGAAGATGTTGTCGATAAACATGAGCACGTCGCGGCCTTCTTCATCGCGGAAGTACTCCGCCATGGTCAGACCGGAAAGTGCCACGCGGGCACGCGCTCCAGGAGGCTCGTTCATCTGTCCGAAGGTCAAAACAGTCTTATCAAGCACGCCTGACTCTTTCATTTCGTGGTAGAGATCGTTTCCTTCACGTGTACGCTCACCAACACCGGCAAACACCGAGTAGCCACCATGCTCCTTTGCCAAGTTGTGAATCATCTCCTGAATCAAAACGGTTTTTCCAACACCAGCACCACCAAAGAGTCCTGTCTTACCACCCTTGAGGATCGGACAAATCAAGTCGAGGACTTTAATACCTGTTTCAAACACCTCAGCCTCTGTTGACTGATCAACAAAGTCCGGAGCGGTTTTGTGGATTGGCGCTGTGTCGTTGCTCTTGAGATCACCCTTTCCGTCGATCACTTCACCGGTCACACCAAACATGCGTCCGAGGGTTTCTGGTCCAACAGGGACGTTGATTGGAGATCCGGTATTCGTCACCTCAAGCCCACGCTGCAAACCGTCCGTGGAGCTCATGGCGATGGTTCGCACGACACCGTTTCCAAGCTGCTGCGCGACCTCGAGAACTAACGTTCCTTCATCACGCTTCACTTCAAGCGCGGTCTGGACGTCTGGCACGTCGCCTTCGAATCGTACATCGACGACAGCTCCGATGATTTGTGAGATTGTTCCGTTTTTCATATACATTTATTGATTTACTCAAGGGCCGCCTTCCCGCTAGAAATCTCTGCGATTTCTTGGGTGATGCTTGCCTGACGCAATCGGTTGTAAGCGAATTTGAGATCTGAGAGCATGTCCTTTGCTGAGTCTGTTGCGTTGCGCATCGCCATCATGCGGGCTGAGTGCTCAGAGGCGGTCGACTCGAGGAGTGCCTGATAGACCATCGTTTCAACGAGTCTCGGAAGCGTTCTATCAAGGACATCCTGTGCATCTGGTTCAAAGAGGTAATCTCTCGGCTCTTCTACCTCTTGATCTTCTTCAGCGAGCACATCTGGTGCTGTGAGGTCCGGCCGTTGCAGTGGAAGCAGATCGAGCAGTCGAGGATGTTGTTCAAGTCCTGAGACGTAGTCGGTGTACGCGAGGACAACGCGCTTGTACTCTCCACTAACAAATCCATCGATGATCAGCTGAGCAATCGGCAGAATGTCGTTGAATGTTGGCTTGTTGGTCAGTCCTTCAAACGATGCCTTCACAAATACCTCTTTTTTTGCCAACGCCATATTTCCTCGGCGTCCTACAGAGATCATGTCGATCGGTGTCTCTGGAACGTTGCGCAGCATCTGGATAGCCTTTTTGATGACGTTCACGTTGTAACCACCAGCAAGTCCGCGATCGGAGGTGAAGAGAACCAAGAGAACCTTTTCCGCCCCTTCGTTTGCATGAAGGAGTGGATGCTGAACGTCCGGCACATGCTTGAGAACGGAGCGGATGGTGTTCCAAGAGAGGGTTGCAAACGGCCGCGTCTGTGCAACTGCTGAAGTCGCTCGACGCATTTTTGAGGCAGCCACAAGCTCCATCGCCTTGGTGATTTTCATCGTGTTGGCGATGGACTTGATGCGTCGTTTTACTACTTTGGCGTTTGCAGCCATAC
>CAYFME010000007.1:64249-68715 GCA_964344145.1 uncultured Gammaproteobacteria bacterium
TTCTCTTCAAACTCCAGGACACGCTCAACGTCAATGTCGTCGAGCAATCCTGCGTTAAGGGCGTAGATAACAACGGCCTGCTTCTCAAATGGAATCGGTGCGTACTGCTTCTGCTTCATGAGCTCCATGGCACGCGCACCACGATCCAACTGTTTCTTTGTTGCTTCATCCAAGTCAGTTGCAAACTGCGCAAAAGCCTCAAGCTCGCGGAACTGCGCCAAGTCCACCTTCAGTGTTTTGGAAACGGACTTCATGGCCTTGGTCTGTGCGGCAGATCCCACACGCGAGACAGAAAGACCCACGTTCAATGCCGGTCGTTGACCTTTGTAGAACAGATCACTCTCAAGGTAGATCTGACCGTCGGTAATTGAGATGACATTCGTTGGAATGTAGGCAGACACGTCGCCACCCTGTGTTTCAATAACCGGAAGCGCGGTAATAGATCCACCGCCGTTTTCGTCATTCAAACGCGCAGCACGCTCAAGAAGACGTGAGTGCAAGTAGAAGACGTCACCTGGGTATGCCTCACGTCCTGGTGGACGTCGCAGCAAGAGCGAGATCTCACGATATGCCCAAGCGTGCTTGGAAAGGTCATCGTAAATGACCAATACATCCTCTCCTTTGTCCATAAAATACTCCGCAATGGCACATCCGGCGTATGGTGCGATGTAGGAGAGCGATGCTGGATCGGAAGCACCAGCGAGCACTACCGTTGTGTACTCCATTGCACCAGCTGATTCCAAACGTGCGGTGATGTTAGCGATCTTTGATTCCTTCTGACCAATGGCAACGTAGATGCACTTCACGTTCTCACCCTTCTGGTTGATGATGGTGTCGATTGCGATGGCGGTCTTACCGGTCTGACGGTCACCAATGATCAGCTCACGCTGTCCACGTCCAATCGGAATAAGTGAGTCGATCGCCTTGATTCCGGTGTGCAACGGCACCGAAACAGACTGACGAGAGATAACACCTGGCGCGATCTTCTCAATTGGCTGGAACGCGTCTGCTGAAAGCGCCCCCTTTCCGTCCAAAGCCTCTCCAAGTGGGTTGAGCACGCGTCCGACAACACCTTCGCTCACAGGAATGGAGAGAATACGTCCAGTGGACTTAACGGTGTCGCCTTCTCGGATCTTGTCAGCCGATCCAAGAACGATCGCACCGATGGATTCCTCCTCGATGTTCAACGCGACGCCCAATGTCCCTCCAGGGAACTCCAAAAGCTCCATGGACTTGGCATCGGAAAGTCCGCTCATGCGCACCACGCCGTCGGCAACCGAGAGGACGGTTCCAACGCTCTCAACGTTGGCTTGCGATTTGAATGCTTCGACTTGCTTTCGCAGCTCAGCAATGATGTCAGTTTTGTTAGCCATATTATGTCTGAAGGGTTCGTTTGAGTAGTTGTAGTTTTCCAGTGATCGATCCGTCGATGCGCTTGTCATCGATGCGGATCACAGCGCCTCCGATCAATCGTTCGTCCACTGAAGTGGATACGTCCGCGCCTGGAGCGATTTCGCTTAGCGCTTTCTTCGCCTCCTCCGTCAGCTCGTGTGCGCTCAGTACTTTGATACTTGATGCGCCGAACGTTTCTTTCCAGACTTGGTCGATTGCTAGCTCGATATCTCTCCACTTATCAAGCATATTGTGCTCTGCTAGGAAGCCGACAAATGCTTTGATGTTATCGCTTGCATCGGACTGATGGGCTGTATGATCAACCAGAATGCGCGCCAATTGTGTTGGCTCGATGTTCATACTTAGCTCATTTTGCGGACAACTTCCTCAGCAAGCGACTGCGAACGCTTTTCGTCTACTTGATCATCCAAAACGCGCGCCACGGCTTTCACCGCAATATCCACAACATCTTTTCGCATCTCGCGAAGCATGGACTTCTTTTCATCAGCCAGCTGATCCTTCCCCTTTGCAATCACACGCTCAACTTCACGCTTCGCACTCGCAATCATCTCTTCACGTCGAGCGCCTGATTCCTCGTGCGCCTTCTCCGCAATCGACTGCGCTTCTTTGCGTGCTTCATTCAGGATTTCCTCGCGCTCAACAGCGAGCTTTGCCATGCGCTCCTCGATCTCCTGCGCAGTCTTCACGCTCTTTTCGATCTTCTCAGAGCGCTCGTCAAGCAATCGGACAACCGGTCGGTACACAAAGCGCCACAAAATGATCAGCACAATCAAAAAGTTGACCAACTGTGCGATAAACGTCGGTGCGTCCAATCCAAATTGACCGGCAACAGCCGCCACTGGATTGTCGGAATCAACTTCCGCGTGTGCCTCAGTCTCATCGTGGGTATCTTCTGCATGAGACTCCTCGACGTGTTCGTCGACAGCACCGGTTTCTTCAATGTGTGTTTCTTCTGCCATATTTCCTAATGATTTGAGGCCTGAAGACCAAAACGATCTTCAGAATCAACGCACTAAAGGGTGAAGGCGATGATCAACGCGTAAATAGCGATCGCCTCAGCGAAGGCCATTCCAAGAAGCATTGGCACGAAGAGCTTTCCTGCCGCCTCTGGGTTGCGTCCGATGGAATCCATGGCCTTCATGCCGATGAATCCAATCGCAAGCGCTGGAGCAATACTTCCGATACCGATGGCAAGAGCCTTGGCGAGAAGTGTCATTGTTTCTGCGTCCATATGTTGGGACATCAATTAGTAATTATCTTTCTGGTTTCATTTGTTGTCAGTCCTGCTGCAAACTGCCTCAGCCTCGTCAGCGTAGCGCTGCTATGCTTCCTCGGCTGTGACAGTTTTCGCTAGAACTGCCAATCAAATGACCTCAGAAAATAATCACGAATTGATGTCTAGGTTCTTATTCTCATACTGATTCGTGTGCTGGTTTTTGACTTGCATGACTCTCATCATGCTCGTGCTCATCGTCATGATCGTGCGACATGGTCGCGACAACAAGGAATGCGAGCGTGAGCATCGCAAACACCGTTGCCTGAATAACACCAACTAGCAACTCCATGAAGATGAACGGAATTGGCAGCACGTAGCTGAGCAAGCTCAACATGACGTGCAAAAGCACCTCACCTGCAAATACGTTTCCAAAGAGACGTAGTGACAGGGAAAGTGTTTTTGCAAACTCTCCAACAATCTCGATTAATCCAATGAAGAACTCAACGATCGCGATAATCACGGCCATTGGACCTTTCTTCAGGGCTTTGACGATTCCTCTGATGTTGATGAATTGACTAACGTGTGAGAACGCGCCTTTGTACGCGACACCGGCGACGTGCGTTGTCAAAATGGCAACGACCGCAATGGCGAGCGTCAGGTTTAGGTCGCTTGTGGCTGGACGTAGCAACGGAACAAGGGCGAGATGACCATGAACCTCTTCCCAAATACCAATCGAACCTGTTCCAGGAATCAATCCAAGCCAGTTTGAGAACAGAACAAAGAAGAAGATCGTTGCAATCAGTGGAAGAAACTTACGCGTCTTCTTTTCATCATCAGTCACCTTCTGGATTTCGGTAAGCGCGAATTCGATCAACGCCTCAATAAGATTATGAATGCCTTTTGGTACCAATCCTTTTCGACGACTCGCAACCAATGCGACCAAAACAAAAAACGCAACAGCAATGTATGCGTTCACCATGGCATTCGTGATTGTGAGTCCTGCGACCTCAAACAACGGCTCTGCTGCCAGTGGAATTCCAGCAAACGAAAGTTTAATTCGTTCGATTGTTGAGTTCGTCGTAGAGGTTCGCATACTGCTTTGCCTTGCGGACGATCACCAGAGCCGTTACTGCCATTGCAACAACGACGCAAATGACCAACATCCACGGTTCGCTTCCCCATCGCGCATCTAATTTTTGGCCAAGATAGGCGGCAATTAGTGCGGGAATAGCGATTGTGGCACCAAAATCACCCGCAATGCGCAGGGCGAGCACGTAGTAAGCTCGATCTGGCTTTTGTTTTGGCGTATTTTGGTTGTCCACAAGCCGTTTAAGCCTTGAAAAATGCGGCCCCACTATAGGTCGATTTGTAAATTATGTCAATGATCACGTTTTTTGGAAAAGCAGGAAGCCCGCCGAGGAATCGACGGGCAAGGTGGTGAGCTGCACAAGCAGGCCGCTTCGTGCAATCGTGAGGTTCTTCATGGAGCGTGCTGCGTGAGGCATAAGCCAAAGCCGCTCACAGTCTGGATCTCGGCAAGGCATCAGGAGCCGATACAACACGCTACGTTGCCATGAACAGGGGTTGGGAGCTCAGGTCGGTTTTCGTCATCGACCCTGTGGAGCAATCATGGCTTCGTACCCACCACAAGCTTTTCGTATCGCAGAATGTCAAAAACGTCAAGAGTCGCCTTGCAGCGACTCTATATTTGGAAAAGCTTTTTTGCGTTCTGTGTTGTCTGATCTGCGATGACGTCGAAGGACGTTCCGTGAAGCTCTGCGACGAGTTTTGCTATGAACTCGACGTACAGTGGCTCGTTGCGTTTGCCGCGATGTGG
>CAYFME010000008.1:0-66650 GCA_964344145.1 uncultured Gammaproteobacteria bacterium
TAGAAAGGAGGTGATCCATCCACAGCTTCCGCTACGGATGCCTTGTTACGACTTCGTCCCTGTCGCTGATCCTGCCTTCGGCCGTTCTACAACGACCTTCGGGCATTACCAACTCCCTTGACGTGACGGGCGGTGAGTACAAGATCCGAGAACGTATTCAAGGCGGCGTGATGATCCGCCTTTACTAGCGATTCCAACTTCATGGAGTCGAGTTTCAGACTCCAATCCGAACTGGGAATGGTTTTAAGGGATTTGCTCCATCTCGCGATTTGGCTTCCCGCTGTACCATCCATTGTATCATGCGTGTTGCCCTAGACGTAAGGGCCATGCTGATCTGACGTCGTCCCCTCCTTCCTCCCTCTTACGAGGGCAGTCTCACGTGAAAGTATAACACGTGACAGGGGTTGCGCTCGTTACCCCACTTAAGGGAACACCTCACGGCACGAGCTGACGACGACCATGCAGCACCTATCTGGCACCCTCGAAGGCGACTCCATCTCTGGAGCTTGCAGCCAGTAGTTGAGCCTAGGTGAGGTTTCTCGCGTAATATCGAATTAAACCGCATGATCCACCGCTTGTGCGGATCCCCGTCTATTCCTTTAGGTTTTAGCCTTGCGGCCGTACTACCCAGGCGGAGTGCTTAACGCGTTAGCTTGGTTCAACGGCACTGGCAGGGTCGATACTGCCAATACCTAGCACTCATCGTTTACGGCATGGACTACTGGGGTATCTAATCCCATTCGCTACCCATGCTTTCGTGCATCAGCGTCAGGAGTGTTCCAGCAAACTGCTTTCGCTTTTGGTGTTCTACCCGATCTTAACGGATTTGACCCCTACACCGGGCATTCCGTTTGCCTCTCCCACCCTCTAGTCTTGCAGTATCACCTGCAGCCTCCAGGTTGAGCCTGAAGATTTAACAAATGACTTACAAAACCGCCTGCGCACGCTTTACGCCCAATAAATCCGGTCAACGCTCGTGGTCTCTGTATTACCGCTGCTGCTGGCACAGAGTTAGCAACCACTTTCTTCTGAGGTACCGTCACAAATTCGTCCCTCAGGACAGTCGTTTACGACCCGAAGGCCTTCATCCGACACGCGATGTCGCTCCGTCACACTTTCGTGCATTGCGGAAGATTCTTGACTGCAGCCTCCCGTAGGAGTCTGGGCAGTTCTCAGTCCCAGTGAGCCGGGTCACGCTCTCACGCCCGGTAACCGTCATAGCCTTGGTGAGCCATTACCTCACCAACAAGCTGATAGTACATAGGCTCCTCCTGCACCGCCGGAGCTTTCAATGAGAATGACTTGCGTCCCCTCATCAATATCGAGTATTACTCCAGATTTCTCTGGGCTGTCCTCGAGTACAGGGTGGATGACCAATGCGTTCCTCTCCCGTTTGCCGCTAACCTACTTTCCGAAGAAAAAAGGTCCGCGCGACTTGCATGCCTTAGACACATCGCTAGCGTTCGACCTGAGCCAGGATCAAACTCTCAATAATAGTACTCGGCGAACCGAGCCTCTGATGGTTTGATGCAATAACTCGCATCGATTCCCTCTATCAAAGATAGAAGGGTTGGTTTGCCCCCTGCTTATAGCGAGGAGGACTTTGGTTTAGACGTTGTAATCACACAATTGTGAACATAGTCACAGATCGTCGTACAAAAGTACGACGAACGGTTGGTCAAATTGTGAAAGTTCTCTGCCGTTTCCTGTCGTTTTCTGAGTTTCAACAGCGGGGAGATTGTATAACAGGTAGTCAAAAAGGTCAAGGATTTGTGTGAGGATAGGGTGGGGATGGTTTTTAGGGCTGAAATTGGCGATAAACGCGATGCCCCGCAACCCTTGAGAGATCAGTCGTAGATCTCGATCTTGGGTTACGGGGCACGTGAGCCGAGCGTGGCTCAACTGGACTCAGTCCGTCTCGTAGCTGGAGAAGGCCTCGGCGTCCGGCGGCGGGTTGTAGTTCGGGCAGCCGGCGAAGCTCTCGTCGTAGGGCACCGGGATGGGCGGGGCCTCGAGGCTCCCCAGACCGGTGCTCGTGTAGCCGGAGCGGGTCCGGACCGTCGGCTCCGTGGGCGCGCGGCCGTCGTGGAGCTCGGTCTGGATGCGCTTGATCTCGCCGCGCACGGTCTCCAGCTCGCCGGAAGCCTGCGTGTAGGTCGCGGCCGCCTGGATGCCGGAGCGCTGGGCCTCCTCCATGGTCTCGCTCTGCGCGGCGACGATGCCTTCCAGGTCCTGGACGTACGCGTCGTGGGCGGTACGCACACCGGGCTCCTCGGGCGGATCGCCCAGGGCGACCATGGCGTCGGTGGCCTTCTTGTGCTCGCGCCAGGCGGACTCGTAGTCGCCGATGGCGCTCGCGCACGTGGCGCTCGCCTCGCCGCGCGTGGCCAGGAGCGTGGACTCCTGCGCGCGCAGGTCCTCCAGGTAGGCCTGGTTCGCGGCGCGCACGCTGACCTCGTAGGTCTCCGTCGCCTCTTCGACGGTCTCGGGGTTGTCGTTGTTGCCGTCGGCCGCGAAGGCCGGGGCGGTGATCAGGGAAAGGGCGATGAGCAGCACGGCTCAGGTCCTCATGGGTTTTGGCGCTTATCGCAACGGGCTAAGGATAGGTCCATCCGTCCGAGTCAGCATCTCAGACTAGCACGAAACGGCCGTACTGTCAACCCGTGGCTGACAAAGCACGAACCCCGCCGGCATGCGCGAGGGCATGGGCGGGGCACAGGCCAGATACTTTTGGAAGCTACTCAACGCGAGGTCGAGAAGATTTCAGAAATGCCTGGACTAGTTGGAGGTGGTTGCGACACGGGTGTCGACTTCGTGAACGACGCGGAACAACGTCGCTTCCTTGGCCTGGGGTGGCTTGGGATACAGGCCGTCGTCGAGGAAGTTCTCGAGACATGCTCCGAGCTGTCGATCTCCCTGGAAGGAGCCACCGTTGGCGCGTCCGGATGGGCTGACGACGAGCTGCGCCTCTACGAGCATGAACTCGCGACGAGTCTTGAGTCCCGTACCCTGGGCGCACGCCTTGATGGCGTCTCCCTTCTTGTCCAGCACGTCGTTGACGACCTTCTCGACCTCTGCCGGATCGACGTAGCCGTCGACGTACAACATCTCACTGTACCAGCCGCGGTAGTAGTCGGGGATCGGCTCAGGCTGATGATCTTCGGCCGGAAGCGTCTCGTGTTCGTCGAGTCGCTTGGTGAGGGTCTCGAGCTTGACCTCCAGCTCGATGACGCGGTCCTCGAGGGTTCCTGCCATCGCAAGGGTCGTGCCCATCAGGGCAACGATGATCCAATATCGCATGCTTCTCCTTGTGTTGCAGGCGTGTCCTGACTGTAGCACAGCGGACTAACGAGACTGCCAGAAAATGGCGTCTTTGTCAACCCTCGGATCGTTTGTCCGACTGCTCTTTGCGCCACTTGGCGATTTCTTTGTGATTGCCTGAGAGTAGGACTGACGGAACGGTTAGCTTTTTTCGTTTGAGTCCATCGCGCAACGAGTACTCTTCAGGCTTTGTGTATTGCGGGTACTCGAGCACGCCCGGTTCGCTGTGGGATTCTTCTTTAAGCGACATCGCCTCGCCAAGCACGCCTGGTACAAGTCGCGCAATGGCATCGCTCATGACCATGGCTGGCAGCTCACCACCGGTAAGGACGTAGTCGCCGATCGACAGACTTTCGTCGGCGATGTGTTGCTCGACTCGGGCGTCGACACCTTCATAGCGTCCGCAGATAAAGATCAGCTGGTCGTATTTGGACAGGCGTTTGGCGTCTTGCTGAGTGAAGCGCTTCCCGCTGGCAGCTGTGAGAATCACGCGAACTTTCTTACGACGTTTCTTGACCTTGCGCACCGCGCTATCGATCGGTTGGACGGTCATCACCATGCCAGGTCCTCCGCCGTAGGACGTGTCATCGACCTTACCATGTTTGTCTTTTGAGAATGGACGAAGATCGTGCGCTTCAATCGCAATTAGTTTCTTCTTTTGCGCACGTCCAAGAATCGACTCGCCCATGTAGGCGTCGATGGTTTTTGGAAATAATGTGATGATGTCGAAGTGTTTCATAGAAGTAGTGTAGCAGACGAACAAAAAACCACGCTCGAGAGTGTGGTTTTTTGTTTTGTTGTTTAGAAGGTGAGGTCGTCGACTGAGGACGTGTCCATCTCTTCATCATCGGATCCTGTGTCCTCGTCGTCCGCTGGTGCGGCAGCTGCGGCTGCAGCTTTCTGTGCGAGGTGCTCTTGGCGGGATCCTTCTGGCTCGTAAATTTTCAGGTTTACGCGCGCGTTGTTGCGAGCTCCGATTTTCTTGAGAAGCGTTCGGATTGCGCGTGCGGTCTGTCCCTGTCGTCCGACCACGTAACCCATGTCTTCTGGGTTGATGTGGAGGGTGATGAGGACTCCGCGCTCGTCTACGGTTCGCTCGGTCTTCACGTCATCCGGGTGGTTGACGATCGCGCGAACGATGTACTCCGCAAACTCTTGATCAAATTCCTGTGCCATACGGTACTTAGAGTTTCTTGAATTATCTGCCTTCATTCTAGCAAAGCGATGAGAGCTGTCAAAGCGGGCTTATTCAGCTGATTCTTCTGCTGGTTTTTCCTCTGCTGGAGCCTCTTCTGGTGCGGCAGGGGCTTCTGCTTCAGGTGCTTCAGCTTCTGCTGGAGCCTCTGCCTCAGCAGCTGCTTCAGCCTCTTTTTCCTTTTCAGCTTCGGCAGCTGCCTTTGCAGCCTCCTCAGCTTCTTTCGCCTTTTCCGCAGCTTCTGCCTGTTTCTCCTCCATCTTTGCCGAGCGTTTCTTCGAGATGCGTACGCTCTTTTGCTTGTCAGCCTTGATAAGTCCAGCGTTCACGAGCAGGTTGTGAACCGTGTTGGATGGCTGTGCGCCCATGGAAAGCCAGTACTCAATGCGTTCCTTTTTAAGAATGACATTATCTTTCTCGGCACGTGGGTTGTAGTTACCGAGGATTTCCTTGGCGGGAGACCATGGATCACGGTGCTTTTCCATAAGCACGATGCGGTACTGAGGAGCCTTTTTCTTTCCCGTTCGGGAGAGTCGAATGGTTAGCATGTTTAATATCAATAACAATTATGGCGAAAAGGTACCCTTTGGTCGTTTTTTTGTCAAGCCCTGTCGGGGCAAATCAATACGCCACCCGGTGGCGTATTCTCTTTGGATGCACAGACGCCGAGCATCGGAGGATCCGACACTCGGCGTCACGAGGTCTGCCTTGCGGCGTGTTGCCTAGAAGAGGCCCTGGAAGAACGGGACGAGGACTCCCATGACGATGGCGGCGGCCACGCCCACGAGACCTTCGCCGGCGATGCCGCCAGCGCCGATGGCTCCGGAGTAGTTCTCCATCCACGCCGGGCGCTTGACCTTGATGGTCAGGTAGACCATGGAGCCCAGGAACATGGAGAAGGAGTACATGTAGGGCACGATCATGGCCACGCCAAGGCCAATGGCCGAGGGCATCCACGCGCGCACCTTGGGCGACACGCTCTTCTCCACGATGGTGATCAGCACGCCCAGGACGATGCCGACGATGAGAGCTGGCACGGCCATGGGGGGCAGGGCGCTCACGCCCTTGGCCATCATGGTGGCGAGTCCGGCCCAGGTGATGGCTGCCGGGGCGGGCCACATCTCGGAACCGATGGGGTGCGCCTGGATCAGGACCCAGAAGATCGCCGCGCAGAAGGGAGCGCCGATGAGTACGCCCATGAGCTGTGCGTAGACCTGCCGCTTGGGCGTGGCGCCCAGCAGCCAGCCGGTCTTCAGGTCCTGCATCATGTCGGCCGCCTCGGAGGCGCCACCAGCGGCCACGCCACCGGTGAGCAGGTTGGCGCTGGTGATGGAACCGACGCCCGCGGAGCTGCCGGTCTGCAGGGCGCCGAAGGCGATCTGCGTGACCGAGCCCATGGTACCCACGGGGTTGATGTCCGTCTCGCCCGTCGCGCGCACGGCGATGACCGCGAGCATGAAGGACAGGGCGATAGCCAGGATGCCGAAGTACCACGGCACGCCGAAGCGGATCTGGAGCATGCCCATCACGCCGATGGAGGCGACGATGAGGCCGCCGACCCACTGCCAGGTGGGGACTTCCAGGTGGGCGATGGGCGACACGCCGCCACTGCGGCGGAACATGCTGCGGATGGCCTTGAGGATGATCTTCCACTGGTAGGCGGTCGCGGTGAGGCCCGCGGCGATCATCATGCCGATGGCGGGCCACATGAGCCACTTGACCATGATGGAGTAGTAGCTCTGCGCCTGCACGTCCGCGAAGTACTTGCAGTTGTCCGCGAAGAAGGCGGCCTGCTGCTCAGTCGGCTCCGCGATGGCGAAGATGGCCTGGCAGTCGGCCACGACGGCGTCGGGGGTCATGCTCGTGGCGATGGTCACGTCGATACCCTGACTCACGAGCCAGGGCGTCAGGACGACCCAGGCGATGATGCCGGCCACGCCCAGCGAAGCGCCGATGCGCGGGCCGATCAGGAAGCCGGCGCCGAACATCATCGGCGAGACCGCGGCACCGACCGTGAGGTTGGCTAGCGGGATACCACCGACCTTCCAGCTCGCCGGGGCCATGACGTAGCTCGGGATGAACGCGGGCCAGCCCTGCTGGAACCAGGTGATCACGCCGGAGACGAGACCGGTGATGCCCAGAGCCTTGGCCTTGTTCATGGCCTGCGCACCCTTGGCGTGCATCGCCGTGATGGTCTCGGCGCAGGCGGTTCCGGTGGGGAAGCGCAGGCGGTCGATGACCAGGATCTGGCGGCGCAGCGGGATGGCGAAGAAGACGCCCAGGAAGCTCGTGAAGAACACCCACAGCAGCACGTCCATGAAGGTCGGCGCCTGGCGGATGATGCCGTCGGCCGCGAGCAGGAAGAGCGCCGGGATGACGTTCACGATGTTGCCCAGCGACCCGGCCGCGCTCGCGAAGGTCTGCGTCGCGTTGTTCTCGAGCACCGAGTAGCTGCGCCCGAGGATCCGCATGATGGCGAAGCCCAGGATGACGGCGATGAGCGAGCCTCCCTCACCCCAGCCGGTCTTCAGACCCATGTAGATGTTGAAGGCGATCATCAGCGCGCCCAGGCCGATCGAGACCAGGATGACCTGGATCGTCAGCTCGGGGAGCTTGTCGCCCTTGTAGGTGTGGGTCAGCCAGTGACGTTCTGCCCGCTCGACTTCTTCTGCCGAGCGCGGTTGGACGTCAGCGGTAGCGCTGTCGTTCATCATAACCCCCAGTGGGAGAGGAAAGGTGCTCTGTGGAAAGTTCCACATTGCTCGTTGTTTACCGGACTGAGGAGCTTTCGTCAATCCATTGTTCCCCTGTCACACTTTCTTTCTTTGCGGCATAGTATAGGTAGAACGCTATGCGAATTGATGAAAAACGGGCGGATTTTGAGGCGCAGTATGATGAGTTGTTTGATTTGGTTTACCGATATGTGGCGTATCGTATTCCAAACCGTGCAGACGCCGAGGACGTTGTGGCGAGTACGGTTGAGAAAGCTTATCGCAAGCTTCGTCAATTTGATCCAGTGCGAGGAGAGCTGCGTCAGTGGGTGAGTGGTATCGCCAGAAACGAGGTGACGGCGCACTGGCGACGGTCGCGTCCAATGATCTCACTCGATCAGCTCGGATCAGTCGAAGATCTTTCGCCATCAGCTGACGAAAAACTTTCAGACGAGATGATGGTTGAACATCTAACTCGACACCTTCCGCCAGAGGCAAAGGTATTGCTGACCATGCGCTATGTAGACGATCTGACATATAAGGAGATTGCGCGATGTGTGAACAAGCGTCCGGCGGCCGTGCGCAAGTGGTTCTCCCGCATGCATCAGCGTCTCTCGACCCAACTAAATGAAATGTTATGAGTCTTAAGAAAATTATTCATATGATGAGTCAGCGTGACGAGAGTGAGGTCGAGGTTAACGAATCACTCAAGCGATCCGTTCGAGGTAAGCTCGGTGAGCAAAAGCCATCGTGGAAGAAGCTTATTCCATTTGGTGGCTTGGTAGGAGCGATGGTGGTGTTGGCGATCTTTCTGCAGATCGATCCGATGATCCCTCCTTACGATGATTGGGTATTTGAGTATGAAGAGAACGTCGACGATGGTGCCTATTCGTCGTCTTGCCCGTATTGTGCTGTCACCGGGTCAACGGGTTCATCAGGTGGTGGTCTGCTCGATAGCTTTAGCTCTTTCACAGAAGGCTCCGTTTCGGCACCAAGCGTTTCCTACGACGCTGAGGAGTCTTTGGGATTTGCCGTGGGAGGTGCGAACGACATTCAGACATTCCGCGACAACATCGCCGAGGGCTATCTGCCAAATCCATCATCACTCACATACGAGGGACTGTTCTACGAATATTTCTTCGACACCGGCCAGCAAGAGGCGTGCGAGGAGCTGTTCTGTGCTTCCTATGTACAAACAGCCAGTGCCGACCCGATCTCGGGCGAGACAGATCATTATCTTTCTGTGGGACTAAACTCTGGTATTACGGAAGCAGACTTTGAGCGTCGACCGTTGAATCTGATCATTGTGATGGACATCTCCGGATCGATGGGGTCGGCATTTAATTCGTACTACTACGATCAACCGATCCTCGATACGTGGAGCGAGGAGGAGCTCGACCTCTACTATGAAGATGCAGAAAAAACAAAGATGGAAATCGCCAACGAGGCGGTGGTTGGTCTGATGGATCATCTTCAGGACGATGACCGGTTTGGTATGGTGCTGTATGACGATGAGGCGTTTTTGGCAAAGCCGATGAACGTGGTTGGCAACACGGACATGGATGCGATTGCTGATCATGTGATGGACATTCGAGATCAGGGTGGAACAAACATGGAGGCGGGTATGGAAATGGCTTCTGCGATGTTTGAGGATCTTTCGGCCTCTAAGATGGAAGGCCACGAAAATCGCATTATCTTCGTGACTGATGCGATGCCAAACACGGGCGATACGTCTGAGGACGGACTGCTGGGCATGGTAACGAGCAATGCGGACGATGGCGTTTACACCTCGTTCATTGGCGTGGGCGTAGACTTCCAGACGGACCTCGTGGAGGCCCTTACAAAGGTACGCGGAGCAAACTACTACGCCGTGCACACGCCGGCCGATTTCAAGGAGCGCATGGATGAGCAGTTTGATTTTATGGTGACACCTCTCGTGTTCGATCTGTCACTGAGCTTTGATTCTGATGACGTGTCGATCGCGCAGGTGTATGGATCGCCAGATGCGGACAAGGCGACGGGTGAGTTGATGTATGTGAACACGCTGTTCCCATCTGCGTCCGAAGGTGGCGAGGTGCGCGGCGGTGTGGTGCTCTTGAAGCTCGAGGGTGCGTCAGAGGGTTCGTTGGTTGATCTGGTGGTGAGCTACGAGAATCGGTATGGAGAAGCATTTCTACAATCAGATAGTATTACGATTGATGGAGGGAAGGCAGAGTCTACGGGTGTTACGAAGGCTGTCCTTCTCGCGCGCTACGCGGACTTGCTCTTGAACTGGTTGATCGATACAAATCAGCAGGCCCCTGAGCCAACCGTGACGATCTTTGAAGGCATTGTTGTTCCCGCAGAATGGGTGTTGAGCGAGTGGGAACAGACATCAACCGAGTTGACCGTGTCTGATGCGTACAAGGAACTGTTTGCAACGTTTACGGCGCACATGGAACAGCAAATCGCCGCACTAGGCGACGATGAGCTGTATCAAGAGGTTGATTTGTTGGAGTTGTTGCAGCAAGCAAGTAGTGGATCGTATAGCGGCGACGGTTCAGGGGGTGATGATTGGGAGTACTAGGGGTTGATTAACTCGGCAACACCCGTTCCGTTGCTTGGCGCCTTCCATTCGCTGTCGTCGAGTCCGCCGAGGTTCATAATCATGTATTGCTGCATTGGGTCATCCGTTGGCATGAAGATGACATGGTCGCCAAGCCCTGATTCTTCGTTGTCAGCCAGAAGCGTTCCGTCAGGCCAGAGGAAGTGGACATCGCGTGCGTCGTCCTGCGACTCCCACGCGTCGATCGTGAGCTCACCGTCTTCATTGGCGGTGGCATAGAGAAGATGGAATGGCTTTGCGTCGCTGAGAAGATTGGACTCTCTGTATTCGTAGTACAACTTGTATTGATTGTTTCCAAGAGAGACGATGACGGGTCCGTGTGCAGCGTCGACGAGCATTTGCGCGCAGCCGTCGTCGTTTTTCGTTACGTTCCATTGATCGTCCCATGTGGCAAAGAACAATCCGTCGCGCGTCTGCTCGCATTCGTCCGCGCCAGTGATAACGGCAAAGGCGTACTCATCTCGGTTCCAAACGTTCATTTCTGGTGACCAACCAATCTTTGTTTGTCGAACTTGTGTGAGACCGTTGTCGTTGTTGTAGCCATCGGTCGTCACGCCGATCTCCAGCTGGACGGAGCAGGCATTTGGCGTTGTGTAGAGCTCTGAGCATTCGCCAACGTCCGAAAAGGTGAGTCCGTCGCTTTCAATGGAGATGAGTCGTTGTTGGATTGCATCTTGCCCTTTGGCACCAGGAATGTGTTCCTGATCACTCGCCTCTAGGAAAAGGCTATATCCATCTGATCGACGAATGGCTTGGAACGTTGAATAGTAGAGTGCGTCCTGATCACGATAGATCTCGAAGGACTCGGCCTGCTCGAGGCTTTCGATGATATCATCGATGTCACCACTATCTACGATGATCGACTTAAGACGAATTGTGCTTGTTCCGTCGTCCTGTTCAGGGTAGAAGAACAGGAGACCGCGATCGCCGCCGAGCACTGGGAGCATGTAGGTTGCGGCAACGCCCCAAGAGGTGAGGTTGGTGACGGTTTCGTAGGATGATCCTTCGCCGTGGATTTGCCAGTACTCCTCGCCGGTGGACGCCTGCTGTGTCAGCTCGACGGGATTGGTGCAGATGAGATCTTCGCAGGCGGTCAGGGTGAGCGTGTAGTCTGTTGCAGATCGTAGTCCGGTGAGGGTTAACTCTGTGCTGTCCGACCCGACGTCCCAAGCGTGGATCGGTTCGTCCGCTTCGTCGCTTTGAGCAGTGATGCTGACAACATCAAGATGATCCATCGCCGACCATCGGGCCTGCAGGCTTGTAGACGAATCGTAGACGTGTCCGTCATGTTCGGTCGTCACAGAAACAACCGAGAAGGTGAGCTCTGCCTGTGTACTCGGATCGTCGACAACAGGAGGGGGCGTTTGTGAGAAGAGGGGCACGAGAAGCATCAGTAAGAGAACAGGAAACGTCATCATATGCATGAATTGTAAAACAAAAACACCTCAGGCCGAAGCCCGAGGCGCTTTTTGTTTTTACTGAACGAGCAGTACGTCTAGTCCGATGGTCATCATGTCGTCGATCAATACCTCGATGGCATCTCCGAGCAATGTCTCAGATCCAAAGCGAACATCCCACTTACTGCGGTCGAGCTCGAACTGCGCGACGAGATGATATCCGTCGTCAGTCATTGTCACCTCTGCTGGGAACTCAACCGAGTCCGTGATTCCCTTCATGGTGAGTTCACCCATTACAAGGAAGTTCTCATCTGCGTCTTGTTCTTCAAGATCAGTGATCGCAAACGTTGCGGTTGGGTACTCTTCAACAGAGAAGAAGTCGTCTGACTCGAGGTGCTCAACGAGCGATGCGTTGGAGTCTTCGTCCTCGATGTCGAGCACAACAATAGACGTCATGTCGATCACCACCTCACCCGTCTCCTCTTCACCAACGGAAAGAGATCCTTCGGAGATTCCGATTGTTCCATCGTGCGCTCCACCGGTCTTTCGACCAACCCAGGTGATGGTGCTGTTTTCAACGTCAACGGTGTAATCACCTTCTGCGAGCTCAAACTCGTCTTCATCTTCTCCTTCCCCCATTTCATCTTCGATCTCTTCGTCCATGTCGTCATCAAGAACGACTTCCGAAGAAGAGAAACATCCGGCTCCAACGAGCGCGAGCAGCGCAAAGGCTGTTAAAAATCGTGCGAACTGATTCATATAAACGTGTTACAAATAAGCGCTGGCATTTTAGCAAATGCCTTATCGCTCCACCAAATCCTTCCCGCTAAAGAGGCTAATCGTCCAGGAAAATGCTACACGCAGCTTGTTGGTAGGGCCGGGTGTTTTAAATAGGTACACGGTTCGCCAGAGCCACCAGGCTGGAAAGCCCTTGAGCGTGATGCCAAAGAGATCGCCCGCACCATTGTATGTGCCGAGGGAAACGAGCATGCCTTTCAGATCCACTTTGTAAGAGCGAAGGTGTTTGCGCTTTTTGTGCAAGCGCTTGATGTTCTCGGCGACAACGGATGCTTCTTGTGTGGCGGTTTGGGCGAGCTTTGGGATGCGTACGTCGCCCATGGAAATGACGTCGCCAAGCGCGAAGACGTTTTTGTAGCCTTTGACCTGGAGGTGTTCGTTGACGTCGATGTGCGTGCTTTCGTTTAGAACGTCGGCGGCGCACTCGGTACGCGGCGTTACACCTGCTGCGAGAATGGTGAGGTTGGTATCAAAGTCGCCGACCGATGTTTTTATGGTAGTTGCTGTCAGTTCCTTAGCGATCGCATTGAGAACAACTTCGATCCCGGCTTTCTCGAGCGTCTTTTGTGCGTATCGTTGAATGCGTTGCGAGAATGGACGGAGCAATGTGTCGCTCGCGTTGATGAGTCGCAGGTGATAGTTGAGATCGGAGTTGAACTTCTTAAGCTCTTTAAGCAAATCTGAGAGCTCGAGGATGAGCTCCATGCCGGTTGGACCTCCACCGATGACATTTAAGCATACGCGCTGTTTTGTGCCTTGTGCGAGCTCGAGCACGTGGCGTTTGATGCGCAGCGCATCTTCTACGGACTTGAGCGTGTGACAGTGCTCGGTGCCTTTCATGGAGTAGAAGTTGGTCGCTGATCCGGTGGCAATGACGAGGTACTGGTAGCTGTACTTTGTGTCTCCAACGTGGAGATGATGTTTTTCAAAGTTGATTTTGTCGACATGACCGCGAACAAAGCGAAAGTGTTTGCTGTCAAAAAAATCAGAGTATTCAAACAAGATGTCTTTGCTAGTGAGGTTGCCGGTTGCGACTTCGTGCAGGAGGGGGGTGAAGGTAAAGTAGTTGTGTTCGCTGATAAGCAAAACGGGCAGTCCGGCTTTGAGTAGGTTTTTAGCCGTGTACACGCCGCCAAAGCCGCCGCCAACAATAACAATCGGTGATTTCATACGGTGTAAGTATAGCAAATGCACGATCGCCCCGCGGACCGAGTGGTCCGGGGGCGCGGAGTAGGCGAGGCCTGCTCAGCTTCGGGAGAAGAGGGCGAGGCAGCGCTGCAGGCAGATGTTGAGGTTGTGGGCCTGAGCCTCGCCAGCGGCGACGTTGTCACCGTGGTCGAGGACTTCTTCCATCCCGTTGGTGTGGAAGGCCAGAGCGATCGCCTGCCAGCCGTAGAGGTGCGCGATGCCCAACGACACGAGCAGACTCATGCCGATGGAGAGGCAGCCCTGACTCGCGCGCAGACGCTTGGTGAAGAGGCTCTCGACGTCGGTACCTCGCTCCAGGGCGTAGATGCCCGTGGCGACGGTCAGTCCATCGATGTCCTGCAGGGCGTCGCGCGCCGGCATGGTGAGCGTGCCCAGGTGGTCAGGGCAGATGACGGCCGAGGCCGAGCAGTGCTCGGTGAATGGCGTCTCCATGCCAGGGGCACGGTGGATCTGCTCGACCACGACGACGGCACCAGCGGGCGCACTGTCGTCATCGAGGCCACCGGCGCCGCAGGTTGTCAGCAGGTTCTTCACTCCCAGGTGGGCGAACATCTCGAACTGGTAGCGCATGGCGCGGTACACCTTGTCGCGACGCTTGGCGAAGGTGACGTCGTTGAGATGAACGCGACCGTCCAGGACGAAGACGCGCTTGCCGCCCACCGTCGCGATGCCCGCCCGCAGGGCGTGACCCTTCTTCTTGCGAACGGCGCGGAAGATCTTGAAGGTCTTGCGCAGGTCGCACGAGACCTCCAGCTCCACCAGCGCTCCCC
The DNA here is from genome assembly GCA_964344145.1 of uncultured Gammaproteobacteria bacterium. GTDB lineage: Bacteria > Patescibacteriota > Patescibacteriia > UBA9934 > UBA9934 > JABJOE01. The sequence continues at coordinate 14,007 of CAYFME010000008.1, forward strand.
AGCCGGTGCCCAGCACCACGAGCGTGTCGAGCTCTTCGTCCGGGCCGAGACCGAGCGCCTCACGCAGCTTGCGTGCCATCTTCGCCGACGCCTTCTTGAATCCCCGGTCCGGGGTCGGACGCTTGTTTTCCATGATCTCTCCAGGAGGCTGGACGTTTTTTATCAAAAACAAACACACCGGTCAAAGCCGATGTGGTTGTTGCGGAAGTCTATCGTCGTGAGGTGGTCCCCGTTTCCACGTCTTCTAGGTTCACGCTGATTAGGTTTGAAATTCCATCGTCACCCATCGTCACACCGTAAAGCAGATCGGCACGCTCCATGGTCGCACGATTGTGGGTGATGACAATGAACTGCGTGAGCTTTCGCAATTCGTCGAGGATGTTGGCGAAGCGCACCGTATTAGCTTCATCAAGCGCGGCGTCGACCTCATCGAGCACCACAAACGGTGATGGATTGGTGGCCATGATGGCTGATAGCAGCGCGATCGAAGTCAACGCTCGCTCACCACCGGAGAGCAGGTTCAGCGCCTTGAGCTTTTTGCCAGGCGGTGTTGCCTCAATTTCAATGCCGGTCACATGATCTTTACGCTTCTTCACGCGCTTTAAAATCGCCTCCACCGATTCATTGTCTTCTTCGATTTGATCTGACGCCAGCTCTTCCATCGCACGATCAAGTGTCACGTGCGATCCCTTCTCACCGTCCTCCTTGCTGTCGCGCACGCGTACAAGCCGACACGACCCACCGCCAAAGAGGACCTTGAAGTACTTCTGAAACTCTTTGTTGATGGTGGTGAAGACTTTTTCCGATCGCTTTCGGATCTGTTCATCCAATTCATCGATGACCTTCTCCGTGGATCCGATTGCTTCGCGGATGTCGGTCGCTTGCGAGCTTAAGAAGTCGAGGCGTTCGGTCGTCTCGTTGAACTCAGCAACCGTCTCTTCATCAATTCCACCGATCAGCTCGAGCTGGTGCTTGAGCTTGAGCATCTGCCCGCGCAGCTCGTCGAGATTGCGCACGCGATGGTCTGGTTCCTGGGTCGTGACACTCTTTTTACGATCACCAAGCTCCTCTTTCATCTCACGCTCTACGCCCTCTAAGCGCGTTTCCGTTCGTGCTTGCTCGATCTCAATGGCGTTACGCTTATTTTCCAATGCGTGCACTTCCTGTTGGAGATTTCGCAACGCGCGTTGCATCTCAAAGATTTGGCTTTTATTTTCTGAACTCTCACTCTGTTTCGTCTCCGCAGCTTTCTCAGCTTCATCGAGCGCTTTCTTTGCCTTGGAAACATCCTTGCTAGCTTCATCGAGCGCTTTCACGAGCTTTTTGTCCGGCTTCACATCCTCGGGACGAGGACGCGTGAGGCGCGCGCGCAGCTTCTTGATCATGCTCATGATCGCAGAGCCCTTGTCTTCCTTTAAGATCGCATCGAGCGATTTGATGATGTCGGTCAGGGGCAATGGTGCCCACGTAGACTGCGCTCGCACTTTGGCAAGCTCAAGCTCTCGCTGCGCCTCAAACTCTTTCTCACGTGCCTTGGAGAGTTCCTGCTGCGCGGCCTTGTACGCCTTGTGTAGTGCTGGACGCCCACCGTCGTCTTTGCCCGTACTCATTTCTTTCTCCAGGCGTTCAAGATCCTTATCACCCATAGCGAGCTTGTCGCGTGTTTTCTCCAAGCTTCCGTCTACCTTGCCAAGACGATCGCCAATGGCATCCATCTCGTCTTTCAGATTCCACCACAGTGTTCCAAAGTAGCGACTTTGCACGTCCCGCAGTTCAAACTCCACCTGATCGCGTTTCTCCAGCCGTCGCACTTGGCGCTTGAGCGATCGCAATCGAGGTTCGATCTCCGAGAGCAGCATTTGGACCTCCACCAAGTTCTCGGCAGCCTTGCGCAGCTTTAACATCGATTGATGACGTTTGATCTGCAGGCTGCGCACACCGGTGGCATCGTCAAAAAAGATTTTTCGTTCTTCAGGGGAGGAGGTGAGCACATGATCGATCATGCCCTGACCAACCACACTGTACGATCGCTGACCCACACCAGCTTCAGCTAGCAAGAGTTGGATGTCGGCGAGACGAACTTTTTTTCCGTTGAGGCGATACTCCGAGTCGCCGTCGCGGTAGAGTCGACGCGTAATCGAGACTTCGTTGAAGTCGATGGGCATCGCGCCATCGCTGTTGTCGATCACCATGGTGACCTCAGCGAATCCCGCACGCGCTTTTCCTTTAGACCCAGAGAAGATCACATCCTGCCCACTTTTTCCGCGCAGCAGCTTCATGGACTGCTCGCCCAAACACCACCGAATCGCGTCTGAGGCGTTGGATTTACCCGATCCATTTGGTCCGACCACGACCGTGAGTGCGTGATGGGACTTTTTGGGTGCGGGGAATTCTAAAATCGTTTTCTTGGCAAACGTCTTAAAGCCCTGGAGTTCTAATCGCGACAAGTACATAACGCCGGTATTCTATCAAAAAGGCCGATTGAGGTATAATCAGCAGGTAATGAGTATTGTTTTGTATGCAAAGAATGATCCCTTTGTTTTTGATGGCGCTTTTGGTTGTTGGAGCTGGCTGCAGCGAACCTCAGGCGAATGACGATACGCTCGATGCGTTGACTGAGCTTGGGACGGACATCGAAGAGATCGCCGATGAGGAGGATGAAGAGGAAGAGGGGGCGGAAGACGATGAGGAGGCGGATGAGGCCGAAGATGATGATCAAGTAGCAGAATCATTGCCAGTCGATGATGATGCTGACGACACAGACGTTGGCGAGGAGCCCGAGCTTGAGTCTGAGGAAGATGACGATGCGGCCGAGCAAGAAGCGCAGGATCTTCCAGAAGAAGACGATGACGAAGAGAAGGACGAGTCGCTTTATGTCTCCATGGAGTCGGGAAATTTTTTCTTCAGTCCAAGCTCCATCGCCGCAGAGCCTGGTCAGACCGTTGTTATCACCATTGAGCAGAACGCTGGAACGCACACGCTTGTGATCGATGAGATTGGCTACAAGTCCGGCGTGAGTATTGGCGATGTTCTTACATTCACCGCACCAACCGATCCAGGATCATATGCCTACTACTGCGACGTTGGATCACATCGTGCACTTGGCATGGAAGGGACGTTGATTGTGCAATAGCGTTTCAAAAAACGGGCTACAGGGTCCGTTTTTGAATTCTGTAGGTTGACAAAACCGCCAATTTATGCTATATTCACTGCCTGTTCCTTGTGATTTTTGGCTTTCTTGTTGTCTATTTTTCTAGGTAGACGGCAAGAAGGCCGGAAACAGATAGGTCTTCCCCTTTGCCGTGTTGGCGAGGGGTACGGCTTTCCCGAAAAGGGGAGGCAAGGATACAACATGGACACGCTGCTTTCCGCGGCCCACCTGCGTCGTGAGCTGGGCGAGGAGCTCTTCAAGGCTCTGGTGAGCTCTGACAACACCGGCAAGGTGCGCACGTTCGCCCAGAGCCTCGTCAACGCCGCCAGCGACCGGCTCCCCACCGAGCTGACCCTCGGCGATCGCACCTACGAGATCCTCGGCTTCCTCAAGCCTGGCGAGACCTCGGTCAAGGGTGACGTCATGGTCCAGCGCGCCAAGGAGATGAACGCCCACCTCGGCAAGGAAGACGGCCAGTGGTTCCTGGACCACCAGGACGACATCCCTGAGAGTCTGCGCGGCAAGGTCGCCTTCGTCTTCACCGACTGGCGTTACCCCGACGCCTCGCGCGACGTCTACTACGTCTTCTGGCACGACGCTTCCCGTCGCTGGTTCAGGCACTGGCACCACCTCCCCTCCCTGTGGCTTGACCTCGACCGTCTTGTGCGTCGCAAGTAGGCTCTTGGGTCCTGGGGTTCTTGGCACCTGTCTTGGCCCTCGCTCCCTTGGTCCTCTCCGTGGCCCCGCATCTTGCTTGCAAGGTGCGGGGCTTCGACGTTTTTTTATGCTAAATTTACTTCGGACGGTAAACTTGCAAGGCTCGCGGCCATGGCTTCGAGCGGTTGAAATCCGGACGCTGTGACACGCCGGAATATATCAGGCTACGGCTCGGTATAGAGTGCTGTCGCAGCCCCCCAAATGAATATACTTGGTGCGATGTGCTGGTGAGATCACTTCTCCAAATACGATTCAGCCCAGAGAAGATCGATGGGTGGTGGTGTAGATGGCGCATGGCATACATTGGCGTAACCCCGACGCCTCGCGCGACGTCTACTACGTCTACTGGCACGACGATTCCCGTCGCTGGATCAGGAACTGGAACAACCTCCACAACCAGTGGAATGACAACGACCGTCTTGTGCGTCGCAAGTCTGTTCATTGCAAACACTCCCGCTGATTCGGGAGTGTTTGGTTATCTCGCGTGCTTCATCCAGCCACCGAGCATTTTTCCTATCTCCGCTAGTTGTTGAGAGAGTCGTGCGAATGCCTTGTGATCTACGAGCTTCATCTCCCAGGCGAGCTGCAGGAAGAATTTGAGCGCATCAAATTTCGCGGCTGCCTTCTCAAGAATTGATCGCTTATCATGTTTGCTCGAGAATGAAGCCAGTAGGATGAGCTCAATCGTTTCCGTAAATAGGGAATCTATTTTTACTCCAATGGTGTAACGGGAAAGCCGTGGTAGGTTGGACAACGTTCCATGCCAACATTTATATGCATCGCTGAGTTTATGCAAAATCGTAACATCACCTCGGAGATTATCGGGGGGGGGGTCGCAAAAGAGGTCTGTTTTCGCATACGCTCGAGGAGATTGTTTCGTTTGATAATGTGTTACTTGCCTGGTCGGAGTTTGTCAAAGGCAAACGATCGAAGCAGGATGTGCAGGTCTTTTCCAGAGCGTTGATCGACAATATCGATGTGTTGCATTGGGAGTTAGCATCAGGATTGTATCGTCATGGCGGGTATCAACATTTTGTTATTCATGATCCCAAGCGTCGGGATATTCATAAGGCCTCTGTCCGCGATCGTTTAGTGCATCACTGTGTACATAGAATGCTCTATCCCTATTTTGATCGTCGATTTATCGCAGATAGTTTTTCGTGCCGAACAGACAAAGGCACGCACCGAGCAATGGATCGCTTCCGTTCCATGGCCAACAAGGTGAGTCACAATCATACGAGGACGTGCTGGGTACTGAAGATGGATATTCGTAAGTTTTTCGCGAGCATCAACCAAAACACATTGCTCCGTCAGCTTGACGGTTTTATTGTTGATACACGGATTGTTTATTTGTTGAGAGAGATTATTTTCAGCTTTCATACAGTGCCCGGCTTTGGGCTCCCTCTTGGCAATCTCACATCACAGCTTTTCGTAAATGTGTACATGAACGAGTTCGATCAGTTCGTGAAACATGCGTTGGGTATCAAGTTCTATATTCGTTATGCGGATGACTTTGTAATCCTTTCGCGCGATCGTGAGCACCTGAATGAATTGATTCCCGAGATCGATGCGTTTTTGTTCGAAAGATTGCTCTTGCAACTTCATCCGGATAAGACGTTCATCAAGACGCTTGCATCCGGAGTGGATTTTTTGGGATGGGTTCATTTCCCTGATCATCGAGTCTTACGCCGCTCAAGCCGTCATCGCATGTTTCGCAAGTTGCGGGGGGATCCACGAGAGGAGGTTTATCAGTCGTATAGGGGTCTGTTAGCCCATGGTAATGGGGGAAAACTTCAGAGAAAGTTACTGGATGATTATTGGATGTTATCGTGATACAGCGTCGATATTGACGGTTTTTGATTTTCGGTTTAAGCTTCTCCGCTATGTCCCAGATCCTCTATAGACAAATTCGCCAGCAAATCGATCAGGCTGATCGCATTTTGCTGCTGACGGATGAGCGTATCGACGGTGATACGCTTGGTTCGACGTTGGGGATGTATCACGTGTTGTTGGCGATGGGAAAGGACGTGACGGTCTACTCGCCAAAGCCGCTGTCGGAGATGTTTGCCTTTTTGCCAGGATCTCAGGATATCGTACGCGATCCCACAATCTTTGCTGACGATACGATTGATTTGGTGATGATCTTCGACTGCTCTGACGGCGAGTATATCCAGGAGCGCGATAAGATTCCTGCCATGAAGCGCCGCGTGCCGCTCGTCTCTTTTGATCATCACGCTACCAACCCACGCTATGGCATGGTGAACCTCATTGAAGAGGATGCGGCCTCCACCGCTGATGTGGTGTGGCGATTTATTAAAGATCAGAAGCTACCGATGAACAAGAACGCCGCGCAGTGCATCTTGACTGGTATTTGTCACGACACCGTTGCTTTTAGTACGACGAACACAACGGCCGCCTGCTTGAGTGCGGCGCACGAGTTGTCTGCGCATGGTGCACGGCTGCAGGAGATCGTGTATCACACGATGATGAATAAGTCCGTTGAGACGTTGAAGCTGTGGGGGTTGGCGTTTGAGCGTCTTCACTATAGTAAGGAGTTTGATGCGACCTGTACGGTGATTACGCTTGCGGATATTGAACGGTTGAATGTGAAGGAATCCGAAACGCGCAGTTTGATGGATTTTCTAAATGTGATGCTCGATGCCGAGGATGTCATTCTGATTCTCAAAGAACGACCCGATGGATCAGTGAAAGGGTCATTGCGATCGCATACCCGTGATGTATCTGAGCTTGCCAAGCAATACGGAGGAGGGGGGCACAAAAACGCGGCTGGCTTTAAAATCGAAAACGCCCACCTTCAGGAAAAGGATGGGTCGTGGATCGTTGTTGAAGACAAGTGATAAAGAGAGATGCGCCGCCGCGTCCTCAGGTGCAGCGGGGCACATGGGTCGCGACGGCGCGGCAACGAAGTGGGATCAGGTCCCGGACATTGCGGAGGCACTCCTCGAAGTCGGCCCAGGGGGAGGATGGGGCCGAGCGCTAGTAAGATACCATGAACGTGGCCTTTTGTCAAGTTTCTGTGAACAAAAAAAGGCATTTATCCCCTGTTTTAAAGGGGTTTTGTTGTTTATTAGCAGTCGTCGTGTTATTCTGCTAAGCGTATGCAACAGCAAAACAATGATATTCTTCCCGAAATTCGCTCACAGGTGCTTATTCCTACGGTTATTGAAAAAACCCACCATGGAGAGCGGGCGTATGACATTTATTCGCGCCTTTTGAAGGATCGCATCATCTTTCTTGGCTCTGCGATCGATGACACCATTGCTAACGCGGTCATTGCGCAGCTCTTGTTCCTTGAAAGCCAGGATAAGGACCGTGATATCAAGCTTTATATCAACTCCCCAGGAGGATCTGTCACGGCTGGATTAGCCATTTACGACACGATGCAATACATCAAACCGGATGTTTCTACGATCTGTGTTGGCTTGGCGGCATCCATGGGAGCAGTGCTTTTGACAGCAGGAGCTTCTGGAAAGCGTTTTGCTCTGCCAAACTCTGAGATCATGATCCACCAGGTTTTGGGCGGCGTTCAGGGACAGGCAACGGACATTAAGATCCATGCGGAACGTATCTTGCAGATGAAAGAATCACTGAACAAAATCATTGCCGATCACTCAGGGCAGCCTTTGAAGAAGGTGACAGATGATACAGAACGCGATAATTTCATGATCGCGAAGGACGCGGCAAAGTACGGTTTGATCGATAAAGTGATCAAATAGTCTCGCATTGAGGACAAAGGGTGGATAAGCTGTTTACAGGAGCTGAACGAAACCGTTTTTAGATTATTGTTTCTTTTCGATAAATTTTGTATACTAAGGGTGAGTTTTGTTAGCTATTGCTGAACAAAATAAGTGTACAAGGCTTGACAGAGGGGTGAAGCCGTGATAGAGTACAGCGTTCATTACCCTTTGTAATCTGCAGCCACGACAAGCATGGGGGTATATCAATTGTCTAATTCCGGCTCCGGCTGGTCCTATACCATCGATATATCTTCTTGGCTGCAGTTTGTAATGGGGAATGTCCCAGATTTGGCCATCTCGTTGTTGCGGGATGCGCCACTCGCTCAACGACCAGTATAGGTCGTCTCACGAGCTGGCTTTCCCGCGCCTAGAGCTGACCTAAATCTGAAACATTCCCACTATGTCGCCTGCGGGCGTTGTTTTGTTTTGCAAAAAGAAACACCCGCTTGTGCGGGGTTTCTAGCGGACTGGCTCCGGACTCATCATAGACATTTAAGCAGTTTATTTGTGAACTGTCAAACACATACTTCGGTGGACCCGTGGGGAGTTGAACCCCAGACTCTCGGATTGATGAGTCCAGAGCCGCAGCCCGCCGGGCCCACGGAAGCATGCGTTTAACACAAAAACTCTCCAGCTCATTAAGAGAGGAGAGTTTTCTTGTATATTCATTACCTCACTTTTGACGCGTTGCGTCAATGGCTTGTGTGGATCCAACAAACAAAACACGCTAGAGTTGGCGCTCCAGCGTGCTTGTTCCGCATATTTTGTTTAGCAACCTTACACTTCAACGCCACAGTCATTTTATACAGAGTTTTGTCTCTGAAATTCATTTGATGACGAGGTTTAGTCCCCGTGTGGGCGTATTCGACCTCTCCGCCATAGAGAGGGTTTCGAGTTGTTCGTCACTTTCCCGTACGAAGCGGGCAGTAGCCATTGACCCGTAAGCTGACGAAAGCATCGGCTTGGTTCGGCTGGTGAGGCTTACGCATCCTCTTCATTTCCGTTCGCGACTATCGGAAACCTTGGCCCAACTGCTTAGCTCCAAACGCACGGGTCGGTCAATAGGAGTTTCATAATATATGAAAGTAGTTATTAACCGACCCTCATCGGATCGCTCCGAGGTTAGCATATTGGAAGCCCAAGTGTAAAGCTTTCTCGCTATGTTTTTTTACGCTTCGTCTTCGTCAATGGATGACTCTTCGTCGGCTGTATCTTCCTCCGCTTCTTCGGCGTCGCCATCGCCCTCTGGGTCTTCGTCTGTTTCATCGCCTTCAGCATCTTCATCCGTATCCTCCCCCGTATCTTCAGGACATTCCTCTTCATCAGGGTTACAACTTAGCTCTTCAACACCGACCAAGCAGATCCATGGAAGAGATCGGTACGTTGAGGTGTAGGTCTTTGCGTGTTGCTCGCCTTCCTCGTAATCAACATAGTACGTGAAGCTCGCCGTTGCCCCCGGATGTGGTGACTGGCACTGTTCCTCGCCTGGAGCGAGGTCGAGCGTTTCAATATATTCCGTTTCCCCGTATCCAGTCCATGAGAGGATAACTGGCGCTGTGTAGTATCCCTCGCGACCGTCAGACGTTCCCCAGAATGTGAAGATCAACTCGTAGTTGTACAGATCAACCTCGGTTGTCAGCAAGACGTAGTTGTCCGTATCGTTGCGCATCTTGTAGTCCGGCGCTGGATCGTAGATCGTGGCATCGGTTCCCGGATTGCCGTTTGACGGATCGTTGTAGTAGGAGACAACAAGCGAGTGGTTACGTCGTTCAACAACCTCCAATCCTGCATTCATCGTCGCGCGGAACGTGGTCGTTCCAATCTGACAAAGTCCTCCGCCAACCTCAGGCTTGATCTCATCCCCTTTAATCACCAGCTCTGGCAAGTAGCCGTCGGCAACGGTGAATGGACCGAGTTCATCGATCAAAGATAGTGTTTCCCCTGGTGCTAGCAGGATTCCGTTGAGTTTTGATGCACCGTGGCGAATGTTTGAAACACGGTTGGCAGGGGAGCCGGAGAAGTCTGAGATACCAACGCCGAGAATCTCGTTGATACCCAAATTGTTCACGCTGTCAGTGGTGACGTCAGCCTCCGTTTCCATGGTGACGATTTCAACGGGCACAGGATTGTCATCTGGGCCGGCGATGCGCTCCTCAGAGTTTAGATCGCCGTGATACTCCTCAATATGTTCACCCCACACGTCCGCCAACGCTTCGATCGTTGCCTCTTCGTCAAACGTCACACCGCTTTGCGACCCTGAGAACTCTGTCACGCGGTCGCCTTCGATGGTGAAACGTGCATCGACGGGTTCGACGTCAACGGTTTCGTGAATCTCTTCGATGAAGTCCTCAAAGCCCTCACCGGCCAGCGCGAGAACCAGCTCATCGTCTTCCCACGCGGGAATGAGCCACGCTACGAGATCATCAAAATCAATCTCCCAGCTGTAATCACGATACGACTGTGATGTGTGGGTGAGCTCATACGGCGCGTACCAAAGAATGTCTCGCAATTCGACCGTGAGCTCACGGCCAGCTTCCTCTTCGCTTACGTCTACCGATTGTTCGATGAGCGCGAGCTTAATGGAATCTACGGCGAAGTTCTGTGCAGCTGACTCTAGGTCTGCAAAGAAGGTCTCAAAGTCAAAGATGGTTCCTGGTGTGCCTTCGATGATCTCGATGGCAATTGTGTGGCCTTCATAATACGCATCGTAGTGCGTTGGCTCACCCGGTTCTTCCAGCACATCTAGCTCGCGCGCGACGAGAAGTTCGCGAATCGTTTCTTCCAGCTCGTCTTCCAGCACGGTCACTTCTGGAAAGAGGGCGACGTTGTTATCAATGGCAAGAAAGACCGCTGACAGAGCGTCAAAAATAGGCCGATCGGATCGCGCCACGTTGTACGCTTCCTCAACCACCCCGTCTACGTCGACATAGAGGCGATCGCTGATAAGATCCGGATCATCCGCTCCTGAAGCGCGCAGGTCGATGGTAAGTGTTTGTCCTTCGACCTCCACAACAAGGCCGTCATCAAGCATGGTCTGTAGCTGCTCATCAACGAGTTGATACGCCTCCTCCTGCGTCATGCCACCGACGTTCATGGAGTCGATCCAGACGTTTGGATAAATCTTGCCTTCATACGCCTTCACGTAAGCGAAGGTGCCGGCGCTGATCAAAAAGAGGATGCCGATCACAACACCACCGACCACGAGGATCGGTGTTTTCTTGTTTTGCCATCCAGAACGGACGTGATCTAGCAGATTATGCTCCATACTATTCAAGCTCCTCCCTGACGGGTACGACCATCTCACCATGTGCCTTGGGTATGGTCAATGTCAGGACACCGTTTTTCACTACAGCATCAGCCTCGTCTGCTTTGACGTGTGTTGGTAGGACGATCGATCGTGAGAAGACGCCCCAGAAACATTCTTGAAAATGCACTGTCGATTGGTCGACTTCCTTCATGTTTTTGCGCTCGCCGCGAATGGTCACCAAGTCACCTGTCACATGCACATCCAACTCTTCTGGCTTCACGCCAGCAATCGCCGAGCGGATGATGATCTGCTCGGGTGTTTCAATAACGTCCACGGCCAACTGACCCTCTTGGGTGTCAAAGGCAAATGGGCTATCTAAGTTGGAGTCGGCGAATGTATTCATACAGAGGACCGAGGATCAGACCAACGCCCAGCGACCAGATGATCAGATCACTGGGCACAGATCCAATCGAACCGGAAGATTCAACAACGCTGATGGCGATCGGTAGACCAGTAAAGACGGCAGCAAGCTCACCGGCGAGGAAAACGATGAAGCCTGTCAACAAGGCACTCGCGATGGCATCGTAGAGCAGATCGTGTCGGTGACTCACAACGTAGATGGTCAGCATGACGGCTGCGAGTAGTACTGAGCCGGCCAAGCTGACGGAAAAGGCAAGGGTGAGCAGGAGGGTCATCCAAACAAAGAACAACAGGGCAAGGAGGAGGCGGATGAGCCACCACTGCGCAAGCGATTCGATCGACTCGCGACGTTTCTTGCTCGGCAGAAGGTGGTAGTGCTTTCCAAGCACGGCGTGGAAGAGTACGCCGGCGAGGCTGGCAATCACATAGGTGAACAGCAGGTCCGCGAAGGTCAGCTGCGAGAAGCCGTAAGAGGCATCGGTGCCTTGAAGAACCGTGAACGACAATGGTAGCAGGAAGAGACCAAGGACTCCCAAGGCGAGCATCTCAAGACGCAGCTCGCGTTCGTGAATAAAGAGCACAACCCAAAGGACGACCAGTAGGCCGGTCGTGAGTTCATAGGTAGAAAACACCTCCAACATATGCACGCATTATAAGTCGAATGCGCTTCTGATACAATGCACGTATATGAAAGATCGACTTCTTTTGCTTGTGTTGATGGTGGCGGCGTTGTCCGTGGCCGCGGTTGGGTTCTTCGCATGGATTGGAAGACCGTCGATTGAAGTGGTCGATGATGCGCCAATTCGCTATAGCGCCGGCGAGGATGAGCCTGGAGTGTCGATCGATTTAGCGCTTGTTGGGGAGTATGACCTTAACGACCTTCTTGGTTTCCCTGAAGGAAATACGCTGAAGATGCACGACGTGTGTTGGGATGATGAGCTGCAGCAGGGGTATGCCGTGGGGATCATGAGTCCTGAGATTGCGGTGTTTGATGCGACTGGAGAGGTGATTGGCTATATCGACACAGGTATTGGTGAAGGAGATTTTTCTCTTAAGTACATCACGTGTGATGGCGGACGAGCCTATGTGGCTGACGAGAATACGCTGGTGCGCATTGATGGCGAGGCTATGGAGGTTGAGGCGAGCACCCGCCTGCGCGAGCCTCTGTTTGTCAACGAGATCTACTATGACAACGTCGGATACCTCCTCATTCCAAATCCGACAGATCTAACGATCGAGATGTTTCATTCTGACCTTCGGGTGATCGAGAGTCTTCCGTATGATTTGTCTGACATTTTCTATACAGCCGAGGGTGATTTGGTAGTGTTGGAGATTGGTGAGAATGCAGCGACGTTTCCTGTGACGATTTTGAGTGGTCAGAGTTTGCTGCCGCTTCAGGAGATGACGCTGGACATTGGCGCGCGCGTTGAGGATTCCGCATACGATCCGGACCTGAATGATTTGTGGGTGCTGACCAGTGACCGCGTGCTCGTGTTTGATCTTGACGATCCTGCGGCACGTCCGGACGTTGTGCGCGTTGTGCCAGATCCGGCGGAGATCGACTACGGCGGAGGTATGGTCGCGGTCATTACGCACAACGGCTACGACGATGAGGTGTCGGGCGGGTTCCGCGGGGGTATTTCGATCATCGAGGCCGAAACGCGTAAAGAAGTCGACCGGCAGGAGCTCGAGCACATTCACAAGTCGCTCGATGTAGACGCTGCTGGTGAATATGTATACGTCACAAGTAATAACGACAACTCGGTCATGCGCATCAACATGCATGACAGCTCCATTCTGGAGATCGATGCCGGAACGTCAGCTGAGCATGGTGTGGTGAGCGCTGATGGTGATGTGTTTGTAGCAAATCGTTTGGGTGGTAGTACATTGGTGCAGTTAAGCAGTGACGGTGAGCTTGTGCGAGACATCGACGTTGAGAACTGGCCTGTTGGAAGCGCGTACTCGCAAGGGCTCGACACCGTGTATGCGTATACGATGTTAAGCGGCGAGGTGCTGGCGATTGATCCGGCATCAGGCGAGGTGGTTGATCGGTTTGATCTTGGCGTTGGCGAGGCGGAGACCGACGGTATCGGTCATCTGTCGCTTGATCAGACGGACCTCCTTTTGTACGTGACGATTCCGGAACAGAATGAAGTGGTGGTCGTTGACGCGAAGAGCGGCCGCGTTGTTGAGGTCATCTATGTTGAGGACTATCTTGATGACTACACCGACCTCGCGGGTGCGGGCATGTTGGTCACGCAACCGCATGAGCCCTCAGGGCGTGTGTTCGTGTACGCGCATGGCGCTCACAGCGTGTACGTCTACGATCGTCACCTCGACTATGCCCTCGTCGGTACGATCGAGGAGATCACCTCGCAGGGCATCAAAGACCACGCGTACGCCCTGTTTGTTGATCAGGGACGTGATGTTCTGTACGTTGGTGAGCAAATGTACGATGTGTATTCGCTCGAGCATCTTGGTGAGCTTTCGTATGGAAACAATGTTGCCGCCATCGACTACGAACGTGATTTCATGATGACAGCTGACGTTGATAGCGATGGTCAGGAGACGTTGTACGTGCTGACGCGCGCGGGTGCGTACGTGGATCAGATTCGTCTGTTTGATGATCAGTACGTGAAGGCACGGTTTGCCTACGATCAGCATCTTGGCGTGCTGTGGGCGTTTTCGATGGCAGATGCTAAGGTAATGAAAATCGAACTGTTTTAGATGAAAAAGGTGAGACAACTTAGCGGCAAAACCTTGGAGCTTTTAGGGCTTAAGGAAAAAGACATGCAGGTGTACAAAGCGCTGTTGTCGTTGTCATCGGCACCGCTTCGGCGGGTGGCGCAAGAGACAGGCTTGAATCGTGGAACAACCTACGATGCGCTGAAGCGGTTGATGGATGCGGGGTTGGTGAGTTTCGTTGACGCGAAGGCGCATCGCTATTTCACCGCCGAGGATCCTAACAAGCTTCGTGGCCTTGCCACGCGACGGGAGCTTGAGATGAAGAAGGCTCGCGAGCAGCTCGACGCCGCCTTGCCGGGACTGCAGAGTCTTGTTGGTCAGAGCGAGCACCGACCATCAGTGCGTTACTATGAAGGGAAGGCTGGAGTGAAAGATATTTTGCTTGATGTTCTTGCGCAAACAAAAGCGACGCGTGAGAAAACGTATCGCGTGTACTCAAGCTCGGGTATTCGTGATCTCATCGGCTCGGCATGGCCACGCTTTAGCACGCAGCGAAAGAAGGAGGGCATTCGTGTGCGTGCGATCGCCTTGGGGGAAGGTGGTCGTACGGTTGGATTGGACGAGCGCAAGTGGCTCACGCAAAAAGAGTCCGCACCGACGTATATTTTTATCTATGCAAACAAGACGGCGTACGTATCGCTGGATGATCGCAAGCGATTGTTCGGCGTGATTATCGAAGACGGCGCCATCTCCAAAACACAGCGCATGATTTTCGATTCGCTCTGGCGGAATTTGAGCTAACGCGGTATTCTTTTTTTATAACTCTTCCCCTTTTGCGTATGCGTACACATGTTTTATGTTGGCGATCGCTTGTTGGCGTCGCTATTTTGTTTACGATGGCTGCAGCACCGATGCTTGCTGGTGCCGCAACATTCCCCGTCCCAGATGGAGTCGATAGCCAAGAGATCGGTTCTTCCGAGTTGGGAAATGGTTGGGAGCCAAGCGGCATTGTGTGGCACGAAGCACGCGGCACCTATATTCTTGTCAGTGACGACGGTATTGTCGCCGAGCTTTCAACGTCAGGAGAGTTGTTGAATCATTGGTCTGGCCTTGGCTATGACCTCGAAGGTGTGACAGTCGCCGACAGCGCGAGCTCTCTTGTTTATCTTGCAGCCGAGCGTCGAGGATTGATTCTCGAGTTCGATCTGTCATCTGCGTCGTTGACCGGAACGGCCTGGGACGTGTCAGCGTGGTTACCAAACACCGACTCCAACCTCGGCCTTGAGGCGTTGACCTTCGTGCCAGACGGCGTGCATCCGTACGATGATACGTCCTTTGGTGGAGTCTTCTACGCTGGACTTCAGGAAAATGGAAACATCTACGTCTTCTCCGTCGATGATGGTCCAGCCCACTTGGACACGATGGAATCGGAATGGTGGCTGACGGATATCTCCGGGCTTTCCTACGACAATGCAACTGGCTACCTTGTTGCGATTCACGATGGCTACAACCTTGGACGCTTGTACACGCCAGCCGGAGCGTTTATTGCGGACATGGATTTGCCAGGCGACAACCAAGAAGGTGTAGCAACACACGTTTCGTGTCCCGATGCCGTTTTGCAGGTGACGATTGCCGAGGATGCTGGATCTGGAGCGTCAGAGGTATGGGTCTATGGTTATGACGACGTTCCAATCTCGCCTGTACACTGTCCTGAGGTTGAGGCAGAAGAGCCTGAAGAGGTGTGTGTTGATGTGCCAGCAGATACCTCCAGCGTGAAGTACGCCGCAACGACCGACTGTCAGTATCTCGTTGAGTCTAACGGCCGATACGTATTTGTGTACGATATCGATGGTGATCGTGTTGCTCGACGCTACCTCTACCGAAAAGTGCCAGGAGCATTTGATTTGGCAGTGAGCGACCTCTACAGCGATGGAGTGGATGACATTCTTGTCGCGAACATGCCGCCAAAGCGTAGCAACGGACGTCTCTCGGTTCTGCAGTTTGACGGCTCGAGCCTCACGAAGACGGGATTTGCAAAGACGCCAGTATCGTCTGATCGCGCGGCCGAGATCGAACACGTTGACGATCAGTTTGGTAGCGTGATTGTGAACTTCGGATCAGACCAGGTGATGTTTGGTGTGTACAAAGATGGAAAGGCAGCAGTTGCCGAGTACTAGACGAGTCATATATCAAGTCCTGTAGGGCCAACAACACCCACTGTATAAGTGGGTGTTTGTTGTTGTTTATGCACGCATCATGCCTTGACAGAAGGCGTTTTTTCGTGTAACGTATCAGTCGCTGCTCTTTTATTGACTTGCATTGGTGAGCTCAACTTCAACGAGGTTTCCCATGCACATTCTTCTGCTTCTTCTCGCCGCCTGTTCTCCCGAGCCCGCGTCGATCCCCACGACTGACCAGACATCGACTCCCTCCGCAGAGGTGCCGCCGATGCTGGAGCGGGTCTACACCAAGAACTACCGCCCGACGTTCGTGGACGGCGCTCCGTTTGACGAGTGGGTTCCGGACCAAGACCGTGACTGGCTGGGGTGTGATGGCGGGGATGGCTGCAAGGCCTACTACCAGCTGCAGCACAAAAAACGTCTGACGCGCTACACGAGACCGGACCGACAGAGTGAGTGGATGATCATCGAGGGTCCACGCCACACGGACACACATGGCGTCTCTGGCGCTGTGTGCCTCGATGGCACTCCTGGTGCCGGTGGTCCATGGGCTGTCCGTGATCGGCTGCGTGATGATCCGGCAACGGGCTCCGCGTGGTGTGAGACCGTTCAGGTGGGCTACCCGATCTACCGTGCGGGATGGACGATGTATCCAGATGACGGCTCAGAGCCTCAGGACACGTTCAAGGCGCAAGGTTCGCTCTCGATCCCCTTCAACGACCGGCCGATCGGCTTCGCCTTCAGCCATCTCCCGGGCTACGACACCTTCCTCGTCACCGAGCACTACGTCATGCGGCGGGGTGGGAGCGGCTACGAGATCGCTCATGCTGTCACCGACAGCGACATCGGGGGCATGGAAGGGACGATGGTCTGGCCTGTCCGCAGGTCTGAGCGCCAAGTGTTCCCTGTCGTGGACGTGAAGCGGGGCCCTGACGGCTACACGGTCTTCCGTGGCTTGCTCTACCGCAAGCTCGACGACTCGTGGCACGTCGTTCCATGGCCCCACGATCAGCCCATGCATCTGCTGTACATCGAGGTCACGGAAGTGGCCGGTGGGGCAATCGTAGAGCTCATGTCGGACCTACATTCAGACGAATGGTCCTCCATGCGTTCCCGGATGAGCTTCACGTTCACGGGGTTCGCGGAGCCTGCCGTGGAGACCGAGTTCCCCTGGTAGATCGAGACAACGTTCGCCAACGTGCCGCCCTAGGTCGCCTTACCTGTCGGGCGGCTTCGTGCATTAAGCCAGTTTTGTTAAACTGCCATTGTATGAAAAAAGTAGACACAACGTATCGTAAGCTTGTCCTTGTATGTCAGAACCTTCGCGAGGGCGGGGCGAACTGTTGCATGCAGCGCGGAGCGGGTGAGCTCTATCCAGCGATCAAGGCGGCGGTCAAGGAAGCGACCACGGATGTGCGCGTTTCAAAGACAGGCTGCCTTGGCCAGTGCTCGACGGGTTCGACGGTCGTCATCATGCCAGATGACATTTGGCTCGGAGAGGTAACAGCTGACGACATTCCCGAGATTATCGACATCGTGCTATAGCGTAGGTGGCAAAGGGGGTCGAGACTGGACAAATGTCCAGTTTTGTGGTATCTTCTCTTGTCCGACAATTCAGTTCAGGACAAAGGAGCTACGACAACACTGGAGGTGTGTCATCCCCATCAAGATCGGATACGCGGCGACGACGGACGTCGGTCGCGAGCGTACGAACAACGAAGACAGTTACATGGCCCAGCTCAACCACCAGGGAGCCCTGTTCGCCGTCGCCGACGGCATGGGTGGACCCTCGTGTGGTGAGGTCGCCAGCGCGGCGGTCATTCGTGCTGTTCCCAGGATGCTCGACGGCAAACCTCGCCCGACTGCCAAGGGGATGATCGACGGCTACACGGAAGCTCGCAGGGAGATCAAGCGCGAGGCAGACCGTACGGGGGCTCACGACATGGGCACCACGCTCACGGTGCTGTGGCTCGACCGCGTGCGCGTCGGTACGACCCTGCGCGCGCTGATCGGTCAGGTCGGCGACACTCGCTGCTACCACGTCGTGGGCCATTGCGTCACGCAGCTCACCTGGGATCACTCCGAGGCCGAAAGGCTCATCCGTGCTGGTCGTTGCACACGCAAGAGCCCGGTCGGCGGCCACATCCTCAACCGCACTATGGACCTGAACGTGCACGGCCCTGATCCGGACCTCTTCCGTGCGCTGCTGCGCCCGGGCGACGCTATGGTGCTGTGCAGCGACGGCCTCTACGACCTGGTGGATCTGGAGCGCGAGGACTCGCCGGAGCTGCGCCAGCTCAAGCGCCAGATCGCGGACGCGCGCACCAAGCGTGAACTGCAGGACATCTGCGATGCCCTGGTCGCCCTGGCCAACGCCCGCGGCGGACACGACAACATCACCGTCGTGATCGTCAAGTACTTCTCCGTCTCGTAGCTACGAACGTCGTGTGGCGCCCGTCCCTTCGCAGGGGCGGGCGCTGTGGCATTTCATCATTGACAACTGTTGATTTTTTTTCTATCCTACCGCTGCAAATGCCGCATGACGGCCCCATCGTCTAGTGGTTAGGACGCCAGGTTTTCATCCTGGAAACAGGGGTTCGATTCCCCTTGGGGTCACCAATAAAACCGCAGGATTTTCCTACGGTTTTATTGTCTCTAAGATGACTGTCAAACGCTTATCAGTTCTCCAGAAGCGAGTAAAAACGTTTATTGACAAAAAGTTTGTTACGGCCCACTTTAATTGATTCTAAGATTCCGATTGCCTCTAGCTCATTGAGGTATTTTGTTGCAGTGATGCGAGTACCCAAGCCCGCCTCTATAAGATCGTTGATTCTTGTATAAGGCATGCTGAAAAGAATCTCAAGCAAGTCCTTTGAGTAAGTGGTTGGTGCCTTATCCTTAATCTCACCTTTTGTCTTATCCATTAACTCGACAATTTTTTGGATCTTATTTGTCATCGCAAGTGATGACTGCTCAACGCCGTCGAGCATGTAGGTAATCCATTCTTCCCATTTCTGCTGTTCTGTCACCTCTCTGAGCCCAACATAATAATCGTCTTTACTATCGAGAATATATTGACTGAGAAAAAGCATAGGGTGATCCAGTAGCCCTGCAAAAACCAAGAAGAGCACGTTTAGAATTCGCCCAGTTCGACCATTACCGTCGTGAAACGGGTGAATAGCCTCGAATTGATAATGGATGACCGCCATCTTTATTAGCGCATCTACCCCATCGTCTGTGTTAATGTATTCCTCAAGATTTCGTAACTTTTCTTGAATAACATCCCCTCCTTCTGGTGGAGTATAGATGATCTCTTTGGTTTTTTCATTGGCTATCTTTACACCTGGGATCTCACGGATTCCTCGATCGTTTTCCTTGATCGTATTCACAATTTTTATCAGTGTATTTGTGGTGATAACCCGTTGTGTTTTTAATAGGTTAAATCCCTGCCATAGCGCATCTAGATAATGTAGAACCTCACGTGTATTCGGATCGACTGACTTGTCTTCGATTGCCAACGCTCGAAATAACTGATCGTTCGTTGTGATAATGTTTTCAATTTCAGAGCTCTCCTTAGCCTCTAAAAGATAAAGGTTGTTGTAAAATACAGCTTCGTTTGGAAGTTGCTTTGCAGCCATTCTTAAACCAGCCAACGCTCTGTTGGCGGAAATGGCTTTTTTTAAAACAGCCTTACTATCAATCTCGCACTCTGGAGGTAGCAGAGGAAGACTGTTATGCGGTGTATTTCTATCAAAGCCCATAGCTACAAGTTACACTATATGTATAATTTTGTCAAAATATTATACACATTAGACCAACATGTATAGTCAATAAAGGTATGTTTGGTTTGTGAATAATCTGTGTGGATTTTTATTCATTTCACCTTGAAATTTCATCCAACCCTGTAATTCTTCCATAAACTGGTTCCAAGGAAGTCGCCGAAGGGTCACCAAAAGAACACGCCTTGGCGTGTTCTTTTGTTCGTCAGTTGGTTGGCTGTCAACGCTTCTCCAGCATCCCACTCTTGTACAGCTCCACGACCACCATCAGTGCCGCCAAGATTGTCGGACCGAGGATGAAGCCGATCGCTCCAAACAACTGCAGTCCACCCAAGATCGACACGAGAATCAACAGTTCGTTCATCTTCGTCTTTGATCCAATCAGCTTTGGCGAGAGTAGGTTGTCGACCAATCCAACCACGACGACGGACCAGATCGTCAGACCAATCGCTGCACCAATGCTGCCGGTGATCGCAAGGTAGGCGATGGCAGGAATCATGATAAGTGCCACGCCCAGCATTGGTACTTGAGCCGCGATGATCACCAGCGATCCCCACAACAGAGCACCAGGCACGCCAAAGACTGCCATACCGATCGTGGCAAATGCGGCTTGCACAATTGCGATGATGAGCGCTCCGAAGACCACCGAGCGGACGGTGCGGGAGATACGCTTGAGGATCTTGTCGTCGAGCTTGTCAGTAAACGGACTTAGGTCCAACGCGAGCGTGCGGATTTTGTCGCGGTCAACAAGCAGGTAGTACAGCGCGACAAAGAAGATAAACGTATGGAAGACGAGCTGGGCGGTTGACGAGAAGATCTGTCCGACATTCTCAAACGCCCACTGCGCAAGACCCTTTCCAAGCTCAATCACGTCAACGGCCAGGAGCTGTTCTTGTACAACCGGTGGGAGCGACGTCACCAGGACGTTTTGGGAGATATCAAATGAGTAGACCCAACCATCTTCCCCAATCGACAAGTCGATAATGTCCGAAGCTTCCTGCACCATTAGCACACCGGCGATGAATAGCGGTACGACGATAATCAGGAAGAAGCCTAGGACCATCGCGAGTGCTGAGAGTCGCTGCGACTTGATGAGTCTGCGTACGCGCTTATCAATCGGTGCGAGCAAGATGGCAGCGATCCCGGCGGTGATCAGAACAACCGCGAATGGTTGAACCACTTGCCAGAACAAATACAGCACCAGTACACTTATCACGATGAAGAACCACCGTGTGGTTTGAGAGGAGGGAGTTTTCATATAATCAATAACGAGTCTATTCTAGCGTATGACGAAACCATTGGCCATTGTGATGAGTTTGGCGATCGTGCTGTTGGCAGCGGTCGCTGTGTTTGTAACGTATACGACGTTCATCGATCGTGATGAGTCCGAGTCCCTTGAACAAGAGGATGAACAGGTGCAAGAAGAAGAGGAAGAAGAGATTGCTGAGGAAGATGAGCAGGAGGCGCCAGCGCTGTTTGGTGTGGAGGTTGTTGGCGAAGAGCTCGACGGTGCGGTGGTGAAGCGAGAGGCATGGATTGAGAATCCGACAACGGGCGATCGTCAGTCTGTTCGACTGTACGAACCCTCCGAGCTTGGTCCGTGGCCGATGGTTGTGTTAATTCCAGGTGGGACGGGTGATGGTTCGTCCTTTGAGCGACCAAATATCGACGGTCCAGATGACACATCAGACGCAGTGCTTCTGGCGGCGGAAGGGTTTGTCGTTGTTGTCTACAGTCCATTGGGTACAGGGGACAGTGATGGGGACGTAAACTATCAAGGTCACGACGATCAGGATGGTTTGGCAGCGATTATTCAAGCGGTTGCCGACTTGCCGTCAACTGATCCGGATAACATCGGACTGGCGAGCTTTTCCTACGGCGTGACCGGCGCTGCGGGTGTACTAGCGCGCTATCCTGAGCTTGGCGTGAAATACTGGTCAGATTGGGAGGGTCCTTCGAGTCGTGAGTTTACAACGGTTGGATGCACAGGACGAGTCTCCAATTCGATCAGTCCGGCGAATCTTGATTGCGATGACGACGAGGTGTGGAGCGAGCGTGAGGCGGCAGCGTTTGCCAAGACGCTCAGCGTTGATTACTACTGGCGCATTCAAGAAGAAGACGATCACGTTCAGTCCACGTACGGTCACACGCTGGAGATGGTGAACAATGCGGTTGAGAATGAGAACATGCCTTGGGTAAAATTAAACGATGGCGATGTCAACGCCACCTATGTCGCTGCGACGGTGCCTGCCGTGGGCAATGCTAATCATTTTGTTGCCTACGCAATGCCGCACATCATCGCGATGAGCGAGATGGACTAGATATGGCACACGGCGCAGGCGTTGTTCAGGCGTTTGGCTGAGTAGTGCAAGGCAGCTGCCGTGAGAGCTAGAGCAAAGATCGCAAAGTAGATACGGTACTCAACCACGAAGGCTGTTGCTCCTAGACCAAACAATGAAAGAATGGACGAGTAGCAGGCGGCGCAGGCGAGCGTTGCCGCAAGCGAGCCGGTGAGAATGCCCGTGAGGGTTGTCGCCTTGACAACCTTCTTGGCAGCCGAGCTCGCTTTGCGTTTGTGATGGATGACCGTCTGCATGGTCAACAGCAAACCGTTGCCGATCGACAGGACAGTGACAAGAGCGGTGCCGGGCGCACCGAGTAATTCGATTTGAAACAACAAGTCGTTTCCGGGCGTGGTCCACACAGGAATCAAGAGCAACAACAAGAACAATCCAACGGAGCTGACCACAAAAACCGACCACCCGCAGGGGTCAGCAAAGGTTTGGCGTAGCGCTTGTTTCCACATCATTATTGACATGGCGCTATGATAGCACCGTTGACCCCCCAGGTGAAATATGGTCTTATGGATGACGTTGGAGAGAGACGTTGTGGGACCTGCACTAAAGAGGTGTGAAATGCCCGATGAAGATCTGGAAGGCCATAGGCGCGTCGAGGAGGGGATACGTGGGTTCGTTGCGTTGATGACGGATTACCCGAAGGAGGTAGAGGTCGTGGCGACGCCGGGAGAAGCCACCATGGTGATGATCCTCATCCGGGTCAATCAGCGTGATCTCGGTCGCGTGATCGGCAAGAAGGGGAAGTGGCGAGAGGCTCTTCAGAAGCTGATCGAAAAGCCGATTTCTGGAGCGCGCGGTCACCGCTATCGCCTCGACGGTATTATCGCCCTCTCGTAGGGTCGTTACGTTGCGTAGGCTCGCCTTCTCAGGCGAGCCTTGGTGCATCCAATTTTTTTACCTAACCTTCGTCTTGTTTTGTACGTTTTTACTTGACAAACGGGGGGAAATTTGCGAAAGTCAAAAGGACAGGACATACGTCCTGACTCTTTCCAATCCGGAGGACTAACACCATGCTGATGCTCATCACGATGATGCTGACGATCGGGACCGCGATGGCCCAGGAGCCCGCGTCCGTTCAGACCGACGAGATCGAAGAGACCGAGCAGACGGATCGGCCCGTCCAGGTCGAGTCCGAGCCCGCGCCGGTCGTCGAGTCCACGGTGGCCGACTGCGAGGGCGTGACCCTCGCGACCTTCGAGACCGCCGACGAGACCGCCGCCGCCCTGCTCATGGACCTGGAGACCGAGAAGCTTCTCACCCTGGAGCTCGACACGATCGCCAAGCTGATCTGTCTGGATGGTCGTCTGACGCCCTCGGCGTCGGCCTCGATCCACGGCATGACGGCGATGGCCTCGCTGGTCGATCCCCAGCGTGACGAGTCCCAGGTGCGCGCGGCGCTCTATGCCGCCGGTCTGGCCTCGGCGACCTACGAGCTGCCGAGCATCATCCCCCGCACGCACAAGCTGCGCACCATGCAGGCGGATGCCGCTGCCTACGCCAGCGCGATGGACACCATGTCCGCCCCCGAGGGCTCTGTCCTCGTGGTCGACGGCGTGACCAGCCGCACTCGGCGCATCGGCGCCCCGGCAGTCGTGCAGATCCAGACGGACGGCGAGATCTCCTCGACCGTCTACCTCGCCCCGGCCGTCGCCTTCGACAGCGGAGGTGACGATGCCCAATAGTAGCCCACAACCACTAGATCCTGGAGGACCTATGTCGACGAGACCGTCGTCCGAGGCCCTCCAGCGTGAGGGTCTTGCTGCTGTCTACGATGACCTGGAGGTCATCGCCGCTGGTGGTGCAGGGATCGTCTTCTCTGGTGTCCACCGTGGTCTGCGCCGGAAGGTGGCAATCAAGCTGCTCCTTCCGGCCATGATGAAGTCTGTGCCGATGCGCGAACGCGCCCTGCGCGAAGCGCGAGCCATGGCCCAGGTCGAGCACCCCAACGTCGTTCGTGTCTACAACGCTGGGATCATCCAGCTCACGGGTGCGGACGTCGCACTGCTCACCGAGGGTCTCACCGCTCTGCGTATCGCGGCAGTCTTTCCGCAGAACGCCAAGACCGTGTTCATCGAGATGGAGTGGGTCGAGGGAGGTACGCTGCAGGACTACATCGCCAAGGGGCAGCCCTTGGTGCAGGCCCGGGCAGCGGCTATCTTGCTCGATTTGCTGAGCGCTCTGGATGCCGTCCACGCCAATGGGATCGTCCATCGCGACGTCAAGCCGGCCAACGTCATGCTCACCGAGGATGGCGATGTGAAGCTCACCGACTTTGGTCTGGTGAACTCGCAGGAGGCTGGTCTCACGCGCGTGGGCACCAAGATGGGAACGCCCGGCTACATGCCGCCGGAGCAGGATCGTGATGCCAAGTCGGCTGATCTCACGGCTGACCTGTACGCCGCGGCCGTGGCCTTCCACTGCCTGCTGCGTGGACGCGATCCGGTCGGAGCACACTGCCACGGCGTGCTCGCGCCGATGTTCTGCGATCTGGTGGAGGACCGGGAGCGCGATCCCGAGCGCCCGGAGCTTGCGAACTTCTGGCGTGACATCGGAGAGCCGCTCAGGGCCTTCATCATCCGCGCAACGCGTCGGGCGCCAGAAGACCGCTTCGACAGCGCTGCGGAGATGGCCACGGCTCTGCGCGAGATCGAGAATGAGCTGTTGGTAACGCTACCTTCGCCTGAAACGCTGGTGGCCACCGAAGGTGTCGACTCGCTGCTGGACGACGGACACACGCATCCCATCGAGCTTGGTCAGCTGCCGCTGGTCGATCTCGATGATGAGGACGACATCCTTCGACCTGCCTCTGACGACGACCTACCCTGGGATCCGAACCCGACGCCGCGTCGCCTCGGTCGCTGGATCGCCGCAGCTCTCGCGCTGGTCCTGGTGATCGGTGTGGGGGCGTGGAGCTTCAACGGTCAGGGTGAGTCCGCTCCGCCAGCTGATGTCGCGTCGCTCAACCCCATCGAGCAGCCCGTACAGATGGTCGAGACGGTCGCGTCTCCTGAACCCGGGCCCAGCACGGAGCTCGCTGCTGCCCTGGTGCAGCCTGAGCCCGAAGTCGAGCCCGTCGGGTCATCCGACCCGACGGCCCGGTCGAATGACCGGGCTGAGCCCGAAGTCGAGCGAGCCGTGAAACGAACGGTTCCAGTGCGCGCCAAGACCGCAGTGGTTGAGGTCGTCGAACTGGAACCCGAGCCCGAGATCGAAGCGCCCCCGCGCATCACGGTCTCCGGCGACGCCAAGGCCGTCTGGCTCTCGCAACGTGGCACCTTCCACCAGCTTCCTGCGGATGTCCCGCCTGGTACCTACCGCCTGTTCGTCCAGTACGAAGGTGGTGAGCGCAAGCAGGCCCTCGATGGGTTCATCGAGGTGACTGACGGACCGGCAACGGTCCTGTGCAGCTCCCAGGCTGATGTCTGCAAGTGGCGCCCGATGTGATCTCAAGTGCCCCGCCCCCGGAACTCCGGGCGGCGGGGCATCGTGCGTGTGGATGCACGACACCCACCCGGAGTCCCCAGGTGGGTGCTTGTCGTCGTAGACCGCTAGTCATCGTCGTCGATGATGTCGACGTGCGGTCCCGTCGGGATCTGCAGGATGGTCACCAGCCCACGCCTCTGCTGCGCATGGGCGACCGGCGAGCTGGCCATGATGGTCTGAGGCACTCGATGCGGAAGGATCTCCATCCGAGCGAGTTGTGCCATCACGTCGGGTTCCTTGGCGCGGGCGTGGAGCATGCTCAGCGCCGCCTGCAGCACGGTCGCGTGAGTCATGCGGCAGATGTCGTGGGGAAGCGCGTCCATCTCGTCGTCATACCAGTGGTCCATGACAGCATCGAGGTCTCGATCACTGAGCGTGTCGATGCGCGCGATCGAGCGCTCGCGGTCGGCCCCCAGGAAGGAGGCGCTCCGACGCCAGTTGCGCCAGCGACGGCCCCAGTCTCGCTTCCCCTTGGTCTCGTTCCACTCGCACGCGCGTTCGTTCGCCAGCGCGATACCGGGCGTAGCCGACCAGGTGACCTCTGCGTGTTCGCTGCCGTCCATCTTCATGTGTGCGAAGGCGGCGAGAAACGCACCGGTCCACAGCGGCGTGGCCGTCGGCCGCGTGGAGATGTCGATGGCGAGCCGCTTGAGCTGCTCGTACGGACTCTCACCGCTCACCGCCTTGCGACGGTAGCGGTCCATCGTGGCCTTGGTGCGCGGGTGGACCGTCGCTCGCCAGTACAGCACATACCCCAGCACGGTCTTGCCGTCGGGCTGGAAGATCGCATCGATGCGCCCGAGGTGGATCACGGCCGCGGACCGGAGAGCGTCGAAGCCGATCAGGACACCGTCTTCGATCGGAGGGAAGTCGATCTCCATGCCCATGTAGTCCTGGCTGCGCTGGGCAGCGTCCGACATGGGTGCGAGCAGGACCCTCCCGTCGGGCGGCATGACGATGTCCGGTCGTCGGTGCAGTCGTCCTTCCTTGAAGGCCTTGCCGAGGAAGCGCTTGCGATCTCGTTCTTCCATCCCCATCAGCTGTTCGTAGGTGATCATCCCATCTCCCGGAGAGGTGCGATCTTATCTAGCCCGTTTTTTTGGGCATTGTCAAGCGCTATTTAACAAATGCACGTAGCCCACCCAGGAGTTCCTGGGTGGGCGCTTGTGACGGGGTGCGGTGGTTGTGCTGGCTACTAGAGAGGATCCCGGAGTCCCAGGATCGTCACGAGTGGCACAGCAGCCCGAGCCTCCTCGACCACTCCATCGTAGCCCAGACCGATGGTCTTGGGGACCTGCTGGAGCGGGATGCCGGCTTCGCGCAGTCCCATGCGTCCCTCGGCGGTGTCGCAGGCGAAGGTGTGGCAGAGGCTGTCGGAGGCGGCGACCACCGTGTCCTCGGCGACGCGCGCGATCTGGTAGACCTTGCCGTCCTGCTCGTCCTCACCCTGGTACCAGTGGTCGTCCATGGCGTCGATCTCGTCGTCGCTGGGTGCGTCGATCCAGCGCAGGTGGCGCGTGCGCTCCGGGTGGTCGAAGGCCTGCCCGCGAACGCGCGCTGCCAGCCCTCCGAGGACCGGTCGCTGACCGTGCTCACGGTTCCAGTCCCGGGCGTAGTCCGTC
The DNA here is from genome assembly GCA_964344145.1 of uncultured Gammaproteobacteria bacterium. Lineage (GTDB taxonomy): Bacteria > Patescibacteriota > Patescibacteriia > UBA9934 > UBA9934 > JABJOE01. The sequence continues at coordinate 41,406 of CAYFME010000008.1, forward strand.
GCCTCGATGATGCCCATGCGCGACGACCAGGTACGCCAGAGGAAGGGGTCCCCGTCGCGCCGAATGCCGCTGTAGCTCGCCATGAAGGCACCGTGGTAGATCGGCAGGCGAGCGCTGAGCTGGCGGACGGCCTCCTTGAGCCGGTCGTGCGGACTCACGCCATCCTTGGAGGCGTGGTATCGCTCGAGCAGGGTCGGCAGAGACGGGTAGAAGGTGCTGGCCCAGTACAGAACGTAGCCGATGAACGTCCCGTCGGCCTGGAAGACCGCTTCGATGTTGTACAGCCCCACGCCGGTCGCCGCGAGCAGCGGCTGCTGGCCCTCTCCGCTGGGACGGTTGACCATCACGAGCTCACTCATGTCCTGGGGCAGCGCGATCTGGATCTGGGCGGCTTCGTCGCTGAGCTGTCCGTGGGCGAGCTCGCAGCTCAGGATCGTCGCCCCGCTGGGAACGACCAGGGCTCGTCGGCGCAGCAGCGTTCGTTCTTCGAGGAGGGTCGCGAGGCGCGCGCGGCGTTCTCGATCCCCCATCTCCATCAGTTCTTGTACATCGACCATGGGTGTGGTCCTCGAGGTGGAAGTTGGAAGGTGCGCTCTTATCTAGCCTCAGCGATGGTCTGTTGTCAAGGTAGAGTTTACGCGCTACACTCCGTTTATGCGAATTTTGGGCATTGAAACGAGTTGTGATGAGACCGCCGTGGCGGTTGTTTCTGATCAGGCGCTGTTGTCATCGTGGAAGGCGCGACCATTGAAGGTTGATCTCGCCAAGGTCCTCTCGCAGGTGAAAAAGCATGAAGAGTACGGCGGCGTAGTGCCCGAGGTCGCGGCGCGTGAGCATCTGCAAGCCATGGGTCCAATGCTTGCCAACGAGATACCGTTTGACGGGCAAGATATTGATGTGATTGCGGTGACGGCTGGCCCAGGACTTGCTCCAGCGCTTCGCGTTGGCGTTGAGACAGCGAAGACGTTGGCCCTGCTGTGGGGTGTGCCGTTGATTCCCGTGTGTCATCTTGAAGGTCACATTTATGCCAGCTGGCTTCCGCAGGCAAAGCGTCTTTTTCCGTTTCTGCCACAGCCCGTTCCTCAGTTTCCAGCGCTCTGTTTAATTGTGTCAGGTGGTCATAGTGAGTTGGTTGTGATGAAAGACCACGGACAGTTCGAGCGCATCGGTGAAACATTGGACGATGCAGCCGGCGAGGCCTTTGATAAGGTCGCCAAGATGCTCGGGCTTCCGTATCCTGGTGGGCCGCAGATTGCCAAGCTCGCTGTCGGTGGTCAGGTTGATGCGTTTGATTTTCCAAGAGGACTTCTTAATCGTGACAACCTCGACTTTAGTTTCTCCGGGCTCAAGACATCGGTGCTTTATACGCTCCGATCTAATGAGGATCAGCTTGAAGACGAAACTTTTCGGCGTAACGTCGCAGCATCGTTCCAAGAAGCGGTTGTCGACGTCCTTGTACGCAAGACCATGCGTGCGGCAAAGCCCGGCAGGTGGCCGGGCAAGCAGGTGGAGCCCGCATCGATTGTATTGGCTGGAGGTGTGGCGGCAAACATCGAGCTGCGCGCGCGGATGAAAGCCAAAGGGAAAGAGCATGGCATCAGAGTATTTGTTCCACCGCTCACGTACTCGCTTGATAACGCCGCGATGATCGCTGCGGCTGGATACTTCCGAGCCCAAGATGAATCGAACTTCATCGATCCGCTTGAGCTGGCGGCGGATCCGAATAAAGACATAGTATAAGTCTTATAGGACCTATATGACGTATACGACTAATAATGAAGAGGAAACACGTAAAGTCGCTTCCCGATTTGCCAAGCAGCTAAAGGGTGGTGAGTTGGTAGCACTCGTTGGTGACCTTGGATCTGGAAAAACAACGTTCGTTCGTGGTGTGGTCGAGGCGCTTGGCTCGAAGGTGCGCGTGAAGAGCCCGACGTTTACGGTGATGAATGAGTATCCAATCCCCTTGTCATCCCGAGCGACCGAACGCAGTGAGGGAGTCGAGGGATCTCTGAGTATCCGTCGTATCGTCCATGTTGACCTGTACCGATTTTCCGATCCTCAGCACCTATCCGGGATAGAGCTAGAAGACTCGATGCGCGAGGATACGGTCGTATTCGTTGAGTGGCCAGACATTTTCGGAAAGCTATTTGTAAAGCCTGATCACGAAGTGAGATTCGAGTTTGTTGACGAGGAGACGAGGGAGATCGAGATGGTTTGATAGAGGTTTCAAAACTGGTCCGATCGGACCAGTTTTGAAACCCTACAAAAACACGCCTTGCGGGGAGAGATATCCACGAGGCGTGTTTTTGGATGCCGCCGAGTTCCTGACTCAGCGACGGAGGGGGGTTGAAGAAGGGGTCTGGAGATCAGAACTGGATGGTGCCGCCGGCGATGGTGTCGAAGCGCAGGACGCGCGTCTCCTCGCCGTCGGTGGCCTCCAGCTGGCTGGGCGCCAGGCTGACCTGCAGGCTGTCGTCCCAGTCCTGGGACGCGCCGGTGGTGTCCATGTAGAAGGCGACCGTGTAGGTCGATCCCGCCGGGATGGTGAGCCCGGCGAAGTCCTCGTCCATGTACATGCCGGCGGTGCTCTGCGGGCAGCCGTCCTTCCAGCACACGCCGACGTAGCCGTCGCCCAGGTCCTCGCCGGTGGAGAGGTTCCGGGCCCAGACCGTGTCCATGGCGTCGAACCAGTCCGTGTCGGCGTTGTCGGTCGCCGAGACGTACATGGTGAAGCCGGTCACGGTCATGTCGGCGCAGTCGGGGTCGCGGGCGGCGAAGTTGAGGCGCAGGACCTCGATCTCGCCGGGCTCCGTGACACCCGAGGGCGTGTCGCTGTTCAGGCTGATGTCCAGGACGTTGGCCATGGTGACGACGTTGTCGGTCACGCCGTCGGTCGAGGGGTTGTCGTCGGTCTCCCAGGCCTCCACGCGGAACTCGCACTCGCCGGTGTTGTCGACGTAGGCGGCCAGCGTGGGCTCGGGGGCGCCGTTGACGGTGGTGAGCACCATCTCGTCGGCCGAGGACTCAACCGCGTCGATGGTGGTGAGGTCGAAGGCGAAGGCGGCGTAGTCGAACTCGCTCGCCTGCTCCGTGATGTCACACACGAGGTTCAGCGCCGTGGAGAACTCCCCGCCGACGATGAAGTCGTCCGGGAAGGACAGCGTACCGTCGGTCGCGGGGTCCATGGGGCCCATCACGACGTCGCGGCTCACCACCTCCACGAGCTTGCAGTTGGCCAGGTAGTCGGGCAGGTAGACGCCGCCCTCCTGGGTGCTGCTCATGACCTCGTCCTCGTCACCGTCGACGTAGCCCGAGAGGACGACGTTGCTGACGGTGATCTCCTCCTCGTTGGTCGACCGGAAGGTCCAGGCGCCGAGGTTCACCTCGGTCTGCCCAGGCTCCGCCGGGAACCACACCGCCGCCGACCACGCGGTGGTGAAGCCGATCTCCAGGGTGCTGTCGAACAGCTCCGGGAAGCCGGTGTCGATCCCGATGTCGGGATCGTCGGCCTGCGTGTCGTCCTGCTGGTCGCTCTCCTCGATGGTGGTCGGGAGCTCGATGTCAGCGGTGTCGGGGGCGCAGGCCAGGGCGATCAGGATCAACATGGGTCCTCCATTGCGACAACGAAAGCGACATGCCTCCGTTGTGATCCGCCTCTGCTCACAAACGTGTTGTGGTCATAGGCGAACCGGTGTACGCGACACCGGAACGGAAGGGGGTTGAAGGGGAAGGTGTAGGTCAGCGACGCCGGCGCGGGGGCGGACGGTGCGGGTGGCGGCAGTTGCCGCCGTGCACGTGCGCGCTCCCGTGCGGGGTGCGCACCACCACGGCGACGTGGCCGGTCACTCGCGGGGTCGGGGGCGGCGCCGGACGGACCTGCTCCTGCACGACCACGGCCTGCTCCTGGTAGGGCTGGTCATCGTCGAACTGCGCCGCGCAGTGGCTCTCCTTGATGCTGGAGATGTGCCCGTCGCGGGGAGCGGAACCGTACCCGTCGCAGACCGCCATGACCTGCGGGGGATACACCTTGTTGGGGGGATCGGCGCTGGCCGTGGACACGACCAGCAGGGTGGTCAGGAGAAGCATGTTTCCTCCATGCATCGAAGCGCAGTTTCATGTGCGAGTCTTCGTCCTGCTGATGGACACGAGCAAGTCATGTGCATTAGTAGGCCCCGCGGGTGCGGGGGAAGGGGTTGAAGGGGGAAGGTTCTGGTCACGGGGTCGTGGCGCCGCGGCGGATCGCCTCGAGCGCGCGCTCGGCTTCCAGCTCCTTCTCGCGAGCCCGGGAGCGCTCGGTCTGCTTCTCCCACGCCTCGACGCGCCAGCCCTGGCGGATGTGCCCGGTGGTCATGACGACGAGCCAGATCACCACGGCACCCGCGAGGGTGAGGATGCCGAAGACGGGGTTGGCGCCCGTCAGGATCATCCAGCCGGCGACGAGAGCGAGGTAGAAGGCCTTGCTGATGAGGGACTTGATCACGATGTCTTCTCCTGGAAAGGGTGGATACGAAGCCCGCACTGCGCACGCGATGCGCATGGCGGGCCCCACATTTCTGCAGGACGGTGAGAGGTGGAAGGTCGAGTGTCTCAGCGGGAGCGCCGGATGTCGAGCAGGAGCTGCCTGCCGAACGCTGCCCAGAGCAGAAGGATGAACGGGATCGAGTCCCACCCACCGATCGCCCAGAGGATACCGGTGCCGATCAGGCCCATGCTAGCGACGATCGCCGCAAACGTGGGAACTGAGACTCGAATTTCGTTGAACTGCTTCAGCATGTACGTCTCCTGCTACCGCGAACAAAACGCGGATTGTTTTGTACCTACGAGAGATAGAAAACAATCCGTGTTTGATGCCATTTCCCGGGCATCTCGGGCTCTCTCCAAGTTGTGAACGTATCTACTATAGCATGTTTTGTTCTTTTTGTCAAGTAGTTTTGAACAAAAAACGGCCTATTTAGGCCATTTTCTTGTATTTTTGTTCGTTTTTTCCTACATCCCGGTCACACGTTTGATCTCCTCAACCGACGTGAGTCCCTCCAGCGCTTTCAATAATCCATCCTGTGCCATAAAGACCGTGCCTTGCGCTGCTGCGACCTCGCGGACTTTGTACTCAGAGATTTCGCCACTTAAGATAAACTTTTCGATCTCCGCATCCTTGGTGAGAATTTCGTACAAACCAACACGCCCTTTGTAGCCCGTATTGTTACAGACGTCGCATCCGCCTGGTCCGAAGAATTGCAAATTTGATGTATCAACTTTTTCCTCTCCAGAGTTTTCCGGAATCGCTTCGAGGAGCTCTTTGACCTTTGTCATCAACTCGGCCTCAACCTCTGCTGGCTTTTTACATTCCTGACAGAGTCGTCGCGCTAAACGTTGACCCATGATGGCGTTGATCGCAGGGGCGAGCAAGAACGGCTTCACACCCATGGACGTGAAACGCGGAATCGCACCAGCAGCATCGTTGGTGTGAATGGTTGAGAGCAGCAAGTGACCGGTCAGAGCTGCCTGGATAGCTGTCTCCGCTGTTTCCAAGTCACGGATCTCACCCACGAGCACGATATCCGGGTCCTGACGCAGAATAGATCGCAGACCCTTGGCGAACGTGTAGTCCTTGGAATGGTCAATCTGACTTTGGTTGATGCCCTCGAGCTTGTACTCAACAGGATCTTCAAGCGTGATGATCTTTACGTCCGGTTCATTGAGTTTTTTGAGAATGGCGTACAGCGTGGTTGTTTTACCGGATCCTGTTGGGCCGGTGGTAACGATCATGCCGTGTGGTTTTTCAATTTCGCCAAGTAGACGCTTGAGCGATGCCGGGCGGAAACCGAGCTGTTCAAACTCAAGCTTGATCGAGTCAGGGTTCAAAATACGCATTACCACCGATTCACCCCAGGCGGTTGGCAACGTAGAGGTACGAACATCAATCTTCTTGTCTTTTTGGAAAATCGTGAATCGGCCGTCCTGTGGGCGATCGTTGATGTTCATCTTCAGTCCAGCAATCAGCTTGATGCGGTTGATAATCTTTTTCCATTGCTCTTTCTCGATGCTAGAAACATCCTGCAAGATACCGTCTACACGCAGGCGCACAGCGATTTTCTTTTCCTCAGCCTCAATGTGGATGTCAGACGATCCGAGCTTGAGTGACGCGGCTGTCACGATCGACAAGATGTCCGTGATGCTCGCTCCGTCCAGAATCTTTTGAATATCATCAAAACTATTCATCTGTTCTTGGTAGCGCTCCAATTCCTCCTGCTTGATTTGCACACCTTTCACAATGACGCGCGTTTGTGGAAGGGCGTCGTAGAGCTTTACCGCATGATCAAATGAATCTTTGGATACTTTATATAGCTCGCCGTGCGTTTTGTGTCGCTCAGAAAGCTGGAAAACAAGATTCTTTACATTTTCGTTGCCTGGATCAACGGCGCCAACGCGCAGCTCCGGACCGGTATGCAAAAAGACAATTGCCTGTAGCTCGAGAGATTTCTCTTTTGGAAGCAGCGACAGGGCATCGGCGCTAATGGCAAATCCCTTCAAATCAACATAAGGAATACCCGACGCACGGGCTTGTGCTTCTGCTTCCGCCTCCTTTCCTTTAAGCTCAACCTTCTGCATCTTCTCGGAGAGCAGTTCGCCAGCGGTCATTTCATCGCGGGTCTTAGCAGCAACAGGCTCATCTTTTTTTGCAGGAACTGCAGCATCGTCTCCCCCTTGCGGAGCAGACTTTTTTAGCAAATCTTCAATTGACGGGAGATCACCGGGCATAACACGAATACGGTGACCTTATTTTATCGTGCAAAAGCCTTTTGTGCCAGTTGAGCCACGTGTTCGATGATGGGTGTATGTCGCACGCGGCCAATCTTCTTTGTATACGCACTCCATGTGGCGTAGTTGAGCATAGTAATCGCTCCGGCATAGACGAGGGCCACTGCTCCTGCCATAAGGATGCCAAAGAAGGTGATGATCGACATGATGAGGTAGGCGTTGGCAATGAAGGCCAGCTCGAACAATAGACCGATCACGATCGCAACAATAAAGAGGAAGAAGAACAGGATGAGGCTTGCAACCAAGTTGATGAAAAAGAGGACGAGTGAGAGCTCGAGGGCTGAGAGCCAGTGGCGGTGCACGAGAAGCAGGCCTTCGCGCACAGCTTTTCCAAGGGAGAGGTTGTGCTGACTGATGTAAATGAGCGCGATCATGCCGGCGATGTTAAGCAGGAAGGCGAGTGGCAAGATGATGGCGTAGATGCCGGCGTACAAGAAGAGATTCACGCTTACGTAATCGGTGAGCAGGAGCGATAGCGGGATGGCGGAACCGGTGAGCAGGAGCGTCAGCAAGATGTACAGCGATGCGTCGACGGCGAAGAGTCGGCTGATGTGAAGGTGGCTGAGATCTTTTTTGATGTTCTTGCGCGTGAACTCCTGTGTTTTCTTGTGGCCTTTTTTGATGGCGCAGAGCAGCAGATGCTGGCAGGTGACAACGATCAGTAAGATCAGCAAGATGACAACGGCAAACAGGCCGATGGACCAGAGCTGTTGGTCTGCAGGCAGTGCTACGAGGTTGCGGACATAGGCCAGGAGCCAGCCGACAATCGGGAAGACCTCGACGATGTTGCTAGTAGAGATGGTATCCGCTGGGCGCAGGCGCCAGAAGGTATTGAAGACACTCGAAAACACGCCTCCGGTGTTCGCAAGTCCGGCGAAGGCGGCTATGATCCACCATTCTTTATGGTTCCACGTTGTCTGCCACGCATGCTGCACGAGCGTTGCGTAGGCATCGATGCTTTTTCCGAGCTTCATATCCTCCAAAGGATGAATCTATTTTAGCACAAAAAAGCAGAGTGTGTGTTGCCAGACCGCCGGAGCCGCTGCACCGGAAGCTGGTAGCTTGACCTCCGACACACCGATCACTATCACGCGCCGGCGATTTGCATCTTCGGCGCTTTCTTTGCTGGGCCGACCAGCTCTTCAAATTCTTCTTTCTCGATCGTCTCCTTCTCAAGCAGGGTGCCGACAATCGTATCGATTTTCTCGCGGTTCGTGCGGATAATTTCCTTTGCCGTTTTCAGCGCACTGTTGACCAGTCCGAGGATCTCCTCATCGATCTCTTCGGCCGCCTTGTCGGAGTAGTCGCGTTTCGCTCCCATGTCTTTTCCAAGGAACACGAGGTCATCGCGCTGTCCGTAGGTACGAGGTCCCATCTTCTCGCTCATTCCAAATCGGGTAACGATGTTGCGCGCGAGCTTGGTTGCCTTCTCCAGGTCGCTCGATGGTCCGGTGGTGATGTCGCCAAAGATTTCCTTCTCAGCGGCGTAGCCTCCGAGCATCATGGCCATCTCTTCGATGTATTCCTGACGGAAGTGCATCTTCTTGTCTTCCGCCGGCAAGCTCATGGTATAGCCGCCTGCCATGCCGCGGGAGATGATCGAGACTTTGTGAACTTCATCGCAGTGCGGCAGCATGTGACCAACGATAGCGTGTCCCGCCTCGTGATACGCCGTGAGCGTGCGTTCGTCCTCTGTTTTAATATGACTCTTGCGCTCTGGTCCAAGCATGACTTTTTCAATGGCTTCGAGCAGATCAGCTTGAGCCGTCTTCTTCTTGTTTTGTCGTGCGGCAAGGATCGCTCCTTCGTTCATGATATTCATCAAGTCGGCTCCGGAGAACCCAACCGTGCGCTCGGCAATGCGCTTCAAGTTTACATCGCCTTCAAGCGGCTTGTCCTTGGCGTGGATGTTGAGAATCTCTTCACGATCTTGGCGTGATGGAAGGTCCAACGTCACACGACGGTCAAATCGTCCTGGGCGCAGCAATGCTGGATCAAGAACATCTGGTCGGTTGGTTGCGGCAACGACGATCACACCAGCGTTTGGATCAAAGCCGTCCATCTCAACGAGGATTTGGTTCAAGGTTTGCTCACGCTCATCATGCCCTCCACCAAGACCCGTTCCACGCTGACGTCCAACCGCATCGATCTCGTCAATAAAGATGATGCATGGCGCTGCCTTCTTGGCTTTGGTAAAGAGGTCACGCACGCGGCTAGCACCCACACCCACGAACATCTCCACGAACTCAGAACCAGAAATGTGGAAGAACGGGGCGTTTGCTTCACCAGCGATGGCGCGGGCCAAAAGCGTCTTACCCGTTCCGGGAGGACCCATGAGCAGTACACCCTTTGGAATCTTTGCACCGACCTCGGTGAACTTCTTTGGGTTTTTGAGAAAGTCGACGATCTCGGACACCTCTTCCTTTACTTCCTTAGCACCGGCAACGTCTTTAAAAGTAACTTTGTTCTTCTTGTTGGTCACCTCGCGTGCTTTTGATTGTCCGAATGACAACGCGCGGTTGTTAGCACCCTGCATCTGATTCATCAGGAACCAGAAGATCAGGACGAATCCGACCAAGAAGATGATTGTCGGTAAGATGCTTTTGAGCAGTGATACAAATACGCTCGGCTCAACAACTTCAACATTGATGGCTGCGAGTTGTTCAGCTGTAACGCCGTAGTTGGTTAGAAGATCTGAGAGAGCTTCGCCGGATTCTTTCTTTACGGTGAATTCGGTTTCGTCGGCTGTGAAGACAGAAAGGGTATCCTCGCGAACTTCGATCTTGGTGACTTCCTCAGCTGTGATCTTCTCCACGAGCGTGGAGGTACCGATGGTTTCAGGCTTGTCGTCGGTGATGCTGTATTGGGAGAAAATGAGCCCCAGGGCAATGACAACGAGTAGTCCGATGATGATGTTTTTTGAGAGTGGCTTCATAGAAGGACTAACCCATTTGGGCCATTTTCGGTTTATGGAGCCTCTGTTTGACCTCGCCGTACGTATCAGTACGCCTCGGCCAAACATCTCCATGCACCGAAACTGTCACCAAATGTGTACGTCCTGCGGTAGTTCGCAGAGCGTGTTTCTTAACGCGTGTGATTGTGGCACAGAGGGGCAATGGTGTCAATCATGAATGTTGTGTCATTCCGACCGACCGAGCGTTAGCGAGGGAGTGGAGGAATCTCCGTGGATGCGACACGGTCCCATAATTTAACCGATCGGTGAAGTTATGGGATGTAAGTTTATGCGGCGGATTTCGCACGATCGTTCAAAATTCGCCGCAAAAGGAATATCATTGCAGGATGGTCGTATACTTTTTGCACCCTCGCACAGAAAGCACGATGCCCCGCCGCCTGGCGTTCCAGGGGCGGGGCGTTCACGATGTCGCTCGGCGCTAGTGGCCGAAGCGGCGCACCGAGAGGGTGCCGTAGCCGATGTGGCGGACGGTCACGTAGCCGAAGCGGCCGGCGTAGACGACGTCCTTCTTCTCGACGTTGCCGCAGAGTCCACCTTGCGTGATCTGTCGGTTGATCTCGCGACCGTCGGCCGTGGGATCGATGACGAACAGGAGCGTGCCGCGCGCGTCCCAGTGCTCGAAGGCGAGGCGGTTGTGGCACTTGGCCGGGCGGATGGCGTTGTTGACGTCGTGCAGAGCCACGCGCACCGTGAGCCACTGTTCGAAGTCGTGCCGCTGACCGTCGCGATCGAAGATCATCAGCTCGTTGTCCAGGCGCTCGTCGCCGCCACGCTCGGTGTAGGCGACCAGGTGCGTGTTGCCGAAGACGAAGAGCTCGCGCACGACGCAGTCTTCGTACCAGTCCGTCGCCCAGTCGCTGCCGGGCGAGACCAAGCGCCAGCGAGAGACGTTGCCGCCCTGGAATTCCTCCTCGACGACGATGTCTCGCTCGCCCATGCGGGTCGCCTTGAGCATCGCGAACTGGAAGGTGTCACCGCGGGCGACGACTTCGGTGGCCGCCGGGATTCCCCAGTAGCGCCAGCGCAGGATCTCCGGAATGCCGTCGTCCATGCGGTGCTCGAGGAAGGTCATCTCGCCGTCGTGGTGGACACGGATGCTCGGAAGGATGGGCTGGTGTACCTCGTCGGTGATGCGTGATCCCCAGCGCAGGCGTCCGACGCTGGAACGGTAGCGCGTACCCATCAGCCAGAGGGGCTTGTTGTAGAAGTGACCGATGCAGCAGACCTCTACGCCATCGGGCGTACGGTCCATGGACATGAGCTGTCCGCCAGAGGCGATCTTGACGTGGATCGCATGCCAGTCCATGCGTTCGTCGCTGGGCGGGCAGGGCAAGACGAAGGACTCGACACCCTCTGCGCGCCAGTGGACAAGGGGGCTGTCCTCCAGTCGACGAGAGAACTCGCGGAGCTCTTCCTCTTCGAACTCACCTCCGTCTCGGTTGGCGATCACCGCCTCGCCCGCGCCGTAGCGCAAGCGCAGGCTCTCGCCCTTCTCGGCGATGACCCAGAAGAGCAGGGTGAGGTTGCCCAGGGCGTCGAACTCCATGCGTTCGATCCATCCTTCATCGCGCTCGCCGAAGACCTCCTTCCACGACGTCGGATCGAAGAGGGTGCCCAGCAGCACCACCGTGGAGTTACCTCCGCTGTCGCGCCGACCCGCCACGGCGATCTTTCCGGTGGGCGAGATCTGGATGTCGTTGATGGTCTGCAGCGGGCACTCGAAGCGGCCGACCTCGCCGCGCTCGTAGTCGAGCTCGGTGGGGGCGCCCTGCGCGGCCTTGATGGCGCGCGCGACGTCCTCCTTGCTGCAGTCTCCCTTGCCGACGGTGGTCATCAGCTTCTCGTAGAGTCCTTTCCAGGACATGGCTGTTCTCGTTGTCAGTGTCGAACGAGCAGGATCCGAACGCCCAGGTATCATTACCTGAAACGCCCTTGGCTCCTCGCCGACGTACGTGCCGCCTGCCTGCCGGAAGGCTGGCGTGAGCGACACGGTAAGTTTGCATGAAAATATAGATCTGTCAATGCTAACCACCCCTAACCCCTCCTTGAAAAGGAGGGGGACCGGAGTAACGAAAAACACGACTCATTTGAGTCGCGTTTTTCTCCGCGGGCATCTGCTCGACATCCGCGAACATCTATACTACTGAATCGCTGGTTCCTTTTCTTCCGCTTTCTCCGCAGCCTCCCCCTGCCCCTCCATAACTGGAGGGGTGTCTCCTTGTGACTCCTCTTCAGCTGCTGGCTCACTCTTGGCATTCATAGCCTTGAGCGAGAGACCGAGTCGGTGTTGATCAGGCTCGATGGAAACAATCTTGAACTCCCTCTTCTCACCAGACTTACCAATCGTCTTTGGATCACTCACCGGCTTGTCGGAGAGCTCACTGACGTGGGCAAGACCGTGGATGTCGGCATCCAGCTCAACGAAGAATCCAAATGGGTTGACCTTCAAGATCGTTCCTTCAACAACATCACCAACCTTGTACTTCTTCTCAACATCCTTCCAAGGGTCATCGATCAACTTCTTCATAGAGAGGAAGATTTTTGATCCTTCAATGCCGATGATCTGCGCCTTCACGGTTTGGTGTGGCTTGAGCAAGTCCTTTGGATGATCAATGCGCTGCCAAGCGATCTCGGAGATGTGCACCAGACCTTCAAGCGCGGTTGCATCGTCACCTTCAGGATAGAACTTCACGAACGCTCCGAAGTCAGCCAATGCCGTGATCTCACCTTCGATCGTCTGACCAACCTTGATTTGATCAATAATGTTCTTCTGCTCAGATTCCCAAACGGACTTCTCAGACACGATCAGCTTTTCATCCGTCTCGTTGAGGTCCAGGATTTTTACACGTAGCTTCTGACCAACAAACTCCTTGAGCTTGTCGAGAATCTTCTGCTTGTCACCACCGCTCACACGAGGATAGTGCTCAGGTGCCAACTGTGAGACCGGCAAGAAGCCTTGCAAGTGGCGGACCTTCATAATCAGACCACCCTTGTTGGCATCGAGGACCTTTGCCTCAATGATCTCACCTTCAGAAAGTTGGGTTCGCATTTCTTCCCATGCCTTCTTGTTGCCGGCGTAGCGGAAGGACAGCTCAACTTCACCGTTTTCGTTCTCAAGATCGATGACGGTTGCCTCGACCTTGTCGCCTGCCTTGAGGTTGGCGTAGTCGCCACTCTCGGTGAAGAGCTCCTTTCCACGAACGACACCGGTGGTCAGACCGTTGACGTCCAACCGGATCTCGCGACCCTGGGTGGAGAGGACGGTAGCGGAAATTAAATCACCCAGCGCGGGGACGGCTAGGTACTGCTCTTGCTCCTCAAGCAACTTCTGGAGCTCGGAATTGGTTGTTACATCACTCATAGATATTCCTGACGGCGTTTTGTCTTGAAACAAGACGCTAGGCCTTCAGGTGCTAAGAATTAGAAAGCGTGAGAAGTGTAGATAATCGGCGAAGATTTGTCAAGAATAGGCTTGGATAATGCTGGATTTGATGAGATTGTTGCTTGCTTCATTTGGAAGGGTAACGTGCATACCTTCGTGAGCTTCCATCGCGCGCTTGGCTGCAAAGACCGCGCCTTTGTTTCGTGCCCAAGCGCGTCGTGCGAGACCGTTTGAGACATCCCAAGCAAGCATGCTCTCAATGCGCCGATCGCAGGCCTGACCACCGTCGAGCACCATGCCAAAGCCACCGTTGACGACTTCGCCCCAGCCTACGCCTCCACCGTTGTGCAGGCTCACCCACGTTGCGCCACGGAAGGCATCGCCAATCACATTATGCACGGCCATGTCGGCACACAGGTTGCTGCCGTCGGTGATGTTTGCTGTCTCACGGTACGGCGAGTCGGTTCCAGAGACGTCGTGATGATCGCGACCGAGCACGATCGGTGCTGAGATCTCACCATCGCGTACGGCCTTGTTGAAGGCACGAGCAATGCGTCGGCGCCCTTTTTCATCCGAGTACAAGATGCGCGCTTGTGATCCAACGGTCATCTGATTGCGCTCCGCTTCTTCAATCCACTTGAGGTTGTCCATGAGTTGCTGGCGTGTTTCTTGCGGTGCTGTGGCGAGCATTTCGCGGATAACACGCGCGGCGATCTGATCGGTCATCCGTAGATCCTCGATCGACCCACTTGTGCAGACCCAACGGAATGGGCCAAAGCCATAGTCAAAACACATCGGTCCCATGATGTCCTCAACGTACGATGGATAACGGAAACTGCCGTCGGGATTGGTGATGTCCGCACCTGCACGCTTGGATTGCAGAAGGAAGGCGTTGCCGTAGTCCCAGAAATACATGCCGCGCTCGCACATCGCATTGATAGCCTGCGCCTGTCGACGCAGCGAATCGTCAACGCGCTGCTTAAACATCTCCGGGTTGTTGCTCATCATCTGGTTCGCTTCCTCAAAGGTCATCCCAGCTGGGTAGTAGCCGCCAGCGTAGGGATTGTGAAGCGAAGTTTGGTCTGATCCAAGATCGATCTGCACGTTATTGCGCACTAAATGCTCCCATAGATCGACAATGTTGCCTTGGTAGCCAAGCGAGAGCGGCTCTTTGGCAGCGCGCGCTTGCTCAATGCGCGCAACGACGCGATCGAGATCGGTCTCGACTTCCTGCAACCACCCCTGTTCTTTGCGACGAGCGATAGCTTTTGGATTGATCTCCGCAATAACGCCAATCGCTCCAGCAATGACGGCTGCCTTTGCCTGTGCGCCACTCATGCCTCCAAGACCGGAGGTCACATACACGCGTCCCTTCAGTCCCTCTTCTTCAGATGTTTGTAGATATTTGCGCCCGGCATTCATCAGCGTGATCGTCGTACCGTGCACGATGCCTTGCGGGCCGATATACATAAAGCTTCCAGCCGTCATCTGACCGTAGGAGGTTGCACCAAGGGCGGCGATACGTTCGTAGTCATCAGGCGAGCTGTAGTTGGGGATCATCATGCCGCAGGTAAGCACGAGTCGCGGTGCGTCGGGATGCGATGGGAAGAGCCCGAGTGGGTGACCAGAGTAAAGAACAAGCGTTTGGTTCTCCGTCATCTCAGAGAGATATTTCATGGTTAGCAAATACTGTGCCCAGTTTTGAAAGACGGTTCCATTACCTCCGTAGGTGATGAGTTCGTGTGGGTGCTGTGCGACCGCAGGATCGAGATTGTTCTGGATCATCATCATGATCGATGCCGCTTGGCGAGAGTTGGCTGGATAGGCATCGATGGGACGAGCGAACATGTCATACGTTGGACGAAAGCGACGCATGTAGATGCGACCGTCGCGTGCGAGCTCGGCAGCGAACTCGGGCGCGAGGGTTTCGTGCATGCTCGACGGGAAGTAGCGAAGCGCGTTGCGAAGCGCCAGTTCTTTCTCATTAACACTCAGAACTTGTCGTCGCGGCGGCGCATGGTTTACGCCTACTTCTTCTGGTGGCATGGACGGGAGCGTACTTGGGATCCCCTGACGAAGAGCTTCTTGAAAGGCATCGTTGTTCATATGGACCTATCTTTGCTGTCTCGCCGAGCTCTGTCAACATGCACCGTGTGTTATCATAATGACGTATGCAACATCCCCATCAATCTTTTTTGAATCAGTTCCAGATCGCTATCGACAAGCTCGTGCCGCTCACGCCCGAGGAGGTGATTGAGGAGGCCAAGAAGCTTCACAAGGAGCTTTCCGAGAATGTCGAATCATCCGATAAGCAGATCCATCAGGCGCTCTCGCTCATCGGTCGCAAGGAATATCCGTATCGCAAGGCGTATGAGGAGTTGTGCGCGGGTGATGAAGAGCAGCGGTTGCAGGCGGCGGTGTTTGATCGCCTCGAAGATAGCGTGAAGCGCAAGGTGCAGGAGATGACCAAGCATGGCGTGATTTTGGAGGACTATGTGAGGAGTCCATTGTTTGACGACCAGCTCGGTGCCGACGAGCGGTATCAAGTGGAGCAGGCGATTTTGTTGTGCGATGAGGTGCTCGATAATCAATGTGACGAGCGTGCGCATGCGCGTGCGAAAAAGTATGAGGAGCTGGTTGAGCATTGGACAAAAGAGGCCGCGCGGCTGCAGGGAATGATCGATCGCCTGCGCTCGATGGGGCAGGAGGATCGCCAGTGGCAGGGCGAAATCGACTCGGTATGCGATAGGCTTGAAGAGGGATGGTCTGTGGTGGAACGAGATCCATCTGAGGAAGAGATTGTGAAAGAAATGGAGTACTGGAATACGGTCCTACACGAGGCGGATGACGTGTAGACAAAGACGCAATTCGTTGATAAAATACGGACGTTATGAAAATCTCTTGGAATGGACTCGGAAGCGTTACGATCACCGGAAAACCGGTTGAAGGGGAGGTCACGCTGGTCACAAATCCTTATCAAAACAGCACCGGATTGCGCTTTGCTCGTACCCTCAAGGCAAGCGTGGTCGTGAGCTCTCACGACAGTCCAGAGGCAGACAATCTTGAGGCGGTGGCAGGCGAAGGGCAAAACAGCACACTGTTTGTTGTACGGTATGCAGGTGAGTTTGAGGTGCGCGGCATCTTTGTCACCGGCATCTCCACGCCACTGAAGGACAAGACACCGCACACCATCTATCGATTTGATCTCGAGGGAATGGCAGTAGGATTTTTGGGAGCTCTTGATCGACCGCTAACGGACAAAGAAGTAGAACAGCTCGGATCAATCGACGTTCTGCTTGTCCCATCAGGCGGAGGAAGTGTGTTGGACGCAAAGGGCGCCGCGGAAGTGGTCGCACAAGTCGAGCCACGGATGGTCATTCCAACCTACGTTCACGCAAAGGGGCAGAAGTCCAAAGCATCAGGTCCCGAAGGGATTTGCAAAGAACTCGCGTGTGCACGCGAGGACGTCAATACATTGAAGCTGAAAAAATCCGCCCTGCCTGTTGAAGACATGCAGATCGCTGTGTTAAGTCGAAGTTAAATCGTTTGTATGCACGTCATCAAAGACCCAAAGCACGTTCATAAGCATCGTCTGGTGATGATCTTTACGTTCATCGGCATTCTGATTGTGTTTGGCGTGTGGGCTGTGCAGCTCAAGCAGATGTTTGCCCAGGAGGCGGCTGAGGAGTTGGTGCAGGGTGCGGATGACGAGACGACGGCTGCGGCTCAGAACTACATTGATCAGCTTGATGTCCTTGTTCCTGGCATCGAGGCGACGTTTGGGGATGTTATTCGCGCGCAAGAGGAAGAAGTTGCAAAGCTCCAGGCGCAGCAGGACAGTGAGAATCTTCTCGCTGAGGAGTTGATGAAACGATTTGAGCAAAAGGCACAAGAGGAAGCGGCTGCGGAAGAAGCGGCGGCTCTTGAAGGTGAGGGGGTCATCGAATAACTATGGCGAAAAAGCAAGCGGCAGAAGAACCATCGGCAAATCCGATCGGGCAGATCCTTCAACAAGGTATTACAGATGAGATGAAGCGCGCGTACTTGGATTACGCGATGTCTGTGATTGTTTCGCGTGCTCTTCCTGACGTCCGCGACGGGCTAAAGCCTGTTCAGCGGCGTATTTTGTATGCGATGTGGTCGATTGGTCTGCGCGCCAACGCCAAGTTCCGCAAGTCAGCGAATGTCGTCGGTGAAGTGATGGCAAAGTACCACCCGCACGGTGACTCTTCGATCTACGAAGCCATGGTTCGCATGGCGCAGGACTTCTCCTATCGTCACGAGCTTGTGAAGGGTCAGGGAAACTTCGGTTCCATGGACGGCGATGCGGCTGCTGCTATGCGTTACACCGAGGCGAAGCTGCAAGCGATTGCCGAGGAGTTGCTTTTGGATATTGAACGAAACACGGTTGACTTTAGACCAAACTACGATGGCTCTCACAAAGAACCATCCGTGCTGCCCGGGAAGCTGCCGAATTTGTTGCTCAACGGTACGCTTGGTATTGCCGTTGGAATGGCAACAAATATTCCTCCGCACAACCTGCGTGAGATTGGGGCGGCGATTTTGACGTTGATTGATAATCCTGATGCCACGCTTGCGGATCTGCTTGAGCATGTGAAGGGACCAGATTTTCCAACCGGAGCCATTGCGTACGGCCA
Organism: uncultured Gammaproteobacteria bacterium; assembly: GCA_964344145.1. Lineage (GTDB taxonomy): Bacteria > Patescibacteriota > Patescibacteriia > UBA9934 > UBA9934 > JABJOE01. Next base: position 59,239 of record CAYFME010000008.1, read on the forward strand.
GAAAGATATTCAGGCGGCGTATGCAACGGGCCGTGGAGGTGTGGTGGTGCGCGCGGCGGCTGAGATCGTTGAAGGGAAGAAGGGGTCCTTTAAGATTGTGGTCAGCGAGATCCCATACATGGTCAACAAAGCATCGATGCTCGAGAAGATTGCTGACTTGGTTCGTTCCAAAAGGATCGACGGGATTAAGGATTTGCGTGATGAGTCTTCAAAGGAGGGCGTTCGCGTTGTCGTTGAGTTGAAGAAGGATGCGTATCCGCGCAAGGTGTTGAATCGACTGTATCAGATGACGCAGTTACAAACGTCCTTCCACTACAACATGGTATGTTTGGTTGAAGAAGGTCGCCAACCACGCACCTTGAACTTGCAGATGATTCTTGAGGAGTATATCAAGCATCGCCAGAACGTCGTACGACGTCGCACCGAGTTTGATTTAACGAAGGCTCAGGAGCGTGCACACATTTTGGAAGGACTGCGCATTGCCCTTGCGAAGATCGACAAGGTCATCGCAACGATCAAGAAGTCGAAGGATAAGGATATTGCCCGCGCGAATCTGATGAAGGCGTTTAAGATGAGTGAGCGCCAGGCAGTGGCGATTCTGGAGATGCGTTTGCAAAGCTTGGCAAACCTGGAGCAGTTGAAGATTGAGCAGGAGTATAAGGAGAAGATGAAGCTTATTAAGGAGCTTGAATCGATTTTGAAGTCCAAGAAGAAGATGATGGGCGTGATTCGCTCAGAGCTTGAAGAGGTCATCGAGAAATACGGTCAGGATCGTCGCACGAAGATTGTGAAGGCTGGCGTGAAGGATTTCTCCATGGAGGACGTCATCGCGGACGAGCAAACGATTGTGATGATGACCAAGGATGGTTACATCAAGCGCATCGCACCCGACACCTTCAAGACACAGACGCGTGGCGGGAAGGGTGTGGTTGGTCTTACGACAAAAGAAGCCGACACCGTTGAGGATATTTTCTCCACCACGACGCATCAGGACATCATGTTCTTCACGTCCCGTGGGCGCGTGTTCAAGCTGAAGGTGTATGAGATTCCAGAGACGTCTCGAACGGCCAAGGGTCAGGCGATTGTGAACTTCTTGCAGTTGGCTCCAGGTGAGACGGTCACGACAACGATGAAGTCGAATGATTTGGAGAACGCCAAGTACATCTGCATGGTGACAAAGAACGGTACGGTGAAGAAGACCGACATCGCTGATTTTGAGAATGTCCGCCGTACAGGATTGATTGCGATCAAGCTGAAGAACGGTGATGCTCTTGAGTGGGTGCGTACAACCAGCGGAAAGGACGAGATTATTTTGGCAACAGCGCGTGGAATGGCCATTCGGTTCACCGAGGGTGACGTGCGTCCGATGGGGCGTGTCGCATCTGGTGTGCGTGGAATCAAAATGAAGGGGGAGGATCACGTGGTTGGAATGGGTGTGGTTACAAAGGATGAGACCAGCGATCAGTTTATGGTCATCACGCAAAACGGGTACGGAAAGCGAACGGCGCTCAGGGAGTACAACGTGCAGAAGCGTGGCGGACTTGGTGTGCGCACAGCAAAGATTACAGACAAGACCGGAGCGATTGTCACTGGACGCATTGTGAAGCCAAAGGACACGCGCGATTTGCTTGTGATCTCTTCGGGAGGGCAGGTGATCCGCATGGCGGTGAAATCTATCTCGTCGCTTGGGCGAGCAACGCAAGGTGTGCGCGTGATGCGGTTTAAGAAGAGTGGCGATCAGGTTTCCAGCGTGGCCTTTGTTGAAAACGGTGCCAAAGAAGTCGAAGTGCCTGTTGTAGAAGAAAAGAAGCCTGAGAAGAAGCCGGTGGTCAAGGAAAAGAAGAAAGCACCGGCAAAGAAAAAGGCCGTGAAGAAGAAACCCGCAGCAAAGAAGAGAAAGAAAAAGTAAGTTAGATGCACAGCACCCGCTCCGGCGTTCCGGGGCGGGCGTTTGAGGTTGACCGTCCGTGTCTTCGTTGCCGGCGCGCGGCAGCGATTACAGAGAGTGTCAACGTCAGAAGCGGCGGCGGATGAGGTCCTTGGGGAGGCGGCGGCTGAGCTCCAGCACGATCTGCCGGCGCATGACGTCCGGGCGTCGGATGCCGGGCGAGTCGCGCAGCTGCTGCTGTGCGGTCGCCAGCTCGGCGGCGAAGATCTCTTCGAGCGTTTCCTCGATCTGCGGGATGCGTTCCCGTTCGTCGAGCTGCGCCAGAGCGTAGATGGTGTCTCGTCGGATCTCGCCAGCACCCTTGAGGAGCCAGCGGGCCAGCTCGTCGAAGCGGTGGGCGCCGTTGCGTTCCAGGATCTGCGTGAGCAGCAGGAGACGTCGGTAGGTCTTGGCTGCGTACGCGCGACCGTCGGCGATCTCGATGATCAGACGCTTGCGCAACGTAACCACGTCACGTGGACGCATGTGTCGCAGGTCCGGACATTCGTCCAGCAGTCGACCGTGGGCGGCATCCATCTCGGCCACTGAGCAGTGACCGAAGACGAAGCTCGGCGGCAGCGGCTGGTCGTGATCGATCTCGATCCGCTGGTAGGTGCTGAAGGCCTGGCCGAGGATGGACTCGATGTCCATCTCGTCACCGCCCAGCAGGAGGCCGGCGAGTTCGTCGCCACCGATGCGGTACCAGCGTGCATCGTGGGTTGCGGAAGCTACTTCCAGCGTTCGCGCGAGCTGACGCAGGACGACGTCACCCTTGCGATGGCCGAACCAGTCGTTCCACAGCGTCAGGTAGTCGACGTCCACGAGCATGAGGTGCGCACTGTCGGGGTCGTTGGGCTCGGGCCGCGAGAGCGTGGCACTGTCGACCTCGAACATCCTGCGCACCATCAGGTCGGTCACGCCGTCGAACTGGAGTGGACGAAGGCGTGTTGCCTCCTCTTCGGCAGCGGCGGCTCGCCGCTCAGCTTCTTCAGCTCGCCGCAGGGCTGCAGCGAGTTGGGCTCCGATGTCTAGTTCATGGCTCACTCACGCTCCAGCGCGCGTATCGGCAGCGGGCGGCTGCTCCTCGCGCTTCTTCTCTTCGAGGGCACGCAGGAACGTCTCGAGTTCCTCGACGCCACCACTGCGGATGAAAGGGCTCTTCTTCATCTTGCCTGTCCTCCTGAATGACGATACTGACAGATTATAGCATATTTGTCAAGGGTTAGCGGACATGTTAGGCTCCAGGCGCGCTAACAACGGCGCTCATGACATGGAGAAGCTGTCGATGATCTTCACGATCACTGCTGAAATCCGAAAGGCACCCAACCGCCCTGATGAGGAGACGCTCCGGCGTGTGCTCGCGCGCCGTCTGCGCGACGCCTTCCGCAAGGGCCACCTCTCGCGCCTCGCGTGGATCCAGCTCCTGGACAAGGAGCCCGAGGTCCTCGCGCACCAGGATGACGAGGCGATCTCGGACATCCCCATCCCGCACGGCTACCTCGAGCTGGTGCTCAAGGCCGGCAAGAACAAGGTGTGCGTGCACCAGGAGCGGCCGCTGGACGACGAGGGCATCTTCCAGGGCCAGCACGGTGCCCGGATGCGGCGGATCTTCTACGAATCCGTCGGCGATGCCATGAACGCCCGGCTGGGCACGAGCAAGTTCGACTACACGGACGACGTCCCCAAGAGCGAGGACGTCGGCGCTCCGGTCATCTGCGGAGACGTTCGCTCCAGCGAGCACTCCGTCGCGGGCCTCTGACCCAACCCCTTCTCACGTCCCGGGCCGTACTTACGGCTCGGGGCGCTGACGTTTGACAGAAATCGACGATTCGGCTACACTCCCGACGTCTAGAAAACCCTATGTCAGTACCAAAATTTCGAAATTCCAAGTCAAAAGTTCGCCGCCGCCGATCGCATCATGCGCTCAAGCCGGTGAATGTTGTCATTGATAAAGAAACCGGTGAGCCACGATTGCCGCACCACGTTGCTCCATCAACGACCGTGAAGATCAAAACTGACGACAAGCTCGCAAAGGAAGTTGTCAAAGAGATGAAGAAGAAAGAAGAGGCCGAGGCAGAAGTGCCAGTAGCTGAGAATAAAGATGAGAAGAACGAAAACGAGTCATAACGACTCGTTTTCTGGTTTCTGGTATACTGTTGACGCTATGAGTAACCGTCACCTTGCACGAACCATGGCCATGCAGTGTCTGTTTGAATGGGACTTCAACGGTCAGGACGGCTCGAAGATCGACGCTATTGTCGCGCACGTCAAAGACGAGTTTGCGCCTGATTTTGATGATGGTGGATATTTGAAAAAGCAGATCGAAGGCGTGATTGAACGTTTGCCTGAGATCGATGAAACGCTCGAGCACTTCGCGCCTGAGTGGCCGATCGCCGAGATGACCAATGCCGATCGCAACATTCTTCGCCTAGCCGTATATGAGCTGAAGTTCGATGATAAGATCCCGGCGAAGGTGGCAATCAACGAAGCGATCGAACTTGGAAAGACCTTCTCAGGAAAGCCAGCCGGCAAGTTTATCAATGGTGTTATGGGGGCTGTCTATCGGGACATGTTGGCAAAGGGCGAGATCAAAGAGGTTGACAAAAAGCGTGAAGAAGAGAAAGCTGCAGAGGCTAAGGCGCAGGAGGCGTCAGAAGAATCATAAGTAGATACTATGTCAGAACGTAGACCCGTGGAGGAGTTAGCAAACCTCATTGGGGTGGAATACAAAGAGGATGGGCATCTGAAACAGGCGGTTGTCCATCGCTCCTACCTCAACGAACATCACGACTTCCCGTTGCATCACAATGAGCGGCTGGAGTTTTTGGGGGATGCGGTGCTGGAGCTGGTAGTGACCGAGCATCTGTTTGAGCATTTTGACAATCCCGAGGGAGAGCTTACGAACTTCCGTGCCGCACTCGTGAATGGTCAGAACCTAGCAAAGGTCGGCCGCACGATTGGTATCGAGGAGTTTTTGTATCTGAGTCGAGGTGAGGCACAGGATAGCAACGAGAAAGCGCGCAACTACATCTTGGCCAACACGATGGAGGCGATTATCGGTGCGCTGTATTTGGACTTTGGATGGGATGAGGCGAAAGAGTTCATCCATAAGTTCATTGTGTCCACGCTCGATGAGATTTTGGAGAAGAAGTTGTATATCGATCCGAAGAGTTTGTTCCAAGAGGAGTCGCAGGCACGATTCTCGATCACGCCGAGCTACAAGGTGCTGGAAGAGCAAGGGCCGGATCATGATAAGACCTTCCGCATCGGCGCCTATCTTGGAAAAGAGCTGGTTGCTGAGGGAACCGGTACATCCAAACAAGAAGCGCAGATCGATGCCGCTCGCAAGGCGCTTGAGGCGAAGGGATGGGTGAAGAAGGCTTAGAACAAAATAGAAGATAAACACAAAGCCGCCAATGAATGGCGGTTTTGTGGTGCGGCGTGAGGGATTCGAACCCCCGACCTTCTGGTCCGAAGCCAGACGCTCTATCCAGCTGAGCTAACACCGCGTATCAATTGCGTCCAGACTATAGATCAGAAAAGACGTTCGGTCAATGATTTGACATCTGCTTAGAAAACCGCTAGAATTTACTTAAGCCGAACGAAGTTCTTCCACGAACTAAATTTTGGATGACGCAAATACGACTCCCTACAATTGTAGAGGAGTTGTTTTTGTTTTAGCGCCTCGGGCCGGATTCTGGGCTCGTGGAAGTAATTGGTAACTTCGTTCGGTTCGTCATCCGTAAGTTGCGGGTTCGAATCCCGTCGAGTCCACCATGGTCCGAGATCAAACACCCCGTCATCCGGCGGGGTGTTTGGTGTCAGTGACTTAAACCTGTACTAGTATGACTTCGTATGGAATCGGTATCGTGAAGCCGTTTTCAGATGTAGTGAATGACCCACGCCGCTCTTCGGGTGTGTTGAGAATGATTTCTCGCATTTCTGCCAGCTGCTTTGCTGACAATGAATAGCGTTGCGCGAGATTGTTTGATGAACAGTCCCAACGTTTCGCTGCGCCTAAGTGTTTAACAGTTGAGAAGTGTTGTCTTAACACCGAGAGATTTTCCTCGATACTCATTAGGGTTAGTTGTTTGCCAACGATTCTGCTAAGAGTCATAAACAGATCCATCTGGTTGGGATCCTGAACGAATAGTTGAAATAAAGCGTAACCGCCAGGTTTTATTGAGTGACGAATATTTTCCAACAAGACATGCATTTCATCGAGCGAGAAATAATGGAGAAGGGATCGAACGAGCCCGAGATCAAAACGAGGCTCGACATCCAACTCGAGCAAGTTTGCCCGAATCTTCTTTGTTTCAACATTCTCATTGGCGTCTAGATGCTCTTGTACGGCATCAATCAATGTGAGGTGCACTTTGTGATCGTTTGAGTAGTTTCTCGACGAAGAATTCCCCGAGATATCCGTCAGCAGATCCGAATTCGACCACCTCGATCTCTTGAGGGAGGTCGGCTTTGTTTTGTTCAAACAGCTGCCACAAACTCTCGGCGGCATCTGGATTCGCAAAGTATTCCTTATTGTGTCCGCTCCACTGACCCCAGACTTTTCGATCTGCAAGTAGATTTGATTGGTTTACTGATGACATGAACACAACATAGCCCACTCGAATGCATTTGTTAATCACCGGTTGACTGCGAAGCGTCTTTTTCTTAAGCTAACTATAGCTCACGGAGAGCTTTCAAGGAGGTCCAACCATGCTCGGCTTTGTCCGCGCTCCCGATTCGGCCGAGCTTCAGCGGCTCGACCGGTCCATCGACAACCCACAGACGCCCCACGGTCGGCTCATGGAGGCGCTCGAAGAGCTCGACGCCGTCCCCTTCACGCGCCGCAGCGTGGCGTGGTACAAGTTCCGCCAGGTCCTCGTGAACACGCCCTGGGACTGGTTCATGGAGCCGGTCATGCGTCGGGTCAACGAGAGGTCTTCCGGTTCGCGAACACCTCGAACTCGGCGCGGGGCTTCGCCATGGCGCTCTACGTCATGTTCGGCTTCATCCTCGACGGCATCGTCGCGGCGACGCTGCTGTGGGTCGGCTTCACCATCGTCGGTGGCGTGGCCGCGACCGTGGCTGCGGTGCACCTGGTGTTCTTCGCCTACCTGATGAAGCGGCCTCCCGGCCCCTTCCGTGGCCGCGCGCGTTGGCGCCTGGACAGCTACGACGACTACGACGGCCGCGTACCCGACAACGTGCGGCGTCTCGCCACCGAGCTCCGTGCCCGCGTGCCGGGCGTCACGCTCAAGATCGACGGCCTGTGGCAGCGCGAGACCAACCTGGACCCCTTCCTGGTCGCGGACGGTCACTACGTCGCGGTCTGGGACGAGCCCGAGTTCGACAACTAGGAGGGACATGGCGAGGCCGCTGCGGTCGACGTCACTCCTCCGGTCGGGACCTCGTGTCCCGACCTTCGTGCATACACTTGCTTTTTTCGCTAATATCAGGCATAGTCCGTCTCTGACATTTATGTCTA
>CAYFME010000009.1:0-19996 GCA_964344145.1 uncultured Gammaproteobacteria bacterium
ATCTCATCCAGCACAACCAGCTGATACTTGCCGGACGTCATTGCATCGCGCGCGAGGTCGAGGCCGCGACGCGCTTCTGTTTTATCAATCTCTTGAATAGAAAAATCAAATCGACCACTCACCGGATCAATACGATCACGTCCCGTTGCCCAGTAATCAATGGTATCGACCTTGTCGAGCGTCAGTCGTTCAAAATAATGGTCGCTCCCCCCTTTATCGAAGTACACAATCGCTACACGACGTCCTGACCCTGCGCACCGGATCGCTTGACCCAGTGCCGCGGTCGTTTTTCCCTTGCCGTGACCATGGATGAGCTGAATCAAGCCATAGCCCTGACGCCCCAAGATGCGCTGATCTGCTTGCGGTTGCATATACGATTATGGTACCAAAATGACTAAAAACGCCTAAAAACCTTGACAAAACGCCCATTTTGTGCTATAGTAAGGTCTTGATAGCATTGGTTTTTGTGCATGTCTGTGTGCACAGAAACGAGTGCTAACAAGCGGTTCCCTGGCCAATGAAGGTCAGACCGGATCGTGCGTTCGCCTCCTCCTGAGGATTCCCCTCATGTTCGCTTCTTTCATGATTTGTGCCCTGCTCGTCGCCCTGATCGCCGTCGGCATGTGGGCGTCGGAGAAGGCCACGCAGGTCAAGCGCCTGCAGCTGCGCTTGGATGACATGCAGCAGGAGCTCGAGCAGACGCGCACGAAGCGCGACGAGTTCGAGCACTACTACCGGATCAACATGAATGGATACGTCGAGGCACGCCGTATTCTGATCCACCAGACCCAGGCCTGGATCAAGCTGGCGTTCCACATCGAGGCGCACCAGCGCGGCGAGGGGAACCCCGCCGGCTGGGCCTTGGCCTTGAGCCGTGGCTGGCGCGGCAAGTGCGGCGAGATCGAGCAGATCCCCGAGATCTGCGACCGCGTGCGGCAGCGGCTCTCGCGCGAGATCGGCCTGGCCGACGCCGCCTGAACCCTTTCCTTCAACCCTTCACCCATCGTAATCACCGCCGAGGCCCGTCTGGTGCCCCTCTCCGGTGACTCGGTGGGTGATTACTTTTGTAAAGATATAAGTCCTATAGGTCGTATGAGACTTATAGGACTTATATTGCTTTTTTGTAACGCCTATGAACACCCGCTCGTCGAGCCGCAGTTCAAACACTTGTAACACGCACCGTTGCGGACCATCATCGATCCACAGGTGTCGCACGCTGGTGCGTCGGACGAGTTGTCAAACGTCATCGTGAGTGAGTCGAGCTCGGAATGCGTTGCCGTGATCGTTGCGGGTGCTGTTTTCGCAACCACATCCTTCACTGCCTCTTGCATCTTGGCCTCAAACAGATTCGTCTGCTCTTTCTCTTCGTCCTTTCCGATATTATTCAGCCCAACCTGCTCTTGTGCGGTCCCAGGAAGAAACTTCAGTGCCATCCATCGGAAGATATAATCGATCAACGACTTTGCCATGCGGATGTTTGGATTGTTCGTGAATCCCGATGGCTCAAAACGCATGTGCACGAACTTGTTCACGAGCACCTGTAGCGGCACACCATACTGCAGTGCCATGGAAACGCTCGTTGCAAAGGCATCCATCAGTCCAGAGATCACCGATCCTTCTTTTGCCATCGTAATGAACAACTCGCCTGGCGTTCCGTCGTCGTACAGTCCAACCGTAATGTATCCCTTGTGACTTGCGACGTTGAAGCGGTGCGTGAGCGATCGACGCTCATCTGGCAATCGACGTCGGCGTGGAGCTGCCACCGTAGACACCGGTGCTGCAACGGCTTTCTTTTCCTCCACAGGAGCTGCAGCCACAGGAGCTGGTGCCTCTTCCGTAGTTGTTTCGTGGTCTTTCTTTGAATCACTCTCCTTGGATGTGGTCAGAGCCTGCTGACGCTTGGAGCCATCACGATAAATCGCAATCGCCTTCAATCCCATCTTCCACCCTTCCATGTAGACCTCTTCAACATCCTCGACCGTTGCCTCGTGAGGCATGTTGACCGTCTTGGAGATCGCACCGGAGATAAACGGCTGCACCGCGGACATCATGCGCAAGTGCCCCATGTAGTGAATGGTGCGCGTTCCGTTCTTCGCCTTAAACGCACAGTCAAACACAGGAAGATGCTCGTCTTTAATGTGGGGCGCTCCTTCAATGGTGTCGGTCTCGTCAATGTACGCCATGATCTCCTTTGCTTGTTCATCGTTGTAGCCGAGACGTGCCAATGCTTCTGGAACGGTCTTGTTGACGATCTTAATCATTCCACCACCAACGAGCCACTTGTACTTCACCAACGCAATGTCTGGCTCAACACCGGTGGTATCGCAGTCCATCAAGAAGGAAATCGTGCCGGTCGGTGCGAGAACCGAAATCTGCGAGTTGCGGATACCGTGCTCACGACCGCTAGTAACGACATTGTCCCAGGCTTTTCGGGCTTCAAAAAGCAAATCAGCTGGCACACCTTCAGGGGAAATCTCATACGCCGCCTTACGGTGCATCTGCATGACCTCCAACATTGGCTCTTCGTTCTGTGCGTACCCAGCAAATGCCCCAACCTTTTCTGCAATCCTGGATGACTGGTAATAGGTCTGACCAGACAACAACGACATGATCGCTCCAGCCATGTTTCGCCCCTCCTCTGAGTCATAGGCCACGCCGCGGCTCATCAAGAGTGCGCCGAGGTTCGCAAAGCCGATACCGAGCGGTCGATAGTCGTAACTGTTCTGCTCAATCGCTGGCGTTGGATAGCTGGAGTTTCCAACAGCGATTTCCATAGCCGTGATCATTACCGATGCTGCGTACTTGTACGCCTCAACATCAAACTCCATCACGCCGTTTACTTCCTTGCGATACTTCAGAAGGTTCAACGACGACAAGTTGCAGGCAGAATCATCCAAGAACATGTACTCAGAACACGGGTTGGATGCATAGATGCGGTCGGTGTTCTTGCACGTGTGCCAGTCATTCACCGTTGTATCGTACTGAATACCAGGATCACCACACTCCCATGCCGCCGTGGACATCTTGCGCATCAAATCGCGCGCCTTGTGCGTCTCGGCCGGTTCACCTGTTGTCACTTTGTGCGTTGTCCATTCACCATCCGTTTCAACCGCCTTCATGAACTCGTCGGTTACGCGGACGGAGTTATTGGCGTTTTGAAAGAAGATAGAGCTGTAGGCCTCACCGTCCATGGAAGAATCGTAGCCAGCGTCAATCAATGTCCACGCTTTCTTCTCTTCTTTTGCCTTACATTCAATAAACTCAACAATATCTGGGTGGTCGATGTCTAAAATGACCATCTTTGCTGCGCGACGCGTCTTTCCACCGGACTTCACAATACCGGCAAAGGCATCAAATCCCTTCATAAACGACACCGGACCGGATGACTTTCCGTTTGATCGGCTCAAAAACTCCAAGCTTGAACGCAACTTGGAGAGGTTTGACCCCGTTCCCGAACCCCCCTTGAAAAGCATGCTCTCCGTGGTTGCCAGATGCAGAATCGATCGCATGTCGTCCTCAACAGAGTTGATGAAGCACGCAGAACACTGTGGATGTGGATTGACACCAACATTGAACCAGACGGGGCTGTTAAAAGCCGCCAGCTGGTTAATAAGGATATAGGTGAGCTCTTCTTGAAAAATCTGTGCATCCTGAGCGCTCTGGAAGTAGCCGTCGTTACGTCCCCAGTCAGACATCGTGTCGGCAACGCGCGAAATCAGCTGCTTCATGGACGACTCACGGTCTGGCTTTCCAACCTGACCACGGAAATACTTCTGCGCAACAACGTTCGTTGCTGTTTGCGACCAGTCTGATGGTGTTTCAATGTTGTTCTGTTCAAACACAACGTTCCCTTGTGCATCGGTGATCTTTGCCGTGCGCATCTCCCACGTGATTTCGTCATATGGATGCACTCCCTCTTTTGTGAAGTAGCGCTCAAAACGAATACCATTGCCGTAAACAGGCATATTGGTCTTCGCCGGTGCCAACTTCTGCTTGAACGACATGTACTTCTTGGCGATGTGTACCAAGTTGTTGTCGATGAACGTCATGGAGACGACCTCGCGAATATCACCGGTACTTGGTGTGGTGTGTCCGTCGTAGATTTTCTTGAGGCGCGTCATCACCTGTGACGTTACGCGATCAATCACGCGCTCATCCTTCATACCGCCGGCCGCCAGAGCCGAACGTATGGATCCGTAGAGTTTTTCAGATTCAAAATCAACCTCCTGACCACTGCGCTTCTGCACAGCCTTCAAAGAGGTCATATACTTCCAAACCGTATCGACAACGGAATCGGTCTGGACATTGGGATCAGCCGTTTTCATGAGCTGGGACGGATTCATAGGACGGACAAGCATTAATACGGAGTGATTTAAAAAAGCCCTTTCGGGACCCACCTCCTTCCTCATTTGAGGAGAGACACTGCGGTTGCGCTCAACCACTATATATTGTGCCACCAGAGGTATTCTACCACTACATATTGTGTTTGAAAATTTCAGGGGTGTGGATAAAAATGGACTTGGCTAGGGTTGGCCACGAGATTGAGCCCAAGGCTTGACATACCAAGGGCATTAAGCTAGTCTATACACCTTCTGAGCCCTTTCGCCGCTCAGATTCCCGGAGGAACCGTTGCCCCTTCCCTCACTGCACGCCCTTCTGCGCTACGAACTGAGCTCGGCGCAGCCCTTCATGATCATCGAGGAGCTCCTGCATCGGGTTCCTCGCTACGACTGCGAGTTCGATCGCGAAGACATTCGCTCTTGGATCGCCGCTGTTCGCCGTGTGCGGGCAGCGTGCCGCTGGGAGGCGCCCGTGGTCCGCCGCAAGCTCGCCTTCCACATCGCGTCGATCTGCTTCGAGCACTTCACCGCCGTCGACTTCACTGGCGACGCGATCCTGGACGCCCTGCTCGACAACGGTGTCGTGACCATCCCGCATGGCGGACCGATCGTGACCATCAACCACGTCCAGATCTCCCTGGTACCGGAGCACCTGGATTCCCTGGCCAACGCAACCGACGCAGACATCCACGGAGCCATCCTCGCCGCCCGCGCATGGTCCATCTCCACGCGAGCCGGTCAGCACGACGCCACGTGGGCCACCATCGAGATCTGCCTCATGAACTACGACCCTACCTGATCTCCACGCAGGGATCCGACTCCGCTCCGCCCAACCCCGGGCGGAGCAATATGCTTTTAGCCTTAAAAACTAAAACCCCATGGTCAAATTAATCCCCCCTACCTCCTCCTTTTTCGGAATAGAAAAATCAATGTCAACTTGTCGGCGCTCGCCGCTGCGATCGTCAAACAGGATAAACCCCTTTTCTTGACCAAACTCGAAGACTTCTTTCGTCACTTTTACGTCCTGCATACAGTAATCAATAATCTCCTGAATCTTCCCTTCTTTCCACCATTGCACTGCCTGCAATCCATGCGCACTTTTCTTTGCCCCAATCGTTGCCGCCGCAACGTCGTCAAGCTTAATGCGGAAACCAAGACTCTGACGAATCTTGTCGAGCATGTCGAGCTGCGGAATCTTCAACAGATCGCCCGCGTAGTATTTGTTCAAAATCGGTACGTCAAACCCAACCGAGTTGTATCCAACGATTGCGTCGACGTGCTCTAAGCGCTGAAAAAGATCCTGAAGGGTTTCCTGTGTATACGACTCCCATGAATCATCACCATAAAAATAGGCGCAGACAACGGATACATCGAGCTTTTCTGGGAAATAGCCACCGACATCCTGAAAGGTGTTTTGGGTCTCGATATCAAGGACAACAGCTTTTGACATACGGCCAGCATTGTACCACGCCCCACCGGGGTCAGGTCTTGAATCTTGAATTTATCCAAGCAGAAAGTTCCGAGCGAGGCTAGCCACCAACGGAACGTCTTCATACTCATGCGAATCTCCAGCAATTTCCTCCCGCGGGACATTGTCATGCCCGTGCGCCGCAAGGGCGGCCTCCAAGTCTTTAAATGATAGAAACGGGTCCCCCTGTTGCTGAATAAACAGCGTTGGCACAGAGAACGCTTGCAGCCACTCTTTTGGCTTGAAGCCTCGATCGATACTCCACTGGATTGGCAATCCAACAAACACACCCTTTTTCGGCTTCAGTCGTCCATCGAAAGCGCCCTTCATAGTAAGGACGGTCCCGACCGACTTGGCAAAAATCACATATTCATCCCAATCACGCACCAGCGCATCAAGCTCGATGAGCTCATGCTCCAAATCAATGTACCGTTCACCCGTCCGCCAATGACGATATCGGTGGACGTGGACATCAAACGCATCCGATAGCTCCTGTGCAATCAAGTCAATCCATGCTTCATTCGATACGTTGTTGCCGGATAATAGTAGTAACTTCACACGTTTGGGGTCAGGTCTTGAATCTTGAATTTCGACTTCGAACGGACAATCTTGCTTACAGTTGAGTCATGCATGTTTAAATGCCTAGCTATTTCGGTGTTCAGATAACCACATCGAAAGCGAGCAAAACGAATAGCATCATCGCGTTGGCGCTTAGTGATCGCCGTTTCAAACAGCTCATCCAAGCTTGGACGCCCAATAATCCGTTCATCTCTAGAGTATTCTTTAACGTCTTCATTGCCATCCACCTCATCCCAAATAGCATGAACAAACTGGGGGCTGCCAAGAATATTCCCCTTTAAACCTTCATAAGGAGACTCCGCAATCAAACGTCGCTTAACGAATTCTCGATATTTCCTTTGCGCCTCAGAACGCTTCTTGCCAAACAATCCAAGCGTAAATTCTGTTTCTAGCCAATCTGGCGCTCTGACAATGCCCGCCGTAGCCCCATAGCTACTCCATGGCCACCCCTGTGGATGGTCGACGAAACCATCTTTTACCGGATTGTTGACAATATAGGCAATCACCGCCAAGCCATAAGGCTCTTTTTCAATCACAAAGGATTTAAATCGACCTTCGTACAAATGGCCGGAAGTTCCATGACGCGTATGAAAGCCCATGGCGTAATTTCCGTTCAAATCATGCATAAACTGCGACAAATTGCCGTCTGGAGTCTCAATCATCAGATGGTGATGATGGCCCATAAGGCAGTATGCATGACATGCTACGTTATGCAGCGCTAGACAATCGCCAAGGTTAGACAAAAAATCGATTCGATCTTCATCGGTTCTAAAAAGGTCGCGCTTATCGTTGCCTCGTGTAATGACGTGATAAACAGCGCCCGGGTATTGAATTCTTAATGGCCTTACCATGAAACCATTATATCAAATTCAAGATTCAAGACCTGACCCCGTTTTGAAGGTCCCGCGCGAGATATACGTAAAAATGCCCTCCACGAACCGTGAAGTTTCGCATCGGAATAACGTCTGTAAACGGAAAGCCACGAGAGATGATCTTCGTATGAGGAGGCAGTTTACTGAGCTGTTCGCGCGTTCGATCGACCGTCTTCGGGAATAAATACATAAAGACGACGTCCGTTTTTTGCAGATCTGTTTTAAAAAGATTCGTCCGCACAATGTCTGCACCATGTCCACGCAACCTCCAGCGAGCATAGTGCGCTAAGATCGGATTGATCTCATACCCCACCAGCTTTCCGGCGCCAGCCTGTTTTGCTGCACGCAACACCGACCCATCGCCGCAACCAAGATCAGAAACAGACTGTCCTTGTTTAAGCCCAGCTTTTTCAAACACCTTCTTACTAACCTTCTGTCGCGTTGCAACGAATGGTGCGCCAAACAGAATACTCAATCCAAACGAGGCGATGATGTACGAAGTGACAATCAAAAACAGGAGCAACAGCCCCATCATGATGAGAAAGAGGGTGTTCATACGTCGTAACGCCCGAGGGCAGCGGCGATTGATTCGCTGTATGTTGGAAACGCATGGATCAGTCCGGCCAAGTCTTTAGCGGTTGCGCCAACCTGCATCGCGAGGGCAATCTCGTGAATCACTTCACCAGCACGCTCGCCAATCATGTGCCCGCCAAGAATCTTCAACGTTTTCTTTTCAATGACTAATTTCAGCAGACCAACGCGATGATTGTCTGTCACAGAACGACCAAGGGCGCCGACAGGAAACTTGGCAATTTCGATCTTTTTCTTTGCATCTTGCGCTTCTTTTGCGGTCATGCCAACGGACGCTACTTCCGGATGCACGAAGGTGGCGCGTGGTACGACGCGCATGTCGCGCTTTTTCATCGAGCGCGTCGACTTCGCAAGCGCATTACGCGCCGCAATGGATCCTTCAGCGTGCGCCGTGTGCGTAAACTGCATGCCACCGTCAACATCACCGGCGGCAAAAATGTGCTTCACGTTCGTTCGCTGATAGTCATCTGTGTGTAGCCGACCCCTTTCATCCAGCTCCACACCAGCCTTATCCAAGGCAAGTCCATCAACGGCTGCGCGCTTTCCTGCCGCAAGCAACACATGATCTACCAAAACGCTCTGTCGTTTCTTTGAACCAACCTGATACGTCACGCGCCGTTTCTTTCCTTCTTTTTTCACAGACAACGTTTTTGTCCCAAGCTTCACGTCTACACCGATTGACTGCAGCTGCGACCCAGCAATGGCGGCGATCTCAGGATCTTCGCGATGCAAAACCTGTTCTGCGAGCTGCAAAAGCGTCACCTTGGTTCCGAGCATGCCAAAAAACGTCGCAAACTCGCAGCCAACTGGACCGCCGCCAATGATGACGATCGACTTTGGCTGCGTCTTGAGCGACACGGCATCACGAAACGTAAGATATCCTGCTTTTTCTAGACCATCCACCGGCGGCACAAACGACGTGGCGCCCGTTGCTAAAATGATCTTTTTGCTCTTCAACTTCTTCTTCCCAACACGAACGACATTAGCGTCAACAAACTTCGCTGTGCCTTTCACAACACTAATTCCCAATTCCTTGGCAATCTTTTCCATCTTCTTCCCCTTGCCTGAGATGGTATTCACGACCGCGTCCTTGCGCGCCATGATGTCCTTAAAGCTAAACGAAACAGACGACGCATGCACACCAAACGTGCGAGCGTCGTTCTTTACTTCATGATACAGCTTGGCACATCGCAACAACGCCTTCGTCGGTACACAGGCCCAGTTCGGACACTCGCCACCTAAACGCTCTCGCTCCACAAGGCAAACGCGCGCACCGGCGCGTGCCGCCACTTCTGCTGCAGAGAATCCGGCAGACCCTCCACCGATGACAATCACATCGTATGCCGCCATATTACTCGGCAATTATATCACGCGCTCCGTCCCAAAGACGCGGTTCATCCATCTGCTTCAAGCGCATCCACCACTCCACGCCCCAAAAGTAAACTTCATCAACGCCAATACGTTTTGCAAATGCCACGTTCGCCTCAAGATCTTCAACGGGAAATGCTGCGTACAAATCATCAATCGTCCCCTCTTGCTCGTACAGCCCACCGTCAAACCACGGCTCTGCTTGTAATTCGGATACGATGACCTTGTCGACAAACGGTTCTACCAGCGCTCGCTGCAAGGTGTAAAACATGGTTGAGTGTGGGAAAACGAACGGACCAATGATCGGCGTGTAGACCTCTCGATACAAACTGACTCCCAAAATATCTACGCGCGACGCGGAGAGAATCCACAACGATTGTTCACCACTTGTCGTGGACTGAATGGGATGATCTGGATCTAACTCACGAACAATCTCAAACTCGCGCTCAATGCGCTCTGGACTTGGCGACGGACACTCGCCAAAAGGAAAGTACGGCTCGTTCTCCACTTGCCAACGCGCAAGCGCTTGATGATCTTTATAACGCTCCACAACATGCTCAATGAACAGATAGGCGTGTTGATCTAACTCTTCTTCTAAATAGTCCTCAGACCATGCGGGCAAAAAACATTCTGGCCATCTTGGCACCTTCAACCCAATGGCTAACGTTACATCCACCTCGCGCGATGCCGCCTCGTCCATCATCCAATCCAGCGCCTCCCAATCATATACGCCAGATGCAGGCTCCACCTCGGACCAATACACAGGAATGCGCCATGCTTCGATTCCCAAATCGTCCATCGCCGCCGTGTACGTCTCCTGCCAGTCGATTTCAAGATAGTCAGCATACACGGTCGAAAATGTCGCTCCGTAAGTGATCTCCTGTTCCGGCGCGAACCATCGCGCATATAAAACACTCGCGGCCGCTATTGTCACGACCGCTGCCAATGCTACCCACAAAAATCGTTTTATCCTCCCGCTCATGTGCTATGACAGTTCTTCTTTTTTCTCGCGTACAAACGCAAACCATTCCTCCGTAAACCGCACCGCAACTTTGTACGGCGCTTCGATGATGAAGTCGAAGAAGTAAATAAAGACGTTAATCTTGGCAACTTTTACAGAAAGCCAGCGACCGGCACGCACAATCGGCAACACTAACAAATCGAAGATCGATCCGATGATCCCGCGGCGCGATGGCGAAAGCACAATATCACGAGTCAGACCACGGATGCGAATGCCAAAGAAGGTTACCAATGACAGGAAGAAGAGGAACAGCGCGATCGAGAAGGCGTTGAAGTGCAGCTGATGCAGGAAGAAGGCGATCGCCCCAAAGACAAAGAAGAATAAAATGGTATACACGACCGCAAACAACTGCCTCCACGTTCCAAAGCGGTCGGCGCGAATGCGAACGTTCAGCATGTCGTGATTTGATCCAACGACCAACGCACGAGCGGCCGCCTTGTAATCCTCGCCGTTACGCTTCTCCGGAATCGTTACGGTCAATCCAATGACTGCCAAGAAAAACGGATGGAATAGGATGTTGACGATGAGTGGAATTGGGAACAATTCACCGTGAATAATCAAATCGTATGGAATCTCGAGAATCAACGCCAAGAACATCTTGGTGATGAACAGAAACAGTACCGCGCGAACAACGGTTCGACGAAGTTTCTTGCGAAAGCTTTTTGTGTGTGACTTCAACCGCTTCCAAATGGCACGGCTCAACAGGTCCGGCTCCTGTGTAACATACATTTCAAAATCCGTTGGGAAGTTCTCGATCACATCCAACAAAATACGAAACAGACCCGCTTGTCGACGTACACGATGCGTAAGCTTTTCCGTGAGCGGATCGTCAATTTGCATGTCGACCGTTGCCACGACCGTCTCCAGATTCGACGCAATCTCATCAATGCGCGTCTTGTTGCTTGCCCCTGGCCAATCTGGATAATACAACGTCATCAATCGATACCGGAGCGTTGCGTAATTCGACTTTAACAATGTCTTATGACAGGCCGTGAAGAGTCGAATATCTTTGTCCTGCTGACTGACCTCGATCTGCGCGTCCCAAGTCGCACGCTTGTGCAGCTCCTCGTACATGTAGCTCACCATGTACTCCTGGCGGTCGTGCGAGATGATCGTGTATTCCACCTCTGTTGAAAGCACTTCCAACACCCAGTTAAACGCATACTCTGGGTTTGAGGTGCGCTCGGCAGCATCAAACAACGGCCCGTACTTTAAGAAAACCGGTTTGAGTTGATTGATGAACGAGGTGGGAATTTGTTTGTTTGGAAGATACTTGGCCCACACCAACTCCTGCAGCAGGAGCGATGCCATATCTTCAAGCGATGTGTCAGACCCAAGATAGCGGCGCAGAATGCGTTGAATCGCATTGCGTCGCAGTAGATGCTCTTCTTGGTACTCCAATGTCGTGCGCACACGCTCATACAACGCTGCCGCTGTTGACGCAGGAATGCTCACCTCAATCGTCTCATCACCCTGTGCTTCAGGAGGTACCATCGGTGAAGAACCGATGATCGCTTGGCCGATTTGTAGCAGTCTGGACATGTTAGAAGAAGGTTCGGTCCTTCGAGTGTTTAATCAAATCGTATGCTTCCTCCGCTGAATCGACGATCTGGATCAAATCAAAATCCTTCTTTGAAATCGTTTCGTACTCATTCAGTAACGTCTCCTCGACCCACGTGAAGAGACCTGTCCAGTATTCTTTCCCAACCAGCACAACCGGCAGCGTTTCCGATTTTCCCGTTTGAATCAATGTGATGATTTCAAACAACTCGTCCATGGTTCCAAATCCGCCCGGGAAATACACGTACGCTTGTGCAGACGCAGCGAGCATGACTTTGCGCGTAAAGAAATAATGGAACGCCGCGGCTTTGTTCACAAACGGGTTCACACGTTGTTCCATCGGTAGTTGGATGTTGATCCCCACGGAAATGCCACCGCCCTCGTGAGCACCCTTGTTTGCCGCTTCCATAATCCCACCGCCACCACCTGTCACAACCGTAAAGCCTCCATCGGCCAACATGCGACCGAGCTTCACCGCCTCAACATACCACCGATTTGTCGGTGCTGTACGTGCAGAACCAAGAATCGTCACCTCTTGCTTCAGCGTAGACAGAAACTGAAAACCTTCAACAAACTCTGCCATGATACGAAAAATACGCCAGGTGATGTCGGACATCTTTGGCGGCTCTCCTCCATGTTTGCACGTTTCAATTTCATCTGTCGCGAGCGGAATGCGACACACGTCTTCTTCTTGCTTCTTTGCCATACGAGATCATTTTACCATGTTTCCCGTAGAACCATCTACGCCTCCTCTTTTGCAATCAGCCCCTCGTTTTGCAACATCTCTGTTGCTTGTTCCATGGTCTGCATACCAAACTGCGTTCCCGTCTGGATGACGCTTTTGATTTGCGGAAGGTCATTTTGACGAATGAGATTGGATACGGCCTGTGTGTTGAGCAGAATCTCGCGAATGGCTACACGCTTTCCATCAACGCCGCGCACCAAATGCTGTGCGACTACACCGCGCAACACCGCACCCAGTTGCGTCAAAATCTGTTTTTGCTTTGCTCCATCGAAAACGTCAATGATGCGTTCAACCGCCTCAGGTGCCGATGCCGTGTGGAGTGTGGATAGAACCAAATGTCCCGTCTCAGCTGCTGTCAATGCTGTTGCGATCGTCTCTGGATCACGAATCTCACCGACCATGATGATGTCTGGGTCTTGGCGAACCAACGCTCTGAGTCCTTGCGCAAACGTGAGATTGGTTTTCGTATTGACCTGAATCTGGTTCACACCTTCCATGTCGTACTCAACAGGATCTTCAATGGAAGAAATGTTCACGGTTCGCTTGTTGAGAACCTTCAGCGCCGCGTACAACGTCGTCGTTTTACCAGAACCAGTTGGACCGGTGACCAAAATCATGCCCCACGGACGATGAATGGCGTTGCGAAATGACTCCAAATCCTCAGGGCCGAATCCAAGATCTTTCAAATTAAATCGCCGCGACTTATCTGAAAGCAAACGCATCACAGCCTTCTCGCCATCGGAGGTCGGAACAATCGAGATACGCAACTCCACCAAATCTCCTCCAACGCTTTTGTACTCCACCTTTCCGTCCTGCGCCGCACGATGCTCGTCTGTTGCAAGATGCGCCAACACTTTCAATCGCGTAATAATGGAATCGTGCAGATCCTTAGGAATGCGCGTCATGTCATACAGCATGCCGTCCATACGGAAACGGACAATGGTGTAATCGTCCTCTGGCTCTACATGGATATCTGAAACATTGTATTGGTAGGCGTATTCAATAAAGTTATCGACGAGCTCAACCGTTTTACTTCCCGTCCCCTCTGATTCTGCGCGGTCGACGATACTCTTAAACGCCTGCTTTGGATCTTCCTTAAAACGAAAAAGGTTCGCCTCGATGTCTGACGGCGACGCGTAGACAAAGTCAATTGGAACGCGAACGTATTTCTCCAACAGCGCCTGCAGGACAATATTCCTGGGGTCCGCTGCAGCCACTTCAAGGCGACCGTCTTTCGTGGCAATCGGCACAATGTGCTGAGAGCGAGCAAAGGATTCTGGAATAAGATCCAGAAGCTCTTTGGGGATGGTTTTGTTCTTTAAATCAACCGCCTGCACGCCGTACCAATTCGCCATCAGCGCCGTGACTTGATCCTGGCGAAGCTTTCCCGAAAACACCATCATGTGCGGAATATCGACGCCTTTCTCCTTTGCGGCGCGCGCGACAGATACGAACACCTCTTCCGTTACACCTCCGCTTTCCACAAAAGCCTCATGAAATTGTTCCATGGTTAACGTCATACAAAAAGTATATCACGCCTACCACGAACCGCCTCCCCCTCCACCGAATCCGCCGCCTGAAAATCCTCCACCGCCAGACGCACCCCCTGATGGGGCAGTAGGAGCGGTTGCAAGAGTAACGGCTTTGGTTACCGATCCCATCTCAGAGATAAACGCTGTGTACAAAAATGGTTGTGAAGAATGATACCAACTTGGCGCCTGATCCATACCAACAAATGCCTTCGCCCATTCATCGACGTGGTCGAGCGCAATGGCGTATGGCAGGAAGTCTGAGAAGATGTTCTCGCGCTCTTGAAACCGCGAACGGTACTGATCGGCTGTCTTTAAAAACAGATCAAACCCTTTGGCATACCAACGTGCGCGAGCTCCTTGCTCCGTCACCTTTGGCATGAGATAACCAAGGATCGAGCAGATCAATCCGCACACCAAGAACAGCAGACCAACGAACGTTCCAAAGAAACTCCACGCAATGAATGAGGAGAACAACACGAGTAGTCCGATAATCAATCCGCCAATCTGGCGCTTGAACGATCCTTTCAAGAAATAGCCGTCGTCGACCATTTTCTGCATAGCCGCGCTCTTGATCTTCGTCATGTCGGACGGCAAGATCTTTCCTTTGAGCTTATTGAGCTTCACGCTGTCACCGGACTTGAACAATCGATCAAAGAGCAACTTGTGCGCTTCGTCCAAATCCTTGCCATCTTTCAGCTTCTTGATGGTGATGTTGCCTGGATGCTTCTTTTTCGTATTGCCTGCGACGGTCATATCCAAGTACCCTTTTGCTGCAAGCTGGATAATCATCGCCGTGATGAACCGTTGTTTTGCACGGTTCGACAACAACATGCCAACGTACACAGCCCACAATCCATCGGGTGGATCATACTGGGCAATGACGGTTCCTTGGTCGTTTGGATCGCGCCCATGCTTCAACCACCACAGCACCATGCCAAATAGGATAACCAGCGGAAGAACACCAAGCCAGTTGTCGCTAAAGAACCACCAAGCGCGATCAGCCAATGTCGGCTCCCAAACCGATCCCGCAGGAATATCAACAGAAATCGTTAAGTAGTTGTCCGCTGCAAACGCAATGATCTCATCGTCTTGTGCGCTTCCACAGTCTTGATCGGTTGAGCCATACGCGCCGACATAGCATGCCCACGCTGTCGGTTCGACACCATTTGGAAAGATAACAGCAGCAGAACTATTGTAGATTGGCACCTCCCAATCTGTTCCAGTGACATTCCAATACAAGGTCGTCGCTTCGTCGTCGTACAACAAAGCGCGTTCTACTTCGTACACAATCATGTACTCATGCGCGCCGGTAATCGTCACATCGGGATCGCCGATCTTCACCACGCGATCATGGCCGCTGTTGTAAATATCAACCATCGCCGGATGACCATCTTGGTACACGGCCTGAATATCAATATCGATCGTCAGCCGATTACCAAGTTGATCACGGTACGTCACAGGAACCTCGCGATAAATGCCGTGCTTGTACACGCCATACGTGACGTCGATGGTTTCTGTGACCAAAAACGATGCGTCTTCACGCACCTCAATCTGTGCATCAAACTGATCAATGGACCAACCGTAAACATCAAACGCCCAATCGTCGAGATACGTATCGTACTCATCGTACGTTAGTGCTTGTGTTGGAAACGCGAACAGCGCCAGCAGCAAGCTAACGCAAATAGAGAGCCTTGTTTTGGACGTGTTGGTCATGAGTTACCGCGTAAATGACCTCTCCCTCCTCGGTCGTCAGGAAGTAATAATAGTTGTTTGCCGTTGGATATAAAACCGCCGTAATCGCATCCAATCCTGGATTGCTAATTGGGCCGGGCGGCAAGCCAGCGTACTTATACGTATTATACAACGAATCGATATCGCGGTCGTCCAGAGAGATCGCTGGCGTGTCGTTGCCGGTGATGTAGTTGACGGTTGAGTCCGCTTGCAGTGGCATGCCGATTTCCAATCGCTTCAAAAAGATATCCGCTACCATCGCCATTTCATCAGGATCGCCAACCTCGCGCTGAATGATCGACGCGAGCGTGAGCACTTCGTGCATTGTTTCAACCGGCGAAGGAATCCATTCTGTTTCGCGTACTGAATCATCGATGCGTTGATCCATCGTGTCGATCAACTTTTCGACAATCTCCTCATCGGTCGCATCAGCAAAAAAGCGGTACGTATCTGGAAACAAGTATCCCTCAAGATCAACATGATCCGGCTTTTGGGCAGAAATGACAAAGTGATGCGACTCAAAGGAAGATTCCATGCCGACGATCGTACTCCACGCACTCTCAGTCACATCGAAGTTCTCAACGACGAGCTCACCGATTTGCGCAATCGTATAACCTTCCGGAATCGTGATCGTCACTTCGTCAGAATCGGCATCACGAAGGATGTCGGCGATCGTCGCGTAATCCTCACCCGGCGTAATCTCAAACGTCCCAGCCTGAATAGACTTCGCATTACCGCTAATAACCGTATAGACCTTGAACCAAAAATCACTTGCCACAAAACCTTGCTCTTCCAAATCGCGAGAGATGTCTCCAAGCGACGTTCCGTCCTCAACCTCAAACATGACCGCTTGTACATCCTCTCCAGGGCTCTGTGCCCAAAACCGGTAAAACTGAAACAGCGAAAAGACGATCACCATCGCTGTTGTTACCAGAAACAATCCAACGATTCCTAAAAATCCTACGGCGAGATGCTTTGTTCTCATAGAAACTTATGATGATCCTGATCTTTAAGAAGCTGACGAACCTCCTTGATGCGTTGTGAGTCCTCAAGCTTGCACACCAGAAGGGCGTCAGACGTATCAACGATCACTACACCCTCCATCCCAACAATGGTCACGAGCTTCTCTGGCGGACCATACACAAGTGACCGCTTGGTATCAACACACACAACTTCTCCTTTTGTCACATTTCCGCTTTTCTCTTCGCACAACCTATCGTGCAGCGAGTCCCACGCACCAATGTCGCTCCAGCCAAAGTCTCCGCGAATGATCAACACATCGTCCACATTCATCTTCTCGGTCACGGCGTAGTCAAACGAAATCGGCGTCAGTCCAGAATAGTCATGCAAAAACTGATCCTTGGTCATACCAGCGTACGTTTCAAACGCCTGCAAAAACGCGCGTGGCGTCCACATGTAATAGTTCGCATGCCAAAGATACGAACCGTCTTGCAAATATTGCTTAGCGACATCGTAGTCCGGCTTTTCCGTGTGCCCGGCAAACGTGAAGACTTCCACACCATCGATCGTCTCGTACGGCGCACCCACCTTTGTGTACCCCATTGCGGTACTTGGGAACACAGGCGGAATAGCGATGTCGAGAAGCTTTCCTGTTTTTTGAATCAACTCTCCGCCGATCTTTAGACATCGAAGAAACAACGCCTCATCGCCGATGTAATGATCGGACGGAACAAAG
Source organism: uncultured Gammaproteobacteria bacterium (assembly GCA_964344145.1). GTDB lineage: Bacteria > Patescibacteriota > Patescibacteriia > UBA9934 > UBA9934 > JABJOE01. Next base: position 17,504 of record CAYFME010000009.1, read on the forward strand.
ACGATCGGCTCATCTGGACAGACGTCAAAGAGCGTTGCAGCAACATACCCCATCGCCGGACCCGTATCGCGCTTCTCTGGCTCGATGATTAAGTGATCGTCGGCAATCTCTGGAAAATGCTCTTTGATCAACGGAGCGAACTGAGGAGAGGTGGAAAGGTAAATGTCTTCTGGCGCAAAGGTTTTGGCAAGGCGCTCGTACGCATCACGAAGCAAAATCTGATCCCCAACAATGTTAAAAAATTGCTTTGGACGTGAAGACCGACTCATCGGCCACATCCGCGTTCCCGCTCCTCCGGCTAGCAAAATAGCCTTCATACCTACTCCCATCGGTCTACCAGGAGCCGGAACGCCCGCTCGAGTTTTTCCATGCTCGGAATCTCGACGTACTCGTCACTTCCATGGGTGTTTTTTGATTTTGGACCCCAGGACAACACTGGAATCTTCCAAACTTCCTCCAGCATCTGTGTGTCGTAGTAGCCGCTGTCCTGGATTGAGAGATATTCCACCGGACCAATCACCTCTTCATGGATGTCTTCGACGAGCTTCAGCTGTTCACGTGGAGTGGAATAAGAACCGAGATTGATCGATGTCTTGCAAGAATCAACCAATGCCCGATGCTTCTTGATACCACTGTTAAACGCCTCGAGAATCTCCTTATGACCAACACCCGGAATCGTCCGAATCTCAACGGTTGCCTCGCAATAGTCAGGAATAACATTTCCCATAGATCCAAGCGATGGTCCGACGCTCGGATCGTTTGACGTGCCTTGCAGTGCACCGCAGCGAATGGTTGCCACATTCAATGTTGGCTTGCCAAGAACTGGATCCTCCTTTCCTTTAAGTAGTTCTTGAATCGCACCCACACCCAGCATGAATCCTTTAAACGCATCGATGCCTGTATTCGGCTTTGCCGCATGCCCTGTCTTTCCACGAATCACAACACGAAACTCAACGATCCCGCGCGTCGCCGCACTCAGCCGCCCATTCGTTGGCTCCGGACAAATAACCATCTTCGGCTTGAGCCGATCGCTGTATCCTTTCACAAACTGACGCATGCCAAGGAAATCGTACTCTTCATCACAATAAAACAACGCACCGATGCCCTTCTTTCCCGTCTTTACGGCCTGATCAAGCGCCGCAAGAATCATCACGATCCCGGCCTTCATGTCTCCAGATCCACGACCATATAATCGACTTCCCTTTCGCTCACCGCGTACATTGTGCGTCCATCCCGACCCTTCCTCCACGCAATCCATATGTCCGCAGAAGAACAGACTGACGGGCGTGCCATCGTGGACGTACAGATTCACGCGCCCGCGCTCAACTTCTTGCTCTTCGACAACAAGGTTTGGATAATTGTCTTGAATATACTTTTTAAGAAACATCGCCACCTCATATTCAAAATGACCGCCGTTGGTTTTGGCGTGACGGTCGCTGCGAATGGCAACGAGATCTTCGAGAAGTTTAAGTGAATCCATAGTATCTGTAGAGTAGTCAGAACCGTGTCAGACGTCAACAAGCGTCGTCTAGATGCACGAAGCCCCGCGTCGACGTAGGTGTCGAAGCGGGACCGAGAAGTGCGCGACTCCTAGAAGTCGCGCAGATGCGCACGCAAATGGTCGAGGACCACCTCACCTCCCACCGACTCATGGCGGATGCCCCAGGGCTGACGCTCAAGGTCGTGCAGCACGATGTGCCGACCAGCGAGAGTCTCGACCTGATCCAAGAGCTCGACGTTGAGCTCGAGAATCCGTCGCGAGACCGTCGGGGCAGCGTCCCCCATACTTGCCCACTTGCTCGGTCGGCCGAAGGGCATCACGTAGGGCGCGCCGACGTTGCCATCTGCACCGCGAACCGTACGGCCGGTCATCGGGGCGAACACGCAGAAGTCGCGCTCGCAGATCTCGTCGAGCACAGGCTCGCCGTTCTCCGGGAACGGGAACGACGTCTCGAGCGTTGCCCCGAGCGCAGCGCAGCGCTCGAAGGGATCTGGATGGTTGTCCAGACAGATCGTGATGCCGCTGACGACGCGACGGACGCGCAGCCCGACTTCACCAAGCTGCTCGATGACCGTCTGCATCACCCCGCCGGTGAACACCACATCGTCGACCAGGACCACGTCCTGGATCTGATCGACGCTGGCGCCCAGGTCACGCGCGAAGGACGCGATCTGTTCTTCGACCGGCGTGTGGCCGGGGCGTTCCCAGATGCCAGGCAGATCTTCCAGATCGAGGTCCACGCAGCGCGTCACCTGCAGCGTGTGCGGCGAGTCGACGTAGACCGGATCGATGGAGATGATCGGTCGATGCTCGTCGAGCAGATGCCGGCGCATGCCGTCAGCGATCTCACGAGCGCTGATCCAGTGAACGACGTGTTCACCGAAGCTCAAGGCTTCGTGAAGACACCTCCGAAACCGATCGTGATCGAGCTGGCCGCTGATGCCCAGCCCGGAGAGCCAGTTGTTCAGGAGGATCTTCAGGTCGCCGGAGAC
>CAYFME010000009.1:20096-62509 GCA_964344145.1 uncultured Gammaproteobacteria bacterium
GATCAACGTCTTGTCCAGATCACAAAGAACGAGCATCGTTCCTCCTCGACGGAATTAAGCAATAAAACAACCTTGCTGTCAACCCACGATCCCTAGATTCAAGAGCTGACGAACACTTTGAATATGAAAATCTGCGGACGTTTCATCTCCGCCCACACGCACGGTCTTCATGCCGGCTTCACGGGCCAAAATAATATCACTGTCTTCCTGATCCCCGACAGAGTACACCTGCTCAAACGGTACTTTCAACGACTCCCCCGCCTGAACAAGAGCCTCTACCGATGGCTTGCGTACATCCGGCTCACCAGTAAACAGCCGATCCTGCACAAAATCGTATGCGCCAAGGTATTCCAATGCTGCTTGCGCCCACACGCGCGGGGCTTCGGTCAGTATCGCTGCCCGCCCCTGCAGCTTCGATAAAACAGCATGTGCGTCATCATTTTTTTCAATGTATTTCTCAGGTGACACATTCCAGGTCCTTTCAAAGTAAGTGTATCGGTCAATACCAAATTCCTTTTCAACAGCAAGGCTCGTGTGCCCTTCATATTTCTGCTTCAGCCGTCGATACTCGCGTTCAATGTCAGATCTGGGAATATCCAAATTCGCCTCAAAAAACGAGTAGATATTACTCTTGATGTCCGCATAAAACGAAGAAGTCGCAAATGTCGGCCCTCCCTTGTACTGATACAAGGTGCCATCAAGATCAAAAATGAATGCTGGTTTTTTCATAACGTTTTTTATGCACAGCACCGGACCACTAGTTCGTGATCCGGCTGGAGACCTCCTGGAAGCGACGCCTCATGGCCTCGTACAGCCAGCGTCGTTCGGATGCGAGGCAGTAGTCGCAGCGGCAGGCTGCGTAGACCGAGTAGGCATGTAGGAGGCATAGGTCGTACAGATGCTGGTCAAAGACTCCTTCCGAAATTAACACCTCCACTGCACTCCCGGTAAATGCCTCCGACCAACCGACAGACACGCCGTCGACCCGTTCACGCTCCTGGTCTTTGCGCCACAAGCTAACAGCAAGGGCCGCGCAGTCGACCGCTACCGATCCAAAAGGCTCGGAGGGGCGGCGGCGTTGCGATCCTGGCAACGTCCAGCGGGCATCGATCAGCCGCGGGCCGTCGGAAGGACACATTACATTGCCGGTCGACAGGTCGCGGTGACAGAGCGTGGGCGTGAACGTGGTACGCTCGAAGAAGTCGTCGAACGAAAGCGCCGGTGCCGGAAGCTGAGCTGCACCTGCATTGCGAGCGATGGCATCAAGCAATTCGCCGATGAATCCACGCGCGTAACCGTCCACCGGTCCTGACTCTGGACGCACCGATGCGAGACGCCGAATGTGTCCAACGACACCCTCAACCACACGCTGTACATCCTGAGTCGGCACGTCGACGTCGAGCATCATGTCTTCCAGGGACGACGAACCGAGATCTTCGAGCTCCACCGCACGCCAGCCGTCGAGCGAACCCAACAGATGGAAGCGCGGGAAGACGCTCGCCGCATCAGCACCCAGCACCCTGCCGAAGGCCTCTAGAAGCTCCAGTTCACCCTCTCCTTCTTCAACCACCTTGACGATGGCCGACACACGGACCGTCATCGATGAACCCGTCGCGCTGAGGTCGTCAACACGCGGGCACTGCAGCGCCAGAAGCTGCCGAAGCACCTCCGGCGGCGTTTTGCGAGTCATACGTCACCTCGTAAAGAACACGCGACCACCATAAGGCAGTCGCATGCTTTTGTCAATGAAACGGGGTCATTTAGCCTTTCTGTTGAACTTCTTTTATTGCCAATTCCACAGCTTCCTCAGCCGTTGCGGCAGCAAGCACTTTTCGACGTTCTCGGCCATCAATAAAGGTATCCGCGAGTTTATCCGACCAACCACCAACGCCGGTCAACGCAATCATCGGAATGTCGCTTTGGTACGCGATGGCAAGCTCGGTCAACGTCCCGGATCCACCCGAGACAGCGATAATGGCATCACAACTATTTACTAAAACAAATTCGCGACCACCACCGCGTTCGATACCACACGCAATCACAACGTCCGTGTGCCCCTCTTTATCCCAAATCTCCATCCCCTTTCCGTACGTCACGCCAATCGTCAATCCGCCCGCCTTTTTCGCTCCGCGTGCGGCGGCCGTTGAGAGCGAGTCGTAGTCTTTCTCTGCTCCATAAACAACCGTCGCACCTTCTTTTGCCAAAAGTTCGCCAACGCGCTCGGCAATCTTTGCAATGTCGTCGGAGTAATTTAGGTCTGCTGCAGACCCCATCACACCAATTTGTAATCTTCGTTTCATAGATCTCCATTATAGAAATGATGGTTGCAATGTCAACAGATGCCCCGCTGAGCGCGGCTATCGGGCTAAGCTCGAAGCACCAATCCCGCCCCTGGCGTACCAGGGACGGGATCACGTTGTCGAGGCTCAGCTCGCGCTGTAGCGCCTGAGCAGCTGCACCATGCAGTCGCGGTAGGAGAGCAGGCTGTAGGTGTCCACCCACTCGTCCACGCCGTGGGCGTTGCCGCCGGCAGGCGCCAGGCACATGAACTGCGTGCCGTGAAGGTCCGAGATCAGCCCGGTGTCCAGGAACCCCGTCTTGCTCGGATCGCTGCGCGTGCCGCCGTGCACAGGGTCGAACATGTCGACCAGCCAGTCGATCTCCTCGCCTGCCAGGTACATGGGCATGGCGAAGTTCGGGTGAACGCGCATCTGCGCGTGATGCTGACGGTCGGCGTTGAACTGCCCCAGGGCCTTGCGCGCCACCGCCTCGATGAACCCGACGTCGACCTCAGGGCCGCCCGGGCGGACGTCCAGGAGCGCCCAGCCGATGTCCGGGATCTTGTTGGCGACGTTGTTCATGCGCGGCGGCTGCTGGCGCCCCAGCGCGAAGGTTGCGAAGTCGTCCCCGCCAGAGGACCCGACGTGCACCGCGGCGATGTTGGCAGCCGTCACCATGGAGGTGGGCTCGCTCACGCACGCGTTGCGCACCGCGGCCATGACCGTCGCGAGCGCCTCGGCGGTGTTGGCGCCATCGAAGGGGCGCGAGGCGTGGCCGGACTTCCCCTGAACCAGGAACTCGATCTCCGTGCAACCACGCCAGCCCACATGCGCCTTCGCAGGCCCACCGCAGACCGAGAGGCCGAACGGCGGAGCGATCTGCGGGTGTCGACGCACGAAGTCGTGCATGCCGGCGAACATGACCTCCTCATCGCTGTAGAAGAGATAGGCCACGCCTGACGTCGGCCCCGCTCGCGCGATGGCGTCCAGGCAGGCAGCCATGCCGCCGCGCGCGTCCACCGCCCCCAGGGCGTAGTAGCGGCCCGAGTCGGTCGAGAACTCCTGCTTGCTCCAGCCGGGGCTGGGTGTCACGGTGTCCAGGTGACCGACCACGAGGAACCGCACGTCCTCGACCGGGCCGTCCAGAGCCAGGACATTGCAGAACCCGGGCATCTCGTTGCCATCGTCGTCGCGCACCGTCTCACACTCCACGGTCAGCCAGGAGTGCTTGCTGAGCTCCGCCGTCACGCGGTCTGCGATCATCTGCTCACCGGTGCCGCCCCGGTCCTGGCGGTAGCCACGGATCCGGCACAGCTCATCGAGCAGAGTCAACGTCGTATCGGACATGGAGTCCTCCTACGGCTGGGAAGGCGCATCCTCTTCCTTGGAGAACATGCCTGGTGAAAGGGCCTGGGCAAGCAGGACGTACCCGCTGCCGGGAAACTGGTAGACAACCTCGTACCCGATCTTTGTATACCACAGATAGGTCACAGAAGGCTGTGGACCGCGCAGGGCGCGGATGATGCCGTAGGTGCAGCCGCGTTCGAGGAAGTCGCGATTGCGCGCCGTCAGCAGACGCCGGGCGAGTCCCTGCCGCCGTTTGGACGTCAGGACTCCGAGCTCGGCCTGGTAGACGATCGCTGCGTTGTGCGAGACGTTCTCGCCGAAGCGCTCACGCAGAGCCACCTGCGCCCCCATGGGCAAACGCTCCCACCGCCGCGGCAGGGGCATCCCCCAGGTGAACCCGACGACGCGCACGCGGTGGCCGCCCGTCATCACGGCGATCCAGCACGAGGCATCCGGCGTGATGTCGTGGCACAGATCCCGCAAGACTTGTGCGTGCGACCAATAGTTCACCACGTCCTGGCCGCAGTGGCTGAACCCGAGCGCCGCGAGCTCTCCCGCTTGGTGTTTTCCCCAGCACGCCTTACACTCCGGGTTGGCACACTTGAGCCACTCTCCCCATGGAGGATCGGCGAACACCCTCCGAAAGCACAGCACCAGCTGCCCCAGCAGCTCCGGATCCCCATCGTGGGGATTGAATCGAATCAGACTGATCCGCTCGTCGCCCAAGAATCACCTCCACCCGCAGCTTATCCACAGCCTGCTTTAAAGTCAATGCACGCTAGCGTTGGCGCAATTCAATAGATGCATTGTTTCTCGCCACACGAACATGCGCCGTCCCTCCGATCGGAAGCGTTAGTTGCGGACTCGTATGTCCAAAATCAACGTTCGCGATCACAGGAACGTTGTTCAAAATCGGTTTTGTTTTAATGACGTCTTCTAGTAATTCCTTGGTGACCTTTGATGCTTTTTGAAAACGACCAAGAACGAGTCCGCGAATACCCTCAGCTCCTGGTTGCTGCAAAAGGGACTCGAAGTTCCGATCAAATTCATGTGCCGTGAAAGCTCCTGTCAGAGCGTCGTCTTCCAAAAACAACAACGCCCCATCCAACGACGGCATAAACGGCGTCCCTTGCAGCAGATTAAACGTACAAAGATTCCCTCCCACGATCGTTCCCTGCGCTTCGCCAGGACGAACCATAAACGGCCCTTCATTGTTTTCAAACACACGATTGTCCTGATCTTCCTGCCACTTATCATCGCTCCATTGCGTTGAAGGTTCTACCGTCATCGTTTCTGGTTGACTCAGACTGTACGTAAACGATTTCCACGTGTATTCCGCCCCGAGTTTCATCCCTAATGTTGAAAAGTTTGGACCCAAATACGCGACGAGTCCGGATCGCGCCCACACGGCATTGACCAAAGCAGTAAGATCAGAGTGACCGCAAATGATCTTGCCGGCGTGGCGGATTTTCTCAAAGTCTAGATGTGGCAACAATTGATTCACATTAAATCCACCTCGGGCCGCCAGAATCATGTCAACGTCAGGATCATCAAGCGCGGCGTTGAAGTCAGCGAGTCGATCTTCCAAACGGGCAGAACGCAGACCGTCCTTACCCATCACATGATCGCCAAACGAAACGCGAAATCCGCGCTGCTCTAATCCTTCTTGTGCAATGCGTCGCGTCTCCTCCGTCACAACGCTTAAACTCGTCGACACCGCAACTACGCGGATGTGCGCGCCTGCTGACAATGCGTTTGGAAGAAGACGCTCCATAAATTATTTGAGGGCGCCGACAGTCTGCTCAACGGTTTTCAGCAGTGCCTCGGGAATCATCTCGGCGATCGCTTCGATGTCCGTGTACAAAATACGATCTCGTTGCAGCATTGGCACCTGCGCTCGAATCGCGCGGTAGGCAGCGGCCGAGCCTGTGCCTAACGTCAACGGTGCACGCAGATCAGCGCCTTGCGCAGCACACATCAACTCAATGGCCGCCACCTGTTTTGCGTTTTCAACAATCTCTACCGCCTGGCGCGCGGCAATCGTTCCCATGCTCACATGGTCCTCCTGTCCTGCTGACGTTGGAATGGAGTCCACGCTCGCTGGATGAGCAAGAACTTTGTTCTCTGAAACAAGCGCTGCGGCAACGTACTGCGGAATCATATATCCAGATGAGAGACCCCCTTGATCTTCCGAAATCATAAACGCCGGTAGACCCTCGGAAAGTGCCGGATCAACCAAGCGCGCAATGCGTCGCTCGGAAATGTTCGCGAGCTCGGCGACGGCGATCTTCAAATAGTCCATCACCTGCGCCACTGGCTCACCATGAAAATGCCCTGCACCAATCGCATCACCATCCTCTGGGAACAACAATGGATTGTCGGTCACAGAGTTGATCTCCCGATGCATGACCTCAGCAATATGCTCCATGGCATTTCGACTTGCTCCGTGCACTTGCGGTGCACAACGAAGCGAGTACGCATCCTGCACGCGTCCACAATCCTTATGCGACTCCATCACACCTGAGTTTTGACACAGCGCACGAACATTCTGTGCGCAGGCGATCTGCCCCGGATGTGGTCGAAGCGCGTGTACTCGTTCCTGATACGCAGCAAGTGTCCCCATCAACACTTCCAAACTCATTCCCAACGCAACATCAAACACCTTTGCCAACTGCATCGCATCGTAAATCGCTAAACAGCCGATTCCCGACTGAACAGCCGTACCGTTATTAAGCGCTAATCCTTCTTTTGCCATCAGCTCCAGTGGCGCGATGCCAGCAGCTTGCAGAACCGGCAACGAAGCCGCACGTTTTCCATCACGATCAATCACCTCGCCCTCACCCATCATCACCAAAATGATATGCGAAAGCGGAGCAAGATCACCGGACGATCCAACAGAACCCTTCGCCGGAACGTACGGATAAATATCCTTATTCAAAAACGCCACCAAGGTTTCGATGACTGCCGGTCGAACACCTGAGTGGCCCTGCAACAAGCTGTTGATGCGCACAACAATACTGGCGCGCACATGCTCTTTAGGAAGCGGCTCACCAACGCCGGTCGCATGCGAACGAATTAGGTTCTCTTGCAGTTCGCGGACTTGCTCCTTTGAAATCTGAACATCCTTAAACGGTCCAAAGCCGGTTGTCACGCCGTAAACCACGCGACCTTCGGAAACAAGACGATCGACAAACTCACGTGATTCGCTCAAACGACTCTGTGCCTGCTGATCAATCGCCACCTCCTCGTGATCGCGCGCGATACGCTTTACCTGCTCAATGGTTAAATCATGACCGCTAAGATGTTGCATACGACAAAACTATGACGGTTTTCTGCGCTGCCGTCAACCGGTACACCATTGGTTGACAATTTGGCAAAAAAAGACGAAACTAACCGCGCACTTTCTTTCCTCAATGGGGGTCACATGACCACGCGACTCATCGAACCCGCTCGCGTTGGCGGAACCAACGACTACAGCCCTGCGCAGATGGCGGCGCGACGCGCGCTGCTCGCCGCGATCATGGACGTGTACGCGCGCTTCGGCTTCGAGGAGCTGGAGACGCCGGCGATGGAGTTCTCCGAGGTCCTTCTGGGCGAGGAGGGCGACAACCGCATCTGGCGCACGCAGCCCTTCTCCGTACAGCGTGCGTGGGAGGAGCTGGGAACCAAGATGGACGCCGGTCCCGCGGCAGCACCCGAGGCGCTCGCCGGCTTCCGGAAGACGATCATTAGCGACCAAGAGGTCGCGCTGCGCTTCGACCACACCGTGCCCCTGGCCCGCTACGTGGCCGGCAACCTGGGTCAGCTCAAGCTGCCCTGGCGACGCTGGTGCTTCGGCCCGGTGTGGCGCGGTGACGCAACCGGTGCTGGCCGCTACAGCCAGTTCTACCAGCTCGACGCCGACATCGTCGGTGACGGCACGCTCGTGGCGGACGCCGAGATCATCTGGATGATGACCGAGGTGCTCGCCGCGGTGACGTCCCGGCCGACCAAGGTGCGCTGGAACAGCCGCAAGCTGCTCAACGCCCTGGCCCAGAGCCTCGGCATCACCGGCATGGTTCTCAACCCGGAGACGGACAAGCAGGAGCCGCGTGCCAACGCGTTGTTCCGCGCGCTCGACAAGCTCGAGAAGGCCGGCTGGGACGGTGACGGTGGTGTGCGTTCTATCCTGGAGCGCAAGCCTGACAACGAGCACGACACGCTCGCGCTTGCGCTGCGACCCGACCAGATCGCCGTCGTCGAACGCTTCCTGGACGCTACCACGCAGTCCACCGGTCCCGTCGACGCGTTCACGCGCCTCGAGGCGGTGATCGGCTCTGTGCCGGTCGGCGCCGAGGGCCTCTCGGACATGCGCACGGTCGCGCAGATGCTCGCCGGTCTGGGTGTGAGCAACGCCGAAGTGGACTTCTCGGTCGCTCGCGGCCTGGACTACTACACCGGCATCGTGTTCGAGTCGGCCATCGAGGGGTCCAGTGCCGGCAGTCCGTACTCGGGCGGTCGCTTCGACGAACTGGTGGCGCGCTTCACCGGTAAGTCCCTGCCCAGCACGGGTGCCTCGGTCGGCTTCGACCGCCTGTTCTACGTCCTGGAGACGCTGGGCGACCTGCCCGAGGGACGGACCTCGCCCGTGGACATCGTGATCATGGACTTCGGCGTGACGCGCGACCCGGACGGAGACCCCGCGGTGCGCGCCAAGGTGCTGCAGACCCTCGCGGTCCTGCGCCGCGCTGGCTACAGCGCCCGCATCTACGACGGCGTCAGCGCGCGCAAGATGAAGGCCGTGATCAGCGACGCCACGCACAGGGGCATCGACTTCATGGTCGTGGCTGGCGAGCGTGAGCTCGCGGACGGCAACGTCAACGTCAAGAACCTGAACACGCGCGTACAGACGACCGTTCCCATCGCCGATCTCGGCAGTGCCGTCTGCCTCAAGTCCCTGCTTGACAGCGACTAGGGCAACTTGCTAGAGTCGCGGTGATGAGGGTCTGTAGCTCAGTTGGTAGAGCATCGGATTGTGGTTCCGAATGTCGCGGGTTCGAGTCCCGTCGGGCCCTCCATCGTCTTGAACCGGTTCCCTCCTCGTAGGGGCCGGTTCTTCGCGTTTACAGACCAAAAAGTATCACTGTTACAAATATCCCAAACAATGCGCCGGCGAGCACATCCAGTGCATAATGCACACCCACGACAATGCGTGAGAGCGAAATGATGAGCGCCAAAACATAAAAAGCGATCACAAATACCCAGGCGATCGTGAGCGATGAGGCAAGAAAGGCATAGGAAAGTGACGTCGCGAAGGCGAAACTGGATGCGGCGTGGTTTGATGGGAAGGAATGGGTCGGGATCAGTGGCTTGTACTTGGTCTGCGTTTCTTTCGGTCGAGGGCGTTGAATAATCGCCTGCAGTAACATCGTTGCCACAGCCGTTGCCGCAACAGGAATCAGCCAAATGAAGACCCGATGGTCCTGCAAAAACAGCAGCAGCCCAACCATAATGCCGGCGTACGCAAACGCACCGTAAGACGAACTCAATTCCCAAAACCACTGATGTAAGTTGTCAGCGTACGCAGGTCCTCGCCGTCCAGAGAAAACGGCTTGGATCTTTTTTGATAATCGAACGTCAAACTGATGAATCATACGATGGCGTTCTCTCGTAATCGTTGCAACTCGGCCTCCCTTCGCTCAATATCCGCGACGATTTCATCGGCCTTCTTCGGCCTCTCGAGGTTCTTTTCTTTAAACGCACAAACATCAACAAGCGGACACGCCCAGCAGCGCGGTTTGCGAATGCACACGTAGCGTCCGAGTTTTACAAATACTCTATTTACAGTTGGATGCCACTTCGGCGGAATCAGATCAAGTAGTGCTTGTTCTGTTTTCTCCGGTGTTGTCGTTTTCACCCAACCGAGCCGATTCGTTACACGGTGCACGTGTGTATCGACCGCAATGGCAGGCTTGTGAAACTGATACGGCAGAATAACGCTCGCGGTTTTTCGACCAACGCCCGCAAGCGTGGTCAGCGCTTCGATCGAGTCAGGAATCTGGCCGTCGTACTCATCCATCACGCGCTTGGCGAGCTTCACCAGATTCTTTGCTTTCTGCCGATACATGCCAATTGTGTTGGTCTTTTTTTCTACTTGCAAATGACTTGCATTTGCAAGTACATTCGCATTTGGAAACATTTCAAAGAAATCAGGCAATAATTTCAGCACTTGTTCATCTCGTGTCCGCGCAGACAGCAACACCGCAACCAAAGATTGGTACGGTGTGCCAAATTCCATCGCCCCAGGCGTGGGGAAACGTTTTTTTAACTTCTTCAATGAATCGATAATGACTTTATTCGCCATCTGGAACGTATTCACGGTCACAGGTTATCTCACGCTCGTCGGTCCAGTCTCCGTTGTCGTCGAACACAGGTACATCAGTACACGTTTCAATCAAATCAGATGTCATCGTTTCTGAATCGAGAACATAATACTGCCACCAGAAATGTCCTGCGTCCCCATATCCAGCACTAAATACCGGCTCCCCTGTGTTAGTGAAGTCTTCAAACATCCAAAATGCCATATCCATCACGCCATCGATTGGCTGATACGCAGCGAAACGCGCTTCGGTAATAAGCTCCGCCGGCTGCCACTCGAGCATCTGCACAACCCCATTAAAGTCAGACGAGAGTGCGATGTATAGCCGATTATCAAAGTTACACTGTGCAACTAATTGCGCCCTGTACCGATCCATCGAACGTTCAATCTCTAAAAAGTACTGATCTGTCCATCCGGCGCCCTTCACCAGCTCAGGCACAATCGCCTCTTGAATCTCAACATCGGCAATGGCATCAGCCGAAAGTCCACCGTACACGTAGTACCCTTCTTCCAAGGTGTCGATGTCAACGTACTCGTACATGTGCGAACAGAGTGAATCATCTGCTTCGAGGACTTGCTCACGAAGATGCGTGACCTCAGATGGATCGCGCTCCTCGACTTCTTCCTCCTCTTCAGACTCATACGCTTCGATCTTCGCCTCAAGTTGCGTGACCGTGTCTTCCAGGTCCATTATTTGATCTTGGCCAGCGTTGCTTCGAACCCAGAAGAATGCAGCAAGCGCTAGAAAGACCAAGGCGATCAACGTGATGAGTATGAGCAGAGCCCGACCGCCTTTTCGCGGTGCGGCATCGACCATGCGAACCGTTCCAGCGGATGACGGATCTTGTTGTGGTTGTTGATTCTCCATAGATTACATTAACGGTGCCCCGGTCATTTCCGGCGGCTGTTCGATTCCTAAATGAGTAAGAATGGTTGGCGCGACGTCCGCAAGCATGCCGATTGGAGGAACGAGTGAGAGATCCCCGTTTGGAATGTCACCAGCAGGTCCTGGCTGACCTTCAAGTTCGTTGCTAATGATCCAAAACGGAACCGGATTTGTGCTGTGTTCTTTATCCATGTCGCCCGTCTGCAAGTTTTGTACCTCCTCGGCGTTTCCATGATCCGCTGTAATAAACACGATACCATTCTTTTTAAGCACGGCCTCGATAATACGTCCGACCGATTCGTCAACAACCTCCACAGCCTTGATCGTTGCTTCTAGATTTCCCGTGTGTGCGACCATGTCGGGATTAGCAAAGTTCATGATGATGAGATCATAGTTATCGGTCTTCAGCTCTTTGAGCACACGATCCGTGATTTGTCGCGCCGACATCTCGGGTTGTTGATCGTACGAAGCGACTTGCGGCGACGGGATGATCGCGCGATCCTCGTGCTCGAACGGTTCCTCACGCGTGCCGTTGAAAAAGAACGTGACGTGCGCATACTTTTCGGTCTCGGCAATATGGAGCTGAACAAGCCCCGCTTTGGAGGCGACTTCCGCAAGACCGTTTTTAATTACTGACGGCGGATAGGCGACATCAACCGGCAAACCTTTTTCATACTCTGCCATGGTGATGAACACAAGGTTCTCCAGAAACGGACGCTCGAACTTATCAAACGATGGAAGCACAAACGCTTTGGTGATTTGCCGAGCCCGATCGGGACGGAAGTTGAAAAAGATCACTGCGTCACCGGGCTTTACTGTCGCCACAGGCTCTCCGTTCTTCGTGACAACTGTTGGAGGAAACTCTTCGTCGTACACTTCGTTTGCGTACGACGTCTTAATCGCCTCAAATACGTCTTCGGTTGTTGCCTGTGACTGACCGTTGACGATGGCATTGTACGCCTTGCCCGTCCGATCCCATCGATTGTCGCGATCCATGGCAAAGTACCGTCCAGCGAGCGTGGCAATCCGACCGATGCCGACGTCTTTAATCTTTTGATCAAGCGCCGTGATGAAATCAATTCCAGAATTATACAATGTGTCACGACCATCCATGAACGCATGCACGGCGACGTCGTTGAGTCCTTGCTGCTTTGCGAGGTCCAAAAGCGCATGCGCGTGCGCGTCATACCCGTGCACTTTTCCCGCGCTCACGATCCCCATCAAGTGCAACGTCCCGCCAGACTGCTTCACCTGATTGATCGCTTTCATGAATGCCGGGTTCTCATAAAAGCCGCCACTTTGCATGTCCTGCTCGATGCGCGGCATCACTTGATAGTACACGCGGCCCGCACCGATAGTGAGGTGACCGACCTCGGAGTTCCCCATCTCGCCCCAAAGCAATCCAACCGTCTCGCCCGAAGCGCGAACGGTCATGGTTGGATAGCGCTGAATCAGTCGGTCGAAGGTTGGTGTTTTTGCGCGCGAAATAGCATTTCCGTCTCCATCGGGAGCGGCTCCAAAACCGTCTAGAACCATTAAGACGGCTGGGCGGGGTCGTTGAAAAGAATCAGGCATAGATGGGGAGATTATAGCACAAAACCTTGACAAAATCGGCAAAATATGCTATTATACGCTTGTTCATTGATGATATTGCGGGCTACTTGCCTCGCCCTGAAGTAGGCAGAAATAGGAAGATCCCTGTTCCCTCTCGATGCGTCGAGTGGTTTGAACAGGGATCGTTCTGTTTTCGGAGCGACGCAGCGTCGGGGGACGCACTCACACAACAATGGACGTCGCCGTGAAAACGGAGACTACATGAAGTTCAATCTCAACAACATAGCAGCAACCGTCGGTATCATCCTCAGCGGTCTGCTGGTCAGCATCGCGCATAACAGCGCTGGGGAATCCTGGAGCTGGGTCCTGCTCATCTTCGGCGTCTTCCTCCTGGTGTTCGCTGCAGTCTGCCTCCAGGAGTTCACCAGGAAGCCTCGCCCTTCCCGGGCACTGGCGATCGTCACCGCAAACGGTTCGCTCACCATCAATGAGACGGACCAGTACTTCGGAAGGCTCGTGGAATACACGCCGGACGGGGACAAGCGGTTCGCCAGCCAGGTGTTCTGCCGCTATACCGGCAAGTTCCTGGTCGGAACAATCGCGATCGGCCAGGATGGCATCCAGCCGGTCTCCGACGATCTGATTGCCGAGCTCGTGATGAACAACTTCGGTAGAGGAATGCTGTGACACGCTTCCTGTTCATTTTCGCGAACTGCGTGCTGGTAGCGGGTATCGGGACCATCATCTACGGTGGTATCGTCTGGAGCCTGGGACCCACGATCGCCGGTGCCAGCACCGCCGTGACCGGCCTCTACTTCGCGATGATGTTCGCCCCGGAACCGCGGGGCTAGCGACCCCACTTGGCCGCGCAGGGCCGTGACGAATACTGCGCACCCCGACCGTACTCGGTCTGGGGCTCGACTGAGCGCCGTTGCGGCGACGCTCTGAGAGTTCAGGAGACATCATGCAAAAACGTTCCATACCACTCGCGTTCATCGTGCATCGCGACGGGTCATGTTCGAGAAACCCAAGAGCTATCGAACTCATCCAAGCTGACCTTGTCGCGCTGAGCCAGAGGCTAGACGAGCTACTAGAAGAGCTGCTCTCCGACGGCCGCCCCCACGAATGGACACACCGGCCCTCCCGCTGAGGGCCTTCCCAGAGCAGACCACTCGTGGTCGATTCTGGAGAACAAAAAAGAACCGCGAAAGCGGCTTTTTTGTTTATCTTCCTATCGATCGAAGGCCACAGCTGAATCGCCACCCTCTACGTATCGCACTTCGTCGATCTCCACCAGTCCCAGCATCTGCATGCGATTCGTCACACTCTCCACACTCTGCAATCGAGAGACTTCCAGCTCGAGCCGTTCGTTATCATGCTCCAGCGTGGCAATCTCGCGATCCAGATCACGCATCGTGTATCCGGACGTCGCCGCCACATTCACCTGCCAAATGTAGGAACATCCCAGGATAACGGTCGTTGCGATCAAAACACGCGCAAACCAATTTCCTTGGCTAACCAGGTTCTTTACTTTTGTGATGGGATTCTTCATAGTCCTCCGTCGTACGCTGGGCAATGCGTAACTTTGCACTGCGAGCACGTGGGTTGTTTTGTACCTCCTCAAAAGAAGGCTTGATCACTTTTTTATGAACGGCTTCCAGTTTGTCCGATGCCTTGATGAACTTCTTTACAATGCGATCTTCGAGCGAATGGAACGTGATGATCGCCACACGACCATCTGGTGCCAATACATTCTCGATTGCCGCAAGCCCACGCTCGAGCTCTCCGAACTCATCATTCACCGCAATACGTAGCGCCTGAAAGACACGCGTTGCCGGATGCACTCTGCTACGACGATGAATCGCCTGCGCAATGAAATCTGCCAACTGCGTGGTCGTTTCAAACCGCTCACGCTTGCGTTGTTTGGTGATGGCGGTGGCAATCTGTGCCGCCAGCGGCTCCTCGCCGTACTGACGAAACAGGTCTGCCAACTCATCTTGTGTCCAACTATTAACAATGCCCTCGGCCGTCATCTCCTGACGGGTGTCGTAACGCATGTCGAGTGGTCCATCCTTTTGGAAGGAGAAGCCGCGAGTCGCATCATCGACATGTACGGACGAATACCCAAGATCAAACACTGCTGCACGAACGGGATCCAATGCATATTGCTCGAGATTTGCGTATGAGTCATGAATAAAGGTGATGCGATCGGCATCGTCTGCGAGATTCTTGCGCGACGCCTCGAGGTTGCGGTCATCGCGATCAAACGCGATGAGTTCACCGTCTGGAGCATTTGCAGCAAGAAGCAAGCGTGCGTGACCACCAAGTCCGACAGTGGCGTCCAAAACGCGCATACCAGGCTCAATGCTCAGCTCGTCTATCACCTCCTTGGCTAATACCGGAATATGATCCATAGCTACAGGCCAAGTTGTCCCAGTTCTTCGGCGATGTCAACCGCATCCTCTTCTGTCTGTTGTCGATAGGCTTCCCAGGTGTCCTTGTCCCACAGCTCAAGCCGTGAGTGAACACCGACGACAACGACACCCTTTTTTAACGATGCGTACGTGCGAAGATACTCAGGAATAACGAATCGTCCCTGCTTGTCTAAGCGAACATCCATTGCGCCCGCAAGCATGAGTCGGGCGAATGCTCGGGATCTCGCTTGCCCCAGGGGCAAACTAGCGATTTTCTCGGATAGTTTCCCCCACTCCTCCAGGGGCAACAGGAACAACGAAGAATCCAAACCTCGCGTGACAACCGCCCCTTTCGCAAGGTTTGAACGAAACTTCGTCGGAACGGCGAGCCGTCCCTTTTCGTCGATTGAGTGGTGATATTCCCCTATGAAATTCATAGGTTGAAGGTGCACGGCGGTTGTCCCCGATCACGATCTATTCAGAACTCAGATAGATGATTCTGAGCTGATCATGATCAAGGGAAGTTTCCCGACGTGCTTTTTCTTAAGAAAAAACGCGAAGTAGGCTGAATGCCCAGGTTCTGGTCATTCCCCACTTCGTGCCATTACTTCTCCACTCTACTCCACTCATCACCTCTGGTCAACCCAAAGTTATCCACTTTTTACCCCCAGGAATACGCCACCCGGTGGCGTATTAGTAAAAAAGCGTGAATTCTTGTAAAGTTAAAGAAGACACACTGTGGTCGTGCGTCATTTGTCACCTTGGGGGTTCCCAATGGGAGGAAGTCACTCAAATCAAGACAGTCCAAGCCTGATGATCGCCCTGGTCGTCCTGCTGATCGTCATCATCTTCTTCACGGCCATACGTCCGTCGATGAGCTGGAGCGAAGCTCGAGCCACCGTCGAGTCGGTTCTCGCCACCAACTGACCAAGGAGGACTCCGTGGAGTCACCCACCGATCGCCCGCGCCCTCACACTCGAGAGGCGCGGTGCTGCTGTTCAGCGTTTTTTTCGTTTTGTTCCCGATGCCTTGGAACGTAACGTACGATGATATTTCACGGCAAAACGATGTGCTTCGTCGCGTGCGCGTTGGAACACCTCTTTCCCTGCGGCGGCAACACGCGCGAGTTCCAAATCATGACGATCAAACACCAGTCGATCCTGTTTGCGATCAAATCCTTTGGCAATCCCAATTACTGGCACGCGAACACCAGGCTCTTTCATTACCTCTTTCACGCGATTCACCTGCCCCTTCCCGCCGTCGATGATCATCACCTCCGGCAGCGCCCATGCATTCTTATACTGCTGCGCGCGCTTCAACCGTCGTCGCATTACCTCCTCCATGCACCCAACGTCATCTGACCCTTCGACGGTTTTGATTTTAAACTTGCGATATTGACTCTTTGCCGGCTTCCCTTCTTCAAACACCACCATTGAACCGACTGCCGACGTTCCGGAAATATTGCTGATGTCATACGCTTCGATCCTTCCGTCGAGATCGATCACAAAATCGTTCACACGCTTGTACGGCAGCACAACATCCTCCTTTGTAATCAACGCAACGTCCTGAATATGCTCGAGAGCAAAGATTTGACGCTTTATTTGTGACGCTTCCTCAAACCGTTCATCTTTTGCTGCGGCTTTCATTTCTTTTTGCAGCTGCTTGATCAGTTGCGCTTTCTTTCCTTCAAAAAACAACATCAATCGACGAATGATCTTTCGATATTCGCGCTTCCCGATCGCGCCTGTACACACACCCGGACAGCGTTTGATGTGCGCGTCAAAACAGGGTCGTTTGCGTCCTGACACCTCCGGCGGATGGCACACGCTCCACGGAATCACACGCCGAATCAAGTCGAGCGCCATCTTTAGCGATCGCGAGCTCGTGTATGGTCCATACACAGCAAAAAACTGTTTCTTCGCTTTTGCCGACAACGTTTGATCAAACGGATTGATCCCCATGCGTTCAATCTCCTGTCCGCGCATCAACAGCGGCCGTGGAAAATCCTCGTTCGTGATCACCAAGTACATGAACGTCTTATCGTCCTTGAGCATCACATTGTACGGCGGTTTGTTCGCTTTTATCTGATTTGCTTCGAGCACAAGCGCCTCGATCACGGTCGGCGTTTGCATGTAGTCGATCCGTGCAATCTTCGAGACGAGCTGACTAATACGATTATCATGCGCCTTTGTGAAATACGATCCGACGCGTTTCTTCAATGACGTTGCCTTTCCGATGTACAGCAACGTATTGTCTTCGTCGTAATACAAGTACACCCCAGGAGCATCGGGCAATTTTCCACCTTTGATTTTTGTGGAGGCTGGAATCATCTCAAATACGGCTTAAGATACTTTCCCGTGTAGCTCGTCGTTATTTTGCGTGCGATGTCTTCTGGTGTTCCTTCGGCAATCACCGCCCCACCTTCATCCCCACCCTCCGGTCCAAGGTCGATGATCCAATCGGCTGTTTTTATTACGTCGAGATTATGTTCAATAACAAGAACGGAGTTCCCTTTTTCAACGAGCTTGTGCAAGATGCTGAGCAGACGTCCGATGTCTTCAAAGTGCAGTCCGGTTGTTGGCTCGTCGAGAATATATAATGTCCGACCGGTTTGACGCTTGGCAAGTTCGGATGCGAGCTTCACACGCTGCGCCTCTCCACCCGACAGCGTCGTTGCCGACTGACCAAGTTTGAGATAGCCAAGTCCGACTTCATTTAACGTTTTCAACTTGGCGAACACCGCCGGCACATCTTTGAAAAAGCCTTTCGCTTCTTCAATGGTCATATCAAGTACCTCCCAAATCGTTTTCTCGTTCCACTTCACCTCAAGCGTCTCGCGATTGAACCGCTTTCCTTGGCACACATCGCACTGCACGTACACGGTCGGCAAAAAGTGCATCTCGATCGCAATCTCCCCGTGCCCTTCGCAGTTCTCACATCGTCCGCCCGGAACGTTAAAGCTAAACCGTCCTGGCTTGTATCCACGGAAGCGCGCCTCTTCGGTTGCGGCAAAAAGGTCACGAATCGGTCCCCACGCGCCGGTATACGTCGCTGGGTTTGATCGAGACGTCCGACCAATCGCGGACTGATCCATCAAGATCATCTTGTCGATATACTCAACGCCAAGAACCGTTTTGTGCTTTCCTGGCTTCCCTTTGGACTTATGCAAGCGCTTCGCAATGGATCGGTACAGAATGTCGTGAATCAATGTGGACTTTCCTGAGCCCGACACACCAGTGACGCACACAAAACGTCGCAATGGAATCGATACGTCGATGTTCTTAAGGTTGTGGTGCTTCGCTCCAACAATCTTCAGCCGATCGCGACCAACCTTGCGACGTTCTTTTGGTACATCAATCTTCAGATCACCACGCAAGTACGCGGCCGTCTTAGACTTCTTGTCCTTAAAGATGTCTGGCACGGCGCCAACCGCCACAATCTTTCCACCATGTTCACCCGCGCCAGGTCCGATCTCAACCATCACGTCACTGTTGCGAATCGTATCTTCATCGTGTTCAACGACGATGATCGTGTTTCCAAGGTCGCGGAGTTCTTGCAACGTCCGAACAAGTTGATCGTTGTCGCGTTGGTGCAAACCAATCGTTGGTTCATCAAGAACGTACAACGCGCCGACAAGTCGGGAGCCGATCTGCGATGCCAGACGAATACGCTGCGCCTCACCACCCGAAAGCGTGCCAGCGCGACGGTCCAACGTCAGATAGTGCAAACCAACGTCCAGCATGAACGTCAAACGGTTCTCCACTTCTTTCAACGCCATGCCGGCGATCTCTTGCTGGCGATCAGACAATTTGACTGACTGAATAAACTCGGTAGCCGACTTCACTGAGCTCCCAACGAACTCGGCAACGTTCTTGCCGCCTATTTTCACACTCAATGCTTCGCGTTTCAACCGATCGCCGTCGCAGACGTCGCACACGTCACTAGAAAACAACTCAACCGTTCCAATACCATCACATCCTTCACACGCGCCGTACGGCGAGTTGAACGAAAAGAGTCGCGGTTCGATCTCTGGAAACGCAAAACCACATTCAACACAGCTAAACTTGGTCGAAAAGACTTGCTCCGTGTCGTCCGGGAACATCACAAGCGCTGCATCGTTTCCATAATCAACTGCCGTCTCGATCGCCTCACTCAGTCGCTGTCGATCATCTTTCTTCATGCGCCCTTCAAACAACGCGTACGACATCTGATCCACAACAACTTCAATCGTGTGTTGCTTGTAGCGCGACAGTTTGATCTTCTCGGAAAGGTCATGCATCTTGCCGTCGATGCGTACGCGGGCAAAACCGCTGTTGTATAGATCGTAGAGCAACTGATAATACTCACCTTTTCGTCCGCGAATGACCGGCGCCATGATGGTCACTCCGCCCTTCTTTGGCTTCTGTTCTTTGACGCGTCCAATCACGCCGTCGACCATCTCATCAACCGTTAACTTCGCAATCGACTTCCCACAATCGGGACAAAACGCTTCACCAATACGCGCGTAAAGAACGCGCAAATAGTCGTAGATCTCAGTCACGGTCGCGACGGTTGAGCGCGGATTGCGTGAGTGTGCTTTTTGATCAATCGAAATCGCCGGTGACAACCCTTCAATCTCATCAACGTCCGGCTTTTGCATCTGTCCAAGGAACTGACGCGCGTACGCTGAAAGCGATTCAATATACCGACGTTGCCCCTCGGCAAAAATCGTATCAAACGCCAACGACGACTTTCCCGATCCAGAAAGACCGGTGAAACAAATCATTTTGTTGCGAGGCAACTCAAGATCAACGTTCTTCAAGTTGTGCTCCCGCGCGCCCTTGATGGTGATTTTGTTCTTCATAATCAGTATTCCATTTCGAGGCCGTTCATCGGCCGAAAAATCTATTTCGCAGAATAGATCTCTCGCTTCGCTCGAGATGGGAATAGTTACCATTTCGACCGAAGGGAGAAATCTATTTGAATTAACTAATGAGCTCTATATCGAATCCAGCCAGTAACGAGTCGCCGTCGGGAAGCGAAAACTTCGCGCCTTTTACTGAATTTGTTGCTGGGTTAATCGAGTAGTGCTTCGCTGACGAGAAGTCGGCGCGATCAAGCGTCGAGTTATGAAACAACGTCTTCTCGAGATCGCAATTTTCGAACATTGCGTCCGTGAGGTCCGTCTCAACAAATGTACACTCACGCATCGTACAATGCGTAAACGGCGTCTTGTTCATCGGAAGCGTTGAGAAGTTACATGTATCAATAAGACAATTCTCAAATGCGAGCTCGAAAAAATTGATTGTACACTTTGTAAAATCAACACCAATCAATTTGCAGTTACGAAACGTTACGGTCTTCAGATCAACGTCTGTCATTTTTACAAGGCTCAACTCGCAATGATCAAAAACGCACTCAGAAAACTCAGACCGCGAAAAATCTGTATTAATGAATTGCTCATTCTTAAACGTTCGGTTTGTGAATTCTTGGTTCTTCATATTTCAATCCCATTTCGAGGCCGTTGGCCGAGAAATCTATTCAAGTATTTCGTTAAAAAGATCTCGCCACGTCGGATTCATGGATTCAACTAGTGCGTTCTTCTTGTCACGACGCCATTTCTTTATTTCTTTCTCGCGTTCAAGGACTCCGTCATAATCCTCACCGCATTCATAGTAGACAAGTCTTGTGACGTGATACTTCTTAGTGAATCCGTCCACGACACCTTCACGATGTTCGATAACACGTTTCGCGAGATCAGATGTAAAACCAACATACATAACCCTCTTGCTCTGGTTCGTCAAAATGTAGACGTAGTACATAATAGATCTCTTACTGCGTTCGAGATGGAATGCGTTCCCATTTCGACCGAAGGGAGAAATCCATTTCTCGGAATAGATCTCTCGCTTCGCTCGAGATGGTTAATGAAGGACGCTCGAGATGGGTTAAGACCGCTTCCTCTCCAATTCCTCCTCAAGCACGCGAATCTCGTCGCGTAGGATCGCGGCGGTTTCGAATAGTTCGTTCATGGCTGCGTCTTTCATTTCTTTTCGCTTTTCTTTGATGACCTTCTTGAGCTCATGCGGCTCGGCTGTCAGCTCGATCTTCAACACGCTCTTAATCTCTTCCTCACTCGCCTCCCCCATCAACATCTCACTGATATCCCCGATCTGCTTCTGAATACTCTTTGGCGTAATGCCATGTTCTTCGTTGTACGCTAGCTGGATCTCGCGACGACGCGTCGTCTCTTCGATCGCGCGCTTAAGCGAGCCGGTCATGGCATCAGCGTACAGAATCACTTCGCCGTTCACGTTACGTGCTGCACGACCAATGGTCTGTACAAGCGATGTTTCCGATCGCAAGAAGCCTTCTTTGTCAGCGTCGAGAATTGCGACAAGCGAAACTTCTGGCAAGTCCAGTCCTTCACGCAACAAGTTGACCCCCACAAGAACGTCGTACACACCCTTGCGCAGGTCAGTCAGAATATCGACACGTTCCATGGTCTTCACGTCTGAATGAATATACTGCACCTTCACGCCAAGGCCTTCGAGATACTCGGTAAGATCTTCGGCCATCTTTTTTGTAAGCGTCGTCACCAGTGCACGCTCGCCTTTTTCTACACGATCTTGCACACGCTCAATCAAATCATCCACCTGACTCTTATTCTCCTCCGTCTCGGTGACGGGCAAGATCGTCACTTCCGGATCCACAAGACCGGTCGGACGAACGATTTGTTCAACAATCTGCCCCGACCGCTCGCGCTCGTACGGTCCTGGCGTGGCGCTCACAAAAATCGTCTGGCCTACGCTCTTTTCAAACTCTTCAAACTGCAACGGTCGATTATCTTTCGCCGATGGCAAACGGAACCCATGTTCAACAAGTGTTTCTTTACGCGCTTTATCACCAAAGTACATGCCGCGCACTTGCGGGACGGTCACGTGGGACTCGTCGATGATCGTTAAAAAGTCATCTGGGAAATACGACATCAAGGTATGTGGCGGATCGCCAGGCGCGCGTCCTTCAAAGATTGCTGAATAGTTCTCAATGCCGCTGCAATAGCCGACGTTTTTGATCATCTGGATGTCGTAGCGCGTGCGACGCTTTAGTCGTTCCGCCTCAAGAACCTTTCCCTGGCTGTCGAGTTCCTTCAGGCGCTGCGCGAGCTCGTGCTCGATTGCTTTGAGCGCACGCTTCATCTGATCTTCCGGCACAACATAGTGCTTCGCCGGGAACAACCAAGCATCATTGAGTTCTTCTTTCACTTTGCGTGTCACGGGATCGAGGGCGAAAATTTGTTTCAAAACGTCGCCGTCAAATACGAACCGGAACATGAACGACTTTTCTGAAACCGGCATGACTTCGATGACATCTCCGCGCGCGCGGAACTTCCCTCGCTCGATGTCCGCCGTCGTTCGCTCATAAAACATGTGAATCAACCGACGAAGAAACGTCTGACGGTCAACGGTATCGCCGAGCTTAATGTGCCAAACCTGCTGTTCGTACTCCTTTGATGATCCAAGGTTGTAGATACACGACACGGACGCGACAATAATCACGTCACGGCGCGAAAGAATCGCTTGCGTTGCCGAGTGACGAAGGCGGTCGATTTCATCGTTGATCTGCGCTTCCTTTTCGATATACGTATCACTGCGCGGCATGTACGCCTCGGGCTGATAGTAATCGTAGTACGAAACAAAATACTCGACGGCATTGTCTGGAAAGAACTGGCGGAACTCGTGACAGAGTTGTGCGGCGAGTGTTTTGTTATGCGCGATGACAAGCGTTGGTCGTTGTTGCTCCTGAATAACATTGGCGATCGTGAATGTCTTTCCAGAGCCCGTAACACCAAGCAAGGTCTGCTGGTCCAGACCTTTTTTGATGCCCTGGTTCAGTTCTTCGATCGCCTTGGGTTGATCACCCGCCGGCTTGTAATCTGATTGTAGATGAAAATCCATACGTAAAATCTCCAGATCCTTTACTTACTAGGGTCCCTACGGACCAAGTTAGGATCTGGTTTATTCCTCCACCGAGAGGATACCACAAACCAAAGACCTGTCCAGATGGACAGGTCTTTCGGCTTTGCTAGAAATTGTCACTCACGCTGTCGACCGATGCCTGCTCTTCGTCTACATCGTAATCATCGGCGTCATCAATGTCGTCACCGAACGAATAGTTTCCGTAGAAGGCATCTGAGATGTCGTCGATGAACGTACTCCACTCCTCACCGTAAAGGGCTTCAGCAACGTCTTCGCCATCCACATGCCGCAACACTCCCCCTTGCGAGACCGCATAGACTTCGTGCGTCGTCAAGAAGGTCACCATGCGTGTGCCCGGATGATACGTGACGTTTGATCCAAGCGGGATTGATGACATAAACTCAGCCGTCACCTGCACAACGTCATCGAAATCATCATACCAAGTGAAATAGACCTTTTCATTGGGGAACGCATGTCGTTCACCATCGTCACCGTAGTAATAGACGGCTTTGCACGGATGATCCAGGGCCTCACCGCCCGAACAGCCTAGCTTAATAAGATTGTCTGTAGGGAGACTCGAAGCCCCTGACTCCGATGAAGAGGATGTTGGATCTGAAACTTCAATCTCCGTCTCGTCACTCGTTCCCTGGTTTCCTGCCGCATCGTAGCAAACCATGTACACCTCCTTTGTGCCGGACGAATAGAAGGTCTTATCCATGCTAGCCGTTCCGGAGCTCAGGCTCATCGATCCGTGAAACTTGTCGTCCACGTACAACTCGCACGAAGAAACGCCAACATTGTCCGCATAAGAAGCGGTGAGCGTCAGCTCTTCGCCTTTCGTTGCTGCTGTTTGTGCGATGTTGCCGACAGACGGATCTTGCGTATCTGTTGATGCCGAGGAGCTAACGGTCACGCTCACGGACGATCCTGTTGTTGAATTACCTGACGTATCTTCGCAAACCGCGTACATCGCATACGTCCCATCAATATTAATCGACGTTGTCAATTGTGCCGTTGATGATGACAGTGTCATCAGACCAAAATCTGAACCATCCTTCCAAAGATGACAATTGTCTACCGCAACGTCGTCGGAAACCGTGACATTAAACGTGGTCGACGTTCCAGTTGTCACCGTTGTCGGCCACACCACACCAACGGTTGGACCAGTCGTATCCGAGCTCGAACTACTACTCGTATCAATCGTAAACGTAACGCCCGTCTCCTCCCCTTCGTTTCCTGCCTCGTCAACAGCTCGAAGGACAACTGAATAGGTTCCGTCATCAACAGCATCGGTAAACTCATAGCTCGTGACGTCTCCGATATCCTCGTACCCTTCGGCGTCCCATTCGATTTGATAATAATCAATGTCGCTCCATGCATCTTCCGCCGCTGTCCAAGAAAACGATGGTGTGTCGTCATCTGTGTCACTGGCAAGCGCGAAATCTGCGGGAGCCTCAGGGCCCTCGGCATCAAGACGATAGATACCACCGCTCAAGCCGACAACCCACTGATCGTCTTCGTCTTCAATATAAACGGAGTGAAGTTGCTGCCCAGTTGAAAGAACGGACTCCCAGTTCGATCCACCGTCGACCGTCTTATACACCTCTCCTTCGCGGGTTGTGATCAAGCCTTCGCTTTCATCAATAAATCGGATGTCGTACAGCTTGTCGCTTGAATCGATGTCAGACGGCGTTACGTCGCTCCACGTTGCGCCGGCATCTGTTGTTTGCAGAACAATCGGCAACGATCCACCATAACCAACGATCCATCCATTGTCTTCGTCGATAAAGTAAATGGCGCGATAAATATCGCCTGACGATCCAACATCGTTCCACGTTGCGCCGGCATCAGTACTCTCCATGATGCTTCCGCTGTTTCCGACGGCCCAAAAATGCGTATCTGTTGCTGCAAACGAATCGTAGAGCCGAACCGTTTTACCAGTGTCGTACATCGTCCAAGTTGCACCTGCGTCATCTGTCACAAGTGCTTTTCCAGTCCCCTCTGCGATCACACCAATAGAACTGTCGTACATGTGAAGACCGTACAAGTCTTCGGTTGTTTCGCTCGAAGAAATATCGCTCCACGTTGCTCCGTTGTCGGTTGTCTGCAAAATGACACCTCCGTCACCAATCGCAATGGCAGACGAAGATGAATACGCTTGAACGGCGTTCAAGTCCTCTGTCGTTCCAGAACTTCCGTCGCTCCAGCTCGTACCTCCGTCGTCTGAGTACACGATCTCTCCTGAATACCCAACAGCCACCACAGAACTCTCATCAAACGCGGCCACTCCCCTCATCCCACTTGGGCCACTACTACTCAGCTCAACCCATCCTTCAGCACGCGTGATGGGGACAAGAAAAAGCAGCCCGAGCATAGACAGGGCCGTGAATATGGAAACAAAACGTAATCTAGATGTCATAAAAGGTAATGCTAATATAGCTAAGCATACCATGTCTTGTCATAGATGCGCGAAGGACCCACCCGAAGGCAGGTCCACGAAGATGTTCAGTGCAGCGCCAGTGTGACGATACATGTACCGATCATGACGGCGAATGGGAAAAGCAGACGCCACCACCAGAGATGGCTCATCGCGCTCTCCTCGAACGACGCGACAGCAGCGCGATGCTTCCGTGCGTTGCCAGCAGGATCACGGGGTTCACGATGGACATCGTGTCCGCGGCCCAGGACGCCTCACCGGCGATGATGCGCACGATGAGCACCAGGCTGGCGTTGATCAGCAGGATGGTGAAGCCGATGGTCCAGATGACCCACGGCCGCGGTCGCTCCCTGTGCGGTTCCCGGTAGACGCCCATGAAGGTCGGCTCGAAGGAGATGAGGAAGGCGACCATGATGATCGCGTTGGCCGCGCTGGCGTCGCGGAAGAACCACCACACCACCATCGACAACAGACTGATGATCAGGATGACGATCTCGCGACGCTTGGGCCAGTCGAACTTGCCGGTGAACAGGGTGACCCCGAAGGTCATGATGGTGCCGACCGTACCGACCATGTACTGAAGCGCCAGCGCCGTACTCGCCGCTTCCTTGAAAGAGAGCATGTTGAGCGCCGCGAGCAGCGTCCAGATGGACCAGCTCACCGGGTTGGGCTTGGAGTCGCCGCGCTTGGCTTGGATGTTGTACAGGACGTAGGCGATGGCATGGAGCACCGCCGTGATGACCCCGAGGGTCCACGAAAGCTGTTCCATGAATACTCCGACTCGATCTGAGGGAAGGTGCGCGATCGAGAAAAAAAGGTACCAAAAAAGAGGGTTTCGGTCAACCCTTCCACATCGATCATTGACGCGAACCCTAATAGATGTTGCAATAAAAGTACTCCCTACTGAATAGTGCTCGCGCTATTCGTCGGGAGCGTTTTGTTTTCGTCGAGATTTGTTATCCGTGGGCCCGGCAGGTTGCTGCGAAGGGTTCGTCAACCCATTCGTACAGGGTTCGAGTCCCTGCGGGTCCATGGGTAATAGATCTTGACACAACTGCGGCATCAAGATATGTTTTTTATGGTTGACGAATCCTTCAGCACTGCCGGAAAGAACCCCTCGCGGGGTTCTTTGCATTATTGTTTTCCCTCCTGCGTTTTATCGTACACAACATCCATTGCACCCGCAGGCACTTTCGATCGCCAGTCTTTATCATTCTCACTGATCATCTTTCGGATTTCCTCCCCAACAAACCCTGGCACCGGAGAAATCTTCTGCGTCCGCACTTCGTTCTTTTCAAACAGCTCCCGCATCGCCTCATCTCCGCTCCAAATCTGTGCATCCTCAGGGAAACCGGCCGCCTCAAGCACCTTGTCTGCCCACTCGGCATCATCAGAACAGTCGGTCACTTCCGCAATCGTGGCATCCATAATCTCGGCCTCAAGCAAAGCCGCTGTGATCATTTCACGCACTTGCAACGGCGTAAACAAATCGTCATCACGGTGATCACCCGTACAAATCACGACCGTCACGTTCGGGCAGGACTTCACCATGCCTTTTACAACCATCAAGTGTCCAATATGGAACGGCTGGAACCGTCCGGGAAAAATACATGTACTCATACGTCAACAGTATATCACGCTGCAACTTCCTCTCTCCACAGCCGCAACCGCTGATCCAACTCTAGCGGCCGACCAAACGCTCGCGTCGCCTGCGCCATACCCATCGGTGGCACATTAATGCGACTCATATTGATCGATCCGAGCCCCTCTTCGTGGGCAAAATGCAGATACCCAATATGCCCCGGATCAAATCCCATCAACGTTGCACCAACGGCGTCGACGGCTAACGGATCCATGCCAGCGAGCACAACTTCGCTCGACACAGCCGTACCACGCACCGGTCCCTCGCCCTCCATGGCCAGTATTCCGTCGACAACCGCAACATCACACGGCAACTGTTTGTACAAAGCGGCAATAGATCGATGATGCGCGGTGGGACCTTCTTCATCCAGCCACGGCCACCTTGCCCACACACGCCCCGTCGCACTCACGCGCGAAGGCACCACCCACGTTCCAACCGCCCAGTTCTGCACACTAAGTGAAGCGCCCGTCGTTGCATCCACCTTCATCGGTGCCAGAGAAATCTTCAAATCAACATCGTGCGCAAGCTTTGATCGACGAATCGGATTGCGCGCGCCATCGCGTCGCAACGTCCACCCATCAATCACATCATCGTCATTCAGGTCGACCAGCTCGACGTTGTTGTACTCACGCAACAAGTTCTCATAGCCAAACCGCTGCCACGCCGCAATTGTTCCACGATAGCCGGCATCACCGATCAAAATCTGACCAGGGGTGTAAATCTTCAGGACATCAAGCAGTCCGCGCACCGCATCAACGTGCGTACAAGCAAGCTGGCGTTCATGATCAACCAAGTTGACCTTCACCAAGGTTCGCGACGCATCCCGCGCACGCGCAAAAAAATCGTCCCCAAGCGCCTCCACGGCCTTGCGCACGAGTTTCCTCCGCTCCTGCCCCGTCTCCAAGATGACATCAATCATGTCGCGAGTTTAGCAGGTTGATCTCAGACCTGCAATTGGGTACGCTGCTTGCATATGAGTGAC
This sequence comes from uncultured Gammaproteobacteria bacterium, assembly GCA_964344145.1. Lineage (GTDB taxonomy): Bacteria > Patescibacteriota > Patescibacteriia > UBA9934 > UBA9934 > JABJOE01. The sequence goes on from CAYFME010000009.1 coordinate 47,951, forward strand.
TGGAAAACCAAATGGAATCAGCATCTTGCTGAGGCAAAAAAGAAAGAGGATCGTCTGTCAAAACCGGAGATGCGCAATACAAAAGAAGCGAAACGACACTATCGTCGCATCGGCTTCTTTTTGTTTATCATTGGTCTCGCGTTTACCTTGGCAAACTACATCGCAGTCCTAGAGGTCGGACGCGTGCTCATTCTTTCCGTCGCGGCGATGATCTTCTTCGTTCCGTTTGGATTGTGGCTGATGATCGTCGGCAAACTTCCACGATGGTTCGCGAAGCTTAGCAAGCGATTCGGTCGCCGCTAGTAGCGAACTCGGTCGGCTTTGTAGATCAACCCTGCCTTCTCCGTGAGTAACTCGGTGTAGGTAAATCGCCATACTTCTTCCCCGTCCTCTGTCACCTCAAGAAGGACGGTTTTTTGATCTCCATCAACAGCTTGAATCAACGTGTTACCGTTTGGCAAACGATCACAGTCGCGCGCTGTTCGCAGACCTTCTTCAAAGAACGACCACACGATCTCGCCATCGAGCGTCATCTCAAGGGCTTGATATTCTGTATCGCCCTGGAGACAAATGAGAATATTTCCGTTGTCGAGGATCTCGGGCTCGTGTGGATCTTTTCCAAGGTCATCCCAGCGATACTCCCAGATCACTTCTCCTGCTTCGTCGACAATAATCGTCATGTTGAAGTTGCGTAGACTTAACATCGTCGTCCCATCATCGAGACGCTGAACGCCATTCGTGTGGATCCAGCCTCCGCGGAACGAGCCTTTGAACTCCTCACGATAAACCTCAGCTGACCACGACCAAACGAGGTTTCCTTCGGCATCGACTTCCTTCACAATGTCATCTCCCTGCGCGTCGTTCCCTCCCCAGACGTAAATCGTGTTGCCGTTTTCAAGGCGATCGGCGTCGTGTGAAATCTCATCATCAAGATGCTGCCACACGATATCACCGTCGCGATTAACTTCGATAATGCCAAAGTGCGGAAGGACGATCATCACCGTATCTGTTTCATAAAGATACTCAACGTCCATGCCAGGTTCGTCGAACTTAGCCAGTGAATCCGGGATATCGTAGCTCCAGACAACTTCACCGAACATGTTCATCTCGATAATGCGCGGCTCGTTCTCAACGCTCAAGTCTGGAAAAAATGTTGTTCCGGCGTACACGTTGTCGCGATCAAAGGTGACGACTTCAAAGGTGTCATCTTCGTCACCGCGCGGCATTTCATATCCGCCAAAGCTATCAAATGCATCGGCAGCGGCTTGTTCGAGTTCTTGATCAACAAACTCGGCACATCCACCTCCAACGAGGATAAGACCAAAAAGAATAAAGGCTGTTTTCTTCATATGCAGAAAGTATACGTTAGGGTATTGGTCTGCATACCCGCACTGTGGAGATATGTTTCAACGGTTTCCCATTCGTTGACAAAGGGGCATTTTTGCAGTATATTCCGGTTGGCATCCTTGCCCTCGCCGGTGCCTTCGGCACATCGGCTCGCCCATTTTTTGGGCGCGAAGCCAAGCAGTTGGCTTCTTAGCTGCCAAAAAATTCCCGGATCGTCTAATGGCAGGACGCCTGGTTTTGGTCCAGGTAATCGGGGTTCGAATCCCTGTCCGGGAACCACAGAAGGCCTACTCAATACCAGTAGGTCTTTTGTGTTACCCTGGCGACATTTAGGATTCAAACGCATTTCTTGAACCAAGACGTTTTACCGTCACTTTTTCTTCACTGCCCACATACTGCCCAAAATTGACTCGTTCGCACTCCAGAAGCATGACAGCGCTGTTAAGCGTATGCTCTGCAACATGCGAGTATCGTTCGGTCATCTTGATGCTTGAGTGGCCAAGAAGTTTCTGCACTGCACGAATTGGAACGCCTTTTGCAGTAAGCTGTGTTGCGAATGTGTGACGAAGAACGTGCCAACCTATCTTTTCGATTCCAACACGCTTACAGACCCGTTCTAGAGCCTCTGAAGCAGCGCTGCGAGTCATCACTTTGCCTGTAACGGGGCTAGGAAAGACGAGTTTACCCGTACTTTCCTGTTTCCATTCACGCATCCGTTGATGTAACTGTGGTGTCATGGGAATGCGACGCACTTGATTGTTCTTTGGCGAGGTTATCTCACGTCCAGAAAGTGTGTAGCGAACGCAGACCTTCGATGCCGTGAAGTCTACATCTTTCCAGTGCAACGCCAATAGCTCTCCGATGCGCATTCCTGTACGAACCGCCAGCAGTGTCATCACACTCCACATATCTAATACTTCGTCAGATACCAAGCACTCAACCTCGTCTGCATCCAAGTAACGGAAGTCAGGCGGTGGCGTCTTCAACAGCTTTACCTTCGGCACGCTTGCGATATAACCCCAGTCGTTTGCACACACCAACGCCTTTCGTAATATCGAGACCTGATTGTTCACTGTCTTTGGCGACAGTCCTTGCCCGAGCTTATCGGACTTGTAGGCCTCAATGGACTTAGCGTTGATCTTATCGAGCCGAACCTGCCCGAATGACGGCAAAAGATGCTTCTTCAAGATGTGAGCTTTGCGTTGCTGCTCTGACGGCTTGTTGTTCGTTTTCACGTACGTCTTCATCCATTCCTTCGCAAAGACTTCTAACGTGGGTACTTCTGGTTCCTTTGGTTTCCCCTCTAGCGGTTCACCATCCAACAGTTTGCGCTTCAACATCGCCTCATACGCTTCGGCTCCACGCTTGCTGTCTTCAGGTGACCGCTTTCTAATTCGTTTGTGATTGAATCGGAAGTCTACGTACCACTTCCCATCAATCTTTCGTGTTGCCATACACATGTTCATTACCAACCGCTTCAAACCGACAACTATGCAAGTAATCCTGCACATCCGAGTACTTGAACCGAAGACCACTACGAATGCGATAAAACGGGATGATCCGCTTTTCGACCATTCGATAGGCGGATGACTGCGAAATACTCAGAATCCTCATGAGATCTGATACATCCAGCAATTCATCCATCTTCAGTTGTTCGCCTGAAGCGTTCATATTTAGTTGTGAATGAGCAACCGAGGAGCGGATTGACCCGCCTAGGGCTCATTCAGTATACACTTAATGGTTGTTTTTTTGTTTGCACTTAAGGAAAGCAATTTCCTGCGCCTGTAACTCTTTGTAACGTTTTCTATTATCTGTCTTCATTTTCCATTTAGGTCGTGGGCCATTCTTCCGGTAATGCTTTATCTTTCTTTTGATTGACATACTGATCTGGGATGTGTTGATTGGCTTCCCTAATTGTTCTTCTATCCACGTGCGTACATCTTGCTTTAACAACTCTTGCGGCTGTCGAATGATGAGCGTTGGTATTGGTTTAGTGATACGTCGTTGGCGACGACCTCGCAGATCATTTTCATCAATAAGTATTTTGATTCCACAGAATAATTCTAAAGGCTCCTTGTAAACGAGTTCTCCTGATTTGCCGTCCACGTAGTCAATTGCAAAAACATCTTTACCGAATATGTCGGTGAAATATCTAGTAACTAATTTTTCCAGGTATTCACTCATACGGGATCGAAGTTACCATCGCTTTTTTGGCCTGTAGGCCAAAAGCTCAGGTAACTTCTCTAAAATCGTTAAGCTAATATTTGTGAGCAACTCGGCATCAAGAGAGGACCCAAAGCCGTTTGCAACAGTTTTGTCTCTTGAAGCGTGTGTCCGTTTTCTCTCGGCACTTCTCACCGTCATCTTTCCAACAAGTCACTTTTGTGCTTTTGGATCACCCGTATGTACAAAGACGGTCTGTACATACGGGGCACGAGCAACTCGTATATATCCCGAGTGCTGTCGGGATCGCATCAGGCCCGTGTATCCCATGATTTAATGGCATCCAGCGGTAGGCTCATGGGTTCGCCACCTTAACCCGCTAGTATTGGTAGTTGACAGTTTATTGACTTAACAACTCGTTGGTCATTGAACAAAAATCTCTGCACGTGCTGGGATTCACATGCAGAGATGCTTATCCCAGTTATATTGTCTAGCTCGCAAAGATATTGCGCAGATTGTCCTCAAATTCGTCTACAGCTTTCTGAATCTTTGGATTAGATACTTGTGTTTTAGATTCTTCAGGCAAATCTCTGAATCGCTCCGTTATCTTTATGAATTGTGTAATCCCCTTATCAACCATCCGGAGATCGTCAGACGTCAGCAGCTCAAGGACTTTCTGAGCAATGTATTGATCTGTGACGCCAGTGTCGTACATTGATCTAAGAAGGTAGTAGGAAACGTTCCTTAGTCTCTTAGATCCCATTACTCGTGCCGACTCTTCGGGATTCATTGCACCCTGTGAGCCGATGCTTCCGACCACTTTTGCGGCTTCCTTGGGAGAACCTGTTTCATGCAATGCCTCTACAAATTGCATATCTTTGATCAGTTTTGTTTGTGGTGAGTATTTGGGCATACAAAAAAGGCCTGCTCATCGAGCAGGTTCTTGTCATAGATAAACACCCGGCAGTTCTTACGAACCTACCCGGCCGTTTACCCGTTGCGAGCGGCGGAGGCTATCCTTGACTTCGAGATTGTCATCAATCCGTCAGACTGTCGACTTTTTCAACGTTCTAGAAATATTATAACAGGTATTGGGAATCGTGCAAGTGAATCGCTATCAAGGCTGGTCAGTTGTAAAAAAATAAGCTAGTCTATATTTGTCGAAGTTCAGCCAAACATGGCGATAGCCATGAGAACCGGTAGCGCTTAGTAAGCGGCACCGGTTAAAACAGTTCGGGCACTACCGTGTTCGGCTGGGCTTCGACACCACCGGTGTCGCTTTTTAGTTAACACGATATGAATTTTCTCAGAAAAATAACGCCAATCTTTCTAGCTTTTTTCTTGTTTACCCTCCCCGCCACCACAGACGCAGCTAACGCAGATCACATCGTTTACATTGAATGCGGGTATATCATTTCCGGAAGCTATTATGCGATATCTGCTGGTTCTGGAGTGGTTATTTCAGACGGAGTCGTTATCACAAATGCACACGTTATCGTGGATGATGACAACTATTACTACGACTATTGCGCTGGGGGCGTTGCGCCCAATAGCTATACATCGCCAGAGTTAGAATTCTTCCTCGAACCTAGCGAGTTGGCAAGATACGATGATTACTTTGATTACGCTTTCATGCTTTCGTATGACTGGTCATGGAACGATTATTACTTCGACGATTTCGCTCTTGTCGGCAATGCAGATTCTCTTGTCTCCGGAGATTTTATAGAAGCTATTGGTTACCCTGCAATTGGTGGGGCAACTATCACCTCCACCACAGGAACAGTTTCGGGATTTGAAGGAAGTAATTGGATCAAGTCTGACGTCGCCATTGATCACGGTAACTCTGGTGGAGCTGCATTTGATTCAGAGGATTATCTGATTGGCATAACAACGCAAGCGGTCGCCGGTAGTATTTCCTCTATCGCATATATTCAGAACATAAACGCTATCCTAGAGGATGCGTTGGGTGCATCGATGTTTGTAAGGGATTACAGTAACCTATTTGAGCCCGATAATTACGTTTGCTGGGATGATTTTTGTTACAACATTGGTATCGATGAAGACGAGGCTTCAAGTAATTTTAGCGAAACTGAATCTACGGCGTCTGATGACGAAGAAAAGACCGAGAGCAATCCTGCAAGTCAATCTACTGAATACGATGAAGAGCTTACTGAGCAGCTTGTCGGATACATCCTTTTACAAGTCGAATCAAATGGAGAGGCTTGGTACGTACATCCCGAAAAGAATAAAAGGTACTACATGAAGGATGGTGATGTCGCTTACGAAATGATGCGTTCATTCGGGCTCGGCATAACAGATGCAAATCTAGACGACATCCCTTATGTTGATACCGCAAACGAGATGCTTGAATCAGAAAGTATTTGCAATACCAACTCGATAGCAAATCAAGTGCGTGGTCAAATTTTGTTGCAAGTAGAGCAGCATGGGGAAGCGTGGTATGTACATCCAGATACATGCAAACGCATTTATATGAAAGACGGCGATACGGCCTATGACATTATGCGGTTTTTGAGTCTAGGTATATCCAATAGCAACCTTGCGAAGATTGAAGCGGGAATCTTAAATGAATAATACGAAATTATGCTTACAAAAAAACAACTCAAAAGTAAATGGTGGCATCGGCTCGCTGTTGTAATTTTTGTTGTTGCAGAAATCGTTGTGTTTATACTGGGTGGTTTGTTGGGCGGAGCTATCTATTACGATTACAATGATTCTCTCGAAAAAATTGCTCTGGAATCGTTTGAAGATTATAACGGTCGATATCAAAAAACCGATAATAGTCTAAACGATTTTTTTGATGAATATGAAAATGTAGGATGCTACGATCGGACAAACGATGACATTGATTATATCAGCAGATCTGGTTTTGATGACATATTTTGCAACCCTGATATCGAAAATTTTGTAGACTATGTATTCGATGAAGATATCCAATCATATGGCAACTATTCACGATCCGAACTCACAGAATTGATAGAATCCACTTATGAAGATAGCAAAAGAGTTCCTTACTGCACGAGTCCCTCTAGTTACTATTCGTGCTCCTCAAACAATTTAGTTTCCTATAACTACATTCAGCCCGATATGACAATTAGCATTGCCGCAGGTCTTGGCAGTGGTATTGTTGGATTGATTATTGTGGGATTATTCTTATACATCATCTATCGCTACGGCATTTTATACATAGCTTTTGGGAGAAAACACTAATCAAACTATGTCGCAAGAACCCAACGATCAAGAGAAGCAGGTTTTCATGCAGATGATCATATGTGATTTGGATTACATAGCCGCCCGATCGTTATTTGCTCAAGGCCTCGTTGTTACAGGTGCACGATTGGCAAATGAAGTAATTGAAAGGTGCGCCAAAGCCCTCTTGTGGTCTCTCGGTAGAGATGATCTGGTTGCGGGAATCAAAAGCTGGGGAGGCAATATGAGCCACGACATAATCAAAATTATCGATCTATTGGAGGACGAAGGGATAGTAGATTTAAATCTAAACGATGAGGAGAGGAAGGTCTTGTCCGAATTATATAACAGCTATAGATCACGTTTTGCGGATAGTATTTTACAAGGAAATATCTCAACTGATATTGGTTTCGGAGACATTACTATTGTCGACAAGGTTGTACACTCTTTGAGAGAAAATATTGTGCTACATCCTAAGTTTGATCAGAAAATGATTATTGAACTGTTGCAGGATGATCCTCATGCGGCAGGGGCATTAACTGTTGGTAGGTCTGATGCCAAGCATACCCTAAAATCAAACAATCAGTACTTTTAATGAGCACAAGGATTTTTTATGCTAGGATTTGGTTATATGAAAAAAATGCTATTTATTCTTCCAATATTCTTGCTTGGTGCGGGCTGTAACTCTGCTAGTGCACCTTATTCGTCTTACAACTCATCCGGGTATCGATTTGATGATGTACTGGAGGACTACGATTATGGCTATGAGTGGGCGGAGGATGAAGACATAGATAATTTTGAAGATTGTCAGTACGAATTTGGGTCTAGTGATGCCGAGGATGGTTGTAATGACTACGTTCGAGATAACTATTCAGGTTATCGTTCATTCGGCAGTTATGATTGCACAGAGGACTGTAGTGGTCACGAAGCTGGCTATGAGTGGGCCGAAGATAACGATATAGATGACGAGGATGATTGCTACGGAAATTCTCAATCATTTGTTGAAGGATGCTGGCAGTATGTCGAAGACTACTACTAAAATTGCCACGACGATCTTTTTTCTCGTATTTGTAATTTTTGCTGGTTACATTTCCTTTAGATTTTCGTCGACGGACATGAGTTCAAGTTTTGATGACCAAGAAGGTTACATCACTGTCACGGAAGGTAAAATAGCCTTCTCAGATCCATGGACGTTTGGCGTTTGGGATTGTGGCAGTTATGACAATGGCCATAACCCTACAGAAGAGAAAGACCTTGTTTGCGATAATGGGCATATCATTCACTCTTATGCTGGAGAGACCTATGCAACTGGACCAATAGTCAAAATAAGCGATGATAAGTTTTTGTTCATTGGTGGCGCAGATTTGTCTTGGGATGATAATTCAAAGACCATTGGGGTTGTGATGGATGATTCAGGGTCTTTAATGGTTGTTGCTTTGAATGAAGAAATTGAATCAATCCTAGCCAACCCACGCATCATAGGGCCAGTTGTGATAGAGGCAGTTCCTAACGGAGTGTATAGAGTATATGCCAGCAACCCCGATCTGCATGAAAATATGTATGTTTTTGTTGAACGCATTTCGGATTAAAATCTGCCAGACGGAATAAATGTGAGTTCGTTGCAGTGGGGAGTGCGGGAGATTTGTATAAAAGGCCCTAATACCACTGACCTTTAAAGTAATCGGCGCTGATCGTTGCACATTCCTCTACCCTGGTCAGCCAATCCTCAAAGCGCACGTCATCCGCCTGATCATCATATGCCTTGTAAATCATGTAGGCCCGATGGTTGCATTCTTCTGCGGAAAACTCTACCTGCGCCGTCCAATAGCGGTCTAGCATGGAAAAGAATATTGTTACAGCAAACACTGCAAAAACAATCCACACTACGTGCATGTTGTCTTTTAACTTCATAAACTGAAATGAATGAGTTAAACGTGTATTGGATTATATCTAAAAAACCAAACACCCGCCTCACTCTCTCGGCAAGTGAATCCAAGATTCACTGCCCACATACTGACCATGAGTGATGGCAGGTGGGATATATCGGACTATATAGTTCCGTTTATCAATTCAGTGCTTTCCAAATTTCATCCTCACCAAACTCCCACTCAAGTAATTTTTTGAAAATCTTTTGATTGATAAGACGATTGAGATTTTTTTGAATCGTATACTTACGGCCATCGTTTGGGTGTTTAACCAAAACATGGCTTCCTTTGCCATGTTTTGTCTCGACTTGGAGACCGAGCTTTCGACAAGCTCTGATCCATTGTCGCTGCGTGATGTCAGCTAAACTCCTGCTAGGCATACACCCGTTCTTCGACTTGTGCTACATCACCTCGCTGTCGAAGAATCGTGTCATTGCAAAGATGTGCCGGAATTTCAAAGTAGGTGAAGATCGCATCTTTGATCGTTTCACTAACATCATTGGGATAGGAATTGCCACCTGTAATGATACCATCGACATTCTTGGACTCCGCAACCCACTCACCAGATTCCTGATGAACAACTTTAAACTCAATTCCACCAACACGGTCAATCGTGCTCTGTAATGCTTGAATACGAACATCTGCTCGGTCATCGGTAAGACCTAGCTTTCTGGCTAATTGCCCCATATAAAAAGCGAGACGTGTAAACATATATTTCAATCCCACTAGTAGTGTACCAGAGGAGAAGAGAAAGGCAATCTATCGTACAAGATTTAGCCTATTTTAGCAATACATGAAGCCAATTTGGCTACTGGCGCCCTTTGGGGCTGATTGCGCCCGCTCCAAAAGAATTTCTCAGATGTTAGCCAATTCCCACAATTATTCTTGACAAGATTTTGTATATATGTAAATTGCAGAAAAATTTTATGATCAAGACATCAGAGTATCAAATTGAGTTTACGGATCTCCCTATCAAATTCATCGAGGAAGATCCTCACCAGCCTCGAACGACCGAGAATACAGACAAAGAGCGCAAGAGTCGCCTTATGGTCTCCATACGGGCTATTGGTCTACAACAGCCCATTGCTGTCTCGAAAGTTGCCACAAATAAATACCTGATCATCGACGGACATCGAAGGTATCGATGTGCACGAGATTTAAATCTGGAAAAGGTTCCATGTCGTGTTTATCCTAAATTACAGCCAGGAGAGCTTGAACGTGTTCGTTTTGAAATTCAAAACAACCGCCGCCAGTGGAAACCGCTCGAGCGAGCGAAAGCGTTAGCTCGCATTAAGCATGAAGCCGGAATTACAAACAATAAGGACCTCGCTAAAGCTCTTTTCATTACAGACACTTTGGTTAGCACCTCGCTACGCTTGAATGAGCAAAGTGAGCAATACCAAAAGATGATTGAGGAGTATGACATTCAAGGTACATATTTGGTCGAGTTCCTAAAGTTGCTACCAAAGATTCGTCCAGTAGGTAATTTCGGTATCGATGACATCGTGCGAATCATTTTTAAGAAGACAAAGTGTAAGTTGATTGGTAGTGCCAAGGACTACAGAACGCTTGGCCGTATTTTTATGCGTGCATCTGCGAACCAGGAGTACATCTTGGAATTCCTGAATGATGATGACATGAACTTTAAGCTTCTCGAGCTCGATACTGTCCAATCAGGATTCTCATTACAAGTTGAAAAGATCATGGACAAAATGCGGGATAGACGAAAACGAGGTGCTACTTTTTCAGAGAAGGACGAAATCATCATGCGAGAATTGCAGAAAATGTTGAACGACTACTTCACTAATCCACGCTCATAGAAGCGAATTAAATACATATGGAAGCTACAACGCTTGCGAAAGTTAGAGAGGAAATCGGGAGGATTGAGTCATTGGAGGACAAGATGGAATTCATGAAACAAGTGTTTGGGCCGGATACAGTCAAGTTGGTTGATAAAGTACAGACATCCAATGCTGATGTTGATGCTAAGATTCAATCGCTTAAAAGTCGTGGTTTGCCGCCAGGCGAAATCGAAGGCCATCTAAAGGAGGTAGAAGGCATCGAGGTATCACGTCGACAAGTACATCAGGCAATGGATCAGCTAATTCCTGATATGCAAGAATGGCTTAATCGTCCGTTGGAAAGATTATACCCTATTGTTTTTCTGGACGGGATGCGAGTAGCAGTTAGAGATAACGGACGTACAATCAAAAAATGTAGTTATCACATGATCGGCGTGAATGAGGACGGTCAAAAAGAATTGCTTGGAATCTGGGTAGCAGATACGGAGGGAGCGAAGTTTTGGTCACAGGTTTTAACAGAGGTTAAGAATCGAGGCGTCGAAGACATTCTCATTGCATGTGTTGATGGTCTTACAGGTTTTCCAGAGGCGATTGAGGGCGTTTTCCCACAAACGAGGGTTCAGCTTTGTATTAACCATCTAACACGTAACACAACAAAGCGGATTGGCGGCAAAAACAAGGAGCGATTCTATCGAGATCTCAAGAGTATTTACACTGCACCCACTGAGGACGCTGCACTAGACGCACTCCAGGCAGTTAGGGAAAAATGGGGGGAGAATGGTGCGCAGTTTGAAACATGTCTAAAGGTGTGGGAGGAAAAATGGCCAGATCTTTCCGTATTTTTTGGCTTCACGAACGAGGTGCGTAGAATGATTTACACCACTAATTATGTTGAAAGTCTACATAGTCAGCTGCGAAGAAAAACTCGATCGACGAGTTGGTTTTCAAGCGATGAAAAGTTGAGGCTGGCGTTGTATGCTGCACAACGAGATATCACTCGAAAATGGAAAGATTCACCAATTAAGCACTGGGGAGAAATTTATGCTCAGCTGACGAACATGTACCCCGATCGAGTGAAATGGTGCTAAATATCAAATCACCCTCGGCTACTTCCTCGGATTTACTGCCCATATACGGCCCATAAAGTAGCTAAGGGTGATTTTGATTGGGAACGTGCGTGAAGAATGGGAATCGACGTTTAGCTAGTCAACACAACCGAGAATCAACTTTTAGCCACGCCTGCCGAACCCATCGTATTTGCTGCATGATTCTTTTCGAATCCCTGTCCGGGAACCAAGAAAAATCATCGACAAATGTCGGTGGTTTTTCTTTTGCGGCGGATTTCGCACGATCGTTTAAAATCCGCCGCACCCAAAAAAGCACGAAGCCGCCCGTGGAGAGCGGCTCCGATGGGCGGCGGGAATGGAAGCGGGGGGTGTCTGGACTGGTCGTTGATTCTAGCCGCGGAGACGTCGCGCGGCTTCGAGGAAACGATCCTGTGCGTCGCACCCAGCCACGAAGATTGTGGCCAGCAGATCAGAGACCGCTGGGGTGTCACCGAGGGCGTCGAGAGCGACCAGGGCCTCGAAGGCGTCGTTCAGAGTGTCGGGACCCGCCTCGTTGGCCCAGGACTCCGGAACTCCGAACCAGGCCGTGACCGTCACATTGCCCGGGTTGTGCCACTGGATGAAGGCCTCCGGGTCGGCGGCCGGATCTCCACTCACGAGCATGGCGCATTGGCCAGTGACTCCCGTCTCGAGGAATCGAACGAACGCGTACTTCTTGCGCATGGCATCTCCACAGTTGTGGTCAGGGCATCTGACATGCAAATCTAGCATTTTTTCCAATTCGAGTCAACCCAAAACACCCGTCTCGATGACATCGAAGCGAGCGCCTGGTCCTGACCTACTTCACGGTGAAAAAGATAATGCCTTCGAGAAAGTCTAGCTCATACCCCCCATCGTCGGCATCATCCCCACTGATATGATCCAGATGCAACACTCCTTTGATCTGATCATTTTCAAACTCTACTACAAGCTCTTCGATTAACTCGAGCAATCCATTCCTATCAGCTAATATTTCGCCAAGGAACTCTTGCAGCGAGTACTCAATCAGCTCATCGCCATCCTGCTTGATCGAAAACGTCGTATTCACCCTACTGTAATCAAAGTCGTATTGCGAGCCGTCAATCGTGACATATCCTCGCTCATCGCTCACAAACATCCAGTTCTCGTACCCACCAACCGTCCCAGCAGGATGGTCGCGCGCCGTTAAGAAGAAGTATCCATTATCTTCTCGGATAGGGCGATGATCCCACCAATACGTGTAGTCGATACCAATGAGATCCTCAACAACATCCTGCGCCTCCAGGTCTGACAGATCGTCTGCAAACCATGTCTGGATGCCGTCGAGTCCGTGCGTGTCGTCCAAGTAACGAACAATCTCGCTGATCTCAATGACATCGTCACGAGAAACATCCTCATCGTCGTCGATAGCCAGAACCTGACCATCAACAAGAATCTGATTATCGATCAACAATCCTTCCAGTCGATTTATCTGGCTGCGTTCAGACACCTGGAACGCTCCCCACGGTCCGAATGACGACAGGAAGGCGATCAAAAAGATCGTGGCTGGAATGACGCGGATGTCTTTTTCCTTGCTGCCGAGATAGTAGACCGCCATGGCAAGAAGCCAGCAGCCGAAGACGAACACAAAATACCGATTCTCGGTGATGCCGTACTCGTTGATGCGGATCATCAGCGCACGGTACAACACGATCACCTGTGGAATCATCGCAATGAAGAGGATGTCTCCAGCGCGATGGATCCACCTCACCTTCTCGCGCAGCGGATAGAGGCACAAATAGGTTAATACGCCCAGGAACGAAAAGCCGAGGATCATGTACGCCACCTGCCCTTCTGGCCATTCGCCCGTGATCAAGATCTGCGCGGTGTACGCGTAGAGGATCAAAAAGTAGACGGACACCAGCGGGACAAGGACAAACTGTGAGAAGAGTCGGACTTCTTTTGGATAGCCGATGTCTTTATTGTACTTCTGAGGATCAACCGGCAGTCGGTTGAGGAAAAACAGTGGTGAGAAAATACCTACTAAGACAAACCACAGCTCAAGGTACCGCTCTTCATCGATCGTGATCTCGAACAGAAAGTCAATCGATGCCAGCGCAATGGCAATGCCCGCTTGCAAGGCTCCAGCCCAAATAGCGGTGACGATCAGAGCAAACACTAACGCACGGTTATACTGCCAGAACGCCATGATGGTCTCCTTGCCGCGGTTGAGGGCGAACGGAATGAATGTAATCAACAGAACAAAACCGATCGTCCACATGGCGTGACGGATGTAAAACAGCCCGTGCGCGATCTCCAAATCTGGAAGGAGGAAGTAATACACGATAAGCAATACAATGGCGACGGCGTTGACAACGAGGGTGCGCGTCTTATGCCACGCCTGTGTGGCACGAATGAGCTCAATGGCAACAAAGATAGGCGCTGCCAATGACAGTGCCATGAGAATATTTGGTAGCCTCCCGGTCTCGTCCACGTGGATCAGAGCGATCGCAATACCCGTTCCAATCGCACAGGCGAGTATTGCCAGCGGAAATCGCTCGATCGCCGCGCGAGATCGAATAGCGATATTTTTGAGAGAAAATTGGCTAAGCTTCATATAAAGGAAGCATATGCTAAGCTATGGGCATATGCAACTCACAAGCAAAGCGTTCAATCAAGGAGAAACGATCCCTAAAAAATATGGTCGGGATTTCGACAATGTTAATCCGCCCCTGTTAATAACCAACGCACCCGACGAAGCTGTCTCATTTGTTCTGTTAATGGATGATCCTGATGTCCCCGAGGCCGCAGGTGTACCGGTTTGGGATCATTGGATTGTCTTTAATATCCCGCCGGAGACGCGTGAGATTCCGGAGAACTGGACGCCGGTTGGTGTTCGTGGTGCTGGGACGCGCGGCGAACTCGACTACGGTGGCCCTCGCCCGCCTGACCGTGAGCATCGCTACTTCTTCAAGCTCTATGCCGTCGACACGATGCTCGAGCTCGCAGAGGGCGTCTCAAAACAAGACGTCCTCGATGCGATCGAGAGTC
>CAYFME010000010.1:0-49053 GCA_964344145.1 uncultured Gammaproteobacteria bacterium
GCGAGCACAAGCGATGGTTTGTGGATCCGATTGATGGCACCAACAACTTTGTCCGCCACATTCCTCTGTACTGTGTTTCTATCGGCTATGAGCAGGACGGCGAGCTGACGGTCGGAACAATCTTTGATCCCATTCACCAAACGCTCTTCAGCGCCGAGGTAGGGAAGGGGGCGTTCGTGGACGATCGAGCTCTTCGTGTGTCAAAACAGGACGATCTACATACTTCTATGGTCTTTGATGGCCACGGATACGCCCCAGAACACCAGAAACAACACGGACCGATCGTAAAACGCATCAACGACACCATCCCAACGCGCCGAGACATAGGAACCGCCGCCCTCATGCTCGCCTACGTAGCCCAGGGGCTTGCTGATGGGTTGATTATCACCGGTACCAAGCCGTGGGATTGCGCAGCCGGAGCTGTGCTCGTGCGCGAGGCCGGAGGACGCGTGACAAACTTCAAGGGAGAAGACTGGACGCCAAAAGATGACATGATTATCGCCTCAAACGGGCTGATCCACGATGGTCTGCTGGGGCTTGTATGATCCTCGCGGTGCACGTGAAGCCGGGGGCACGAGAGACAAAGGTCGAAAGCTGGCGAGATGAGGGGACCGCCATCATTGCAGTAGCCGCACCACCAGTCGATGGCAAGGCAAATCAGGAACTCCTTCGCTTTCTTTCAAAACAACTCGGCATTGCCAAGTCACTCATAACAATAAAGCGCGGCCACTCAGGCCGCGTAAAACACATCGAGCTCCCAGACAAGACAAAGCTCGATCACCTAACCGGATCGTGACCATCGCCACCCCACGGATGGCAGCGCATCAAGCGTCGCGATCCTTTTAAAATCCCTCGCAAGACACCGTATTTTAAAACTGCTTGGCGCGTGTACTCAGAGCAGGACGGATAAAACCGGCAAACACCATAAGGAAACAATCCCTGGAGCCATCCATGGTCTCCAGAGAGCGTACGTTGATACAGTCCGATGATCGCAGCGACGATCTTTCTCATACCAACAACTTCGCTTTCTTCAACACGCCCATGAGGCGCTCTTTTTTCTCATCGTAATCCAAATCAAGCGCTCCCTTGGAAGTCAAAAGCACTACATCCATGCCTGGCTTGATTGCCTCAAGGTTCGTGCGAATGATCTCGCGGTACTGACGCTTCACACGGTTGCGCTTCACCGCACTCTTGTGCACTTTCGTGCCAACCACAACCGCAAAACGTGAATCATCACCGCCGTTTGGCCGAACCTTCACACCACAAACCGAATCAAACGTACTCTTACCCTTCTTCAGGGTATCCTTTACGTCTTTCTCATGTCGTAGTCGATTACTTTTCCTAAACATAGACTTTCCAAGGTTGAGTATGGATTGCCAGACCGCCGGCTTTCCGGTTTCTCCGGAAAACGGAAGCTGGCAATTCATGCTCAGCCCCGCACCGGCCTGTTTATAAAATGAAACGGACGGTTGTCCCGTCCGTTTCATTTTATCGTGCGCGAGCGGCGACCGCCAGTCGCTTGCGACCTTTGGCCTTACGGCGCTTCAAGAGCGCTCGTCCGGTTTTCGTTCTCATGCGAGCTCGGAAACCGTGCTTTCGCGCGCGACGCCGTTTCTTCGGCTGATATGTACGCTTAGGCATATGGTAGAACGGCCCCAGCTGGGCCATTTCGTTGTTGCGGGGCCCCTGCGGCTCGTCAACGTACAAGCTAGTACGTCTCCTCGCCGCTTTCCCCGCGCCTAGAACTGGCTCCAACTGAAGCCGTTCTATGCGCGTGACTTAAAAGTACGCTGAGGCTATCACAGCCGGCACCGGCCGTCAAGGGCAGGGGATAGATGCAGATCCATCCACGGTCTGTCCACAGCGAGCCCACAAACCACCAACAAAACAGGCCCTTGTCGGTTGTGGATATCTGATATACTATCGATCATATTGCAAAGGCACCATTCGTCGGTGGTGGTAACCCATTTTTTCTTATGAACACTCATGAGCTTTGGCAAGCAGCGTTGGGGGAGCTGGAATTAAAGCTCAGCAAGGCGCATTTTACGACCTGGTTTCGCAATACGTTTATTATTGAGTACGACAACCATTCCGTCACGGTTGGCGTTCCAAATACCTTTACCAAGGCTTGGCTTGAGAAGAAATATCACAAAGATATTCTCAATGCGATTCAAAATATCACCGAGTGCCAGATCAAAGGCCTCGGCTATCGCGTAGAAACGCGTGCGTGCTCTCCGTCACCCGTTGTACTAAAGGAGCAAGAGCCAGAAAAGACACCTGAGCCAAGCCAACCAATCAGCGCTTCGTACGAATCGCTCGGATTTACCACACGCGACGACGCGCCTCGGTCCCAAACAGCTATCAACAGTGGCTACACCTTTGATACCTTTGTTGTTGGAAAACAAAACGAGTTGGCTCACGCTGCCGCGCAGGCCGTGGCGGCACACCCGGGTGGAACCTATAACCCGGTCTTTATTTACGGCGACGTTGGACTTGGAAAAACGCACCTTCTGCACTCGATTGGAAACGAGATGCTCAAGCGCAACCCAAATGCGCGCGTTCTCTACGCCAGCTGTGAGCACTTCACCAACGATTTCATCCACGCCGTGCGAACCGGGCGAGCAAAAGAGTTCAAAGATCGCTACCGCACCGTTGACCTGCTACTGATCGACGACATCCAGTTCATCACCGGAAAAGAGGGGACACAAGAAGAGTTCTTCCACACGTTTAATACGCTTCATCAGGACAACAAGCAGATCGTCATCTGCTCAGACCGTCCACCAAAGGCCATCGCCGCCCTTGAAAAGCGCCTTCTTTCGCGTTTGGAGTGGGGCATGCTCGTTGATGTTGGGGCTCCAGACCTGGAAACGCGCATTGCTATCTTGCAGCTGAAGTGTCAGAACAAGGCTATCACCCTTGATCGCGAGACCTTGCACTATATTGCCTCCAATATTCAGTCCAACGTCCGCGAGCTTGAGGGGGCGCTCAATAAAATCGTGGCCGTCCACCAGTTTAAGAACATCCAGCCGAGCCTGGACACGATCACTCCAATCATCGACAGCTTTGACGTGAATACCATCAAAAAGACGGTCTCACCAAAGCACATCATCACGACCGTTACGGAATACTTCGACATCACGATCGAGGACGTCCTGGGCAAAAGCCGCGAAAAGCGCCTCGCCTTCCCGCGCCAGATCATCATGTACCTGCTGCGCGAGGAAATGAACATCTCCTACCCGTCCATCGGCACCGAGCTTGGCGGACGAGACCACACCACGGCAATGCACGCCTACAGCAAGATCTCCAAGGTCCTCAAAGAAGACGACCAGCTCAAGCGGGACCTGGAGCTCATCAAACAAAAAATGTATTCCGGATAGAGTGTGTGCAAGTGGCTTCAGATCTGTGACCAGCCCTGTTGAAATACCGGTGGATACTCGTGGACAACTAGGCCCCAACAAAAGGCCCCAAATGTTCTCCACAATTCACACCAGCCTTTCGCACAGATCATGGCAGACTTATCAGCAACCGCGCGGCGCGAACCTTCGAGCAAAAGAAGACTTATCCCAACGATCCACAGGCCCTATTACTACTACTGAGATTATTTATCTCTTTACTCAAATAATAAAGACAACATGAAGCTCTCGTGTACAAAAGAGAACCTCGCACAAGGTCTCTCAATTACAAGTCACGTTAGCACCAAGAACATGAATCTCCCGATTCTCAACAATGTTCTTGTACGAGCTGACGCAGGAGGGCTGAAGTTAATTTCAACAAATCTTGAAATCGCTATTACGTGCTCGCTTCGAGGAAAGGTGGAGCAGCAAGGAGAGTATACGGTTCCATCAAAGCTCTTTTATGACTTTGTGAGCCTTCTTCCAAACGAACCGGTTGATATCGATCTTCATGATGACGGTCTCTTTGTCTCTTGTGCGAGCGCGAAGACGACCCTGAAGGGAATGGATGCCTCGGAGTTTCCTCTTGTTCCGCCCGTGCAGGCAAGCGAGACGTATGAGATTCCGGTTGTTGAGCTTTCCAAGGGGCTTGGACGAACGCTGTTTGCCACAGCAACCAACGAAGCGCGGCCAGAGCTGACCGGCGTACTGATCTCCATCCACCATCCAAGCGCCGGAGCAGGAACGATGACCTTGGCGGCAACCGACAGCTATCGATTGGCTGAGTGTGTGATGAGCGTGAAGACGTCGCAGAGTAATCCACGAGAGGTTATTGTGCCGTCTCGGACGCTCGCGGAGCTCTCTCGCATCCTCTCGGTCTTTAAAGACGATGTGGAGGCGCCTGAGAGCGTCTCGCTGGAGCTTTCAGACAACCAAGCGGTGTTCCGATATGGGCCAGTAGAGCTTGTGTCGCGAACCATCGACGGTAACTACCCAGATTACCGACAAATCATTCCTACGGACTTTAAGACAAAGACCTTTGTTGACCGCTCTGAGGTCATCCAGGCGATTAAAAGTGCGAGCCTGTTTGCCAAGACCGGTCTGTTTGATGTGCAGGTGAAGATGGATCCAGGGAAAAAGCTTGTTGAGCTCTCGGCACAGGACGCAACGCGCGGTGAGAACTCGGTATCGGTGAAAGCGGACGAGGGGTCCGGCGAGGAAAATGCCATGGTCTTGAACTATCGATATCTGTTAGACGGTCTGCAGGCGGCAGGAACGCAGGGGGTGCAGGTACAAATGATCGACGCAATGAACCCGTGTGTGATTCGGCCAACAGGCGAGGGGGAGAACTATCAGTACATCGTGATGCCGATTCGGCAATAGGAATAATACAAACCAAGTCGCGCCCGCTCCGGTGATCCCGGGCGGGCGCTTGACGGTGTCTACGCGAAGGTCTTGATGCGATCTGCTTCTCGCTCGAGCTCGCCCCACGACAGCTGGAGCTGTGCCCACCCGGTGTACTCACCCTCGTTGTAGGGGACCACGTGGACGTGCGGGTAGGGGATGGTCATGCCGACCGCGGGGCTCGAGCTGGCCACCACACGTGCGCCAGCGAAGCCGGCTCGTTCGAGCTGCGGCACGAGCACGCTCCAGGCGATGATGTAGAGGTAGGCGACCTTGTCGTGGTCGAGGTCCTTGAGGCTGGTTGCCTCGCCTGCGTCCTTGGGAAGGATGAGCAGGGAGCCTTCCTCCGGCGGGAATCGGTTCATGATCACGAGCACGTGCGCGTTCTCGAACACGCGCACGCAGCGCTCTGTGCCAGCAACGATTCGGTGAAGCACGGTTTGTTCCATGCTGCTTCCTTGTCGATTTAGCGGA
The DNA here is from genome assembly GCA_964344145.1 of uncultured Gammaproteobacteria bacterium. Classification (GTDB taxonomy): domain Bacteria; phylum Patescibacteriota; class Patescibacteriia; order UBA9934; family UBA9934; genus JABJOE01. The sequence continues at coordinate 5,271 of CAYFME010000010.1, forward strand.
ATGCCAGGGATCGAGCCGACGGAGTTAACCATAAATTTGGCTCGAAGTCAACCCTGAAAGCAGCACCGCCCGCGACGTGGAGTTCGTCGCGGGCGTTTGGTCTAGCGGACGCTGATCCGAATACGCACGGGGTACTTGTTGTAGAAGTTCCCCTCGTAGTCGACGTGATAGCGCTCGAAGACGCGCCACGTGTCGGCGCCCGGACCGTAGACGAGGGCCACGGCGGGCTCGAAGAGCCAGAGGTCCCAAACTTCGACGAAGGTCAGAACGACGAAGCTGCGTCGAGGGTGACCCCCATGAACGAAGCGGACGCCGCTGATCTTCTTGCTGAAGCTCGAGGCGGGGATGTGCCGGATGGGCCAGCAGCCGTCGTAGTTCATCCGCTCCGGGAGCGAGAAATGGACGGTAGCTCCAAAGAGCCGGCTCAGGTCGTAGGAATTGCCCAGGGCTCGGTAGAGCCCAGAACGCTTGAAGAGCGTGCGCTGGAAGTCCAGCATGTGTCCTCCGGAAGAGGGTTTGAGTTATGTCGATGATGGTCACAGTGACCGTTTGACCTAGTACTGGCGGTCGTTTCGGTGTGTGGATGCGCTCGCGGCGCGAAGTCGTCATCATCGAGTGCTCTTGAGGGAGCGAACTCATGCCCTGCTATCCCGTTAGACAGCCTGAGAAGATACCAAAAACAGACCCCTTTGTCAAGGGTCCCTTGGTTTGGCCATAGATGCAGCAACGCCCGCGGTGGAGTTCCGCGGGCGTGTTTGAGCTAGTTCCGGGGCCGTATGGTGATTGCCGCGGGCGTGTTTCGATAGCTCCTTCTACCAAGGGCGTCGACGCTGCACTTCCGCATCTCCCAACGATTTCGTCGAGAACTGTAGACCAGAACCCCACAGGGGTTGTCGTGCCAGCACTCGCTGTCGAGGAGGTGGAGGAAGAGGACGTAGTCCTTCTCGGGGGCGAGCATGTCCATGAGTCGGATGCCCGCGACGAAGTCGTCCACCACCCCATCGGGTGTGCGGACGGTGATCGTTGCTCCGAAGAGCCGACCGAGGTCGTAGGAGTTGCCCAAGGCCCTGTACAGGCCCGAGCGCTTGAAGAGATCACGCTGGAAGTCCAACATGTGTCCTCCGGGTTTGGGGTTGAGTTGCATCGAAGTATGGCGCTTGGCACATATCGAGGGTCCTCAGGGGGACAGACTCATACCCCGCTATCCCGTTAGACAGCCTGAGAAGATATCAAAAACAGAGCCCTTTGTCAAGGGTCCATGGAATGCAGCGCCGCCCGCGACGTGGAGTTCGTCGCGGGCGCTCGGTGTTGTACGGGCGGCTAGGCCGCCGCAGTGTCCCTGGTCCTGTAGGTGATCGTGATCGTGTACTTGTTGTAGAAGGGCCCGGGGGCGCTTCCGGTCTGTTCGGGGTTCGAGAGGGCGATGGACATCGAGCTCGGATCGACTTCCTCCGCACCTTCGAGCCACTGCGTCACAGCGCGCTCGACGACCTCGTCTCGGTCCTCCCCCTCGCGGAAGTCCTCACAAGCGTCGTAGTACGGAAGCCGTACGCGCACGTCCAGAGTCTTGATTCGCGGACGGTCCACGGGATACCTCCTTTGATCTTTTGAGTCATTCGTGGGCCCCGCATCTAACCAAAAACAGAGCCCTTTGTCAAGAGCTCTGCCTCTGTTTGTTTTATTCCGTCGTTTCCTCTTCGACCTCTTCCTCCGGTACCAGGTCTAGCGCGTCAGGTGCCGTCAGGACCTCGCGCACCGATACGAGCACGGGCTCGATATCTACCTTGTCTCCGTCGATTGTGACGGTACCACTCAGGCTATAGTCCGCCTCTGCGACGACACTCCAGGCGACCGATGCCACGGCGCTCGGGTCGTCGATGGACGTGATCTCGACCGTGCTGCCTGTCCAGAGGTTCTGTGCCGTCAGCGTCAGGTTCGATACAGAGCTCGCGTTGCTGATCTCCACAGCGATTTGATACGGCTCGTCCGACGCTTCAATCTCTTGTCCGGCAAACGGGTTTGTGATCCGTGCGAGACTATTCTCGCCGGACTCGGTCACCTCGATTTTCACCTCGTCCTCACCGGCGTTATCGATATCATCGTAGGCGATGACCTTCAGAGTATGCTCGCCCTTGTCCACCCAGCTTGGCAGCGTGAGTGTGGTACCAGAACTGCTGGAGCTTTGCTTCACCAGCACGTCGTCGATCCAATAGGTCACCCGATCAATGCCACGCTTGGCGTCGGCATCGATTTCGACCTTGAACGTCCGCCCAACCTCGTCGTTTTTGCCAGGTTCATCGATGTCGACATCAGGTTCGTTGCTCTTCACATGCAAATCGTCCTTTTCCTCAGGAACCTCACACGTCTCCATCGGCGCCTCACCCTCCTCGAGCTCTTCGTTGGCGCGCACAAGATACTCCTGTACAGCCGTCTCCCACGCTTCGTAAGACTCATCAGACGGTTCGTCCAAGAGCGTGAGCGGATCGGCCGGGTCGATGTAGTGCAAAATGGTGTGATATTCACCGCAGTACTTTTCCTCGCGATAACTCTCCGGCGTTCGCTCGGTGGCGAGCTTGCCCGAGGCCTTGTCGAGCACTACCAGCTCGCTTGGGATTTCACCATCAAGCATCGCAATACCGGTAGCTGGGATTTCAGGGGCCTCAAAGCTTTCAGCCGGCATATCAGCGAGAGCTTTGCTCATATACTCGTTCCAGATCGGTGCAGCAACAGATGATCCTCCCGAGCCGCGGTTCATCTGCGTGCCGTCCGTGTTACCGGTCCACACACCCGCGACGAGTGACGGCGTGTAGCCCATGGTCCAGGCGTCGTTGTAGTCGTTTGTGGTTCCAGTCTTGGCAGCGACGTCGCGCCCGGCAACAGCCAGATAGCTCGAGGCACCAAAGTAAGGCGTACGTGCGCCGTTGTCTGAGAGCACGTCGGAGATCATCAAGGCGATGTTGCTATCGAGCACCTCCTCGCCCTCGTTCTCCTCCTCTTTCCATTCCTCAAGCACCTCGCCCTCGTCGTCCTCAACCTTCAGAATCGACACCGGCTCGTGGTACATCCCCTCGGCCGCAAAGGTTGCGTAGGCTGCCGTGTGGTCCATCAGTGTTACCTCGGCGCCTCCGAGCACCATGGAGAGTCCGACGGCCGATGGATCGTTGAGCGTGGAGTAGTGCAGGCGCTGCGCGAACTCGATTCCAGGCTCAATACCAAGCAAATAGAGCATTTTCACAGCAGGGATGTTGAGCGATCCTTGCAGAGCTGAGCGAATGGTCACCGGTCCATGCTCTTCAAGATCATAGTTGTTTGGCTGGTAGTCGCCCGTGGCTGTTGCAAAGGTGGTCAGCGCGTCCCACAGGATCGTATTTGGCGTGTAGCCAAGTTCAAAGGCGGCCGTGTAGATAATCGGCTTGAAGCTCGATCCTGGCTGGAGCGGACTCTGCGTGACGTTTACCTTTCCGTCGATTTCGTCGTCGTTGTAATCAACCGATCCGACCATCGCGAGGATATGCCCGTTGTCAGGGTCGATGGATACGAGCCCTGAGTTGTTAAAGCCGTAGGATTCTGACCGCGCCTCAGCATTAGCCTGCACCGCCTCCTTGGCAATGACCTGTTTGTCGTAGTCGAGTGTGGTGATGACGTTCAGTCCACCTTGCTCAACTTGCAGCTGACCATACTCTTCCTCAAGCTGTTCTTTCACCCACAGCACAAAATGCGGGGCTTCAAGGTCATCGAGCTCAAGGTCAATGGTTGTATCTTCGGCCATCGCAACGTCGGCCTCATCTTGGGTGATGTAGCCAAGCTCGGCCATGGACGAGAGGATCCAATTGCGCCGATCCTCCAGCTGATCAGGGTTGTTCAGATAGGTTGTCGGCGCCTTTGGCAGGGCGGCGAGCGTGGCGGCTTGGGCAAGGCTTAGCTCTTCGACCGAGATGCCAAAGTAGGAGTCGGCAGCGGACTGAATACCGTAGTTGCGCGAGCCGTACGGAATTTCGTTGAGGTACAGCTGCATGATCTCGTCCTTGGTATAGCGCCGCTCAAGCGCAAGCGAGAGGATGAGCTCTTTGAATTTTCGTGTGAAGGTTTTCTCGTTGGTGAGGATAGCGTTTTTCACCAGCTGCTGCGTGATGGTCGAGGCACCCTGTGCTCGAGAGAGTGTGATGACGTCCACAAAGATCGCACGAAGGATGCCTTTGATATCAATGCCGCCGTGCTCGTAGAATTTTCGGTCCTCGGCCGTGATGGTCGCCCAGACAACGTACTCAGGGATTTGGTCGAGTGTCACCAACGTGCGCTTTTCCTCACCTGCGATCTCGTAGAGCAGATGCTCGCCGGTTCGGTCGTAAATCTTCGTTGACTGAGGAATTTCGCGAATGGTCAGCGAGTTTGGATCGGGCAGGTCTCGTGACAACCAGGCGAAGGCACCCAAAAAGACAATGCTGCCCAGCAAGGCCAAAGCCACACCACCAAGAACGATGTTTTTGACGAGCATTTTTTTGTTCATCCCCCGAAGGAGCTGAGGAAGGATTTTGTTCGTTCTTCGGCGTCGTTTGCGCGCGGATTTCCAGGTCTGTTGGCGGGAGGGTCGTCGGGTCATAAGGGTGGTTCAAGATGCCCAAAGTATATCCCCAGAAGGCCCCTTTTGCAATCGCCAATCTTGGCCAAGATTTGGATAATATGGTTGACAAATCGGTCAAAATATGGTATTTTGTTGATCCTCGCAAAAGCGAGGTCTTTTGTTTTATAGACAAGGGCCGCGCCGTTGCCAGGGTCGATTGATTAATGATTTCTATGTATTCAACGCTATTGCGTGTAATCAAGAAGTCCCCTATTGAGAGTGTCCTGATTGCGATCATGGTCCTCGTGCTTAGCTATGCCGCCATGCCGGCTGCTGCCTTTGCTGATGAGGATACGGGTCCGGACATGGACTACGTTGCCCTGCAAATCTCAACGATGCAGAACAGTTTGCGCGACTATGGTCAGCTGCCAAGTTCAGACGAGCGCGGACCGTCCTACACTATTACGGTTCCGGCAACCGCGTATAACTCGCTGCCAGGACAAACGGATGACACGCCATTTATCACCGCCTCTGGTACAACGACACGCCATGGTGTCCTTGCGGCAAACTTCTTGCCAATTGGTACACGCGTGAAGATCCCAGAGCTTTACGGCGATCAGGTCTTCATTGTTGAGGACCGTATGAACGCCCGCTACTGGTACAAGGTCGATATCTGGATGGAGAGCTATGAGGATGCGATCAACTTCGGTGTCCAGAACGTGACTCTGGAGATTTACCCAACATCATAAACAAGCGAGAGCAGCCCACACGGGCTGTTTTCGTTTTGGTTGATCTTCTCCTGCGCCCGTGCTACATTTTCATCGTATGAAACGATTGGTATTTGGGGTTTTAACCCTCGTTTTGATGGGTGCCGGATGCTCGGCGGCCACAACAGATGATGCGACTACCGACGTCTCCAATGCGGACAATGATCCGCAGTGGTGGCTGTCATTTGATCTGCCAGAGGGCTGGGTGCGCGTGGCACACTATGGCAGTGGAAAGGTTGAGATGCCTTCAGACGAGGCAATCACAGCTACGTCGACAGACATTGTGCTGCAAAGTGCGTCCGAGCCAATCTCCATTGACGGACAGGTGTCTGAGAACTGGACGGTCTATGTTGAAAGCGACTACGCCTACATCCGTGTGTTCCGCTACACGGCATTGCGACCAGTGCCGGACGACGCTACAGATCTTGGCAATGGATTCTATGAAACCACGTTCTACGATGACCTCGCGTATTGGTTCCCGCAAGAGTTCGGCAACTACCTCTTTACGGTCAAGACGGACGGCGAGCAGGACATGAGCGTGATCGAGGACATTATCTTCTCCGCACAGGAACATGACCTGAGCGATCAACTTTAATATCCATAGGACGTAATTATTTACTATGACCATGACACGACAACTGATTGCCGGCCTCACGGCATTCGCGCTACTCCTTGGCGCTATGTTCGCAGCGCTGCCGGCGTATGCGGAGGATGGGGAGCTCGATTTTCCATCTGTAGCAGACCTTGAGGTGGGAGATCTCTTTAAGACCGCCGACGTTTCGACGGTGTACTACTTTGGCGAGGACGAGAAGCGCTACGGTTTCCCAAATGAGAACACCTACTTCACCTGGTACGACGACTTCGATGACGTGGTTACCATCACGACTGAGGAGATGAACCTTATCCCGTTCGCCGGCATGGTGACGTACTTCCCGCACTGGGATGGAATGACGGATACAGGTCTTTTGGAGATCGCGGGTCACGAGAAGATCTACGTATCTCTTGGGTACGGACTATTGGTGGCTGTTGAGAGCGACGACGATGCTGTCGAGCTCTTTGGAGATGATTGGGCGGATCGTGTGAGCCTTTTGCCAGACGTGTTCGTTTCACACTACACGGTGACCGCAGGTGACATTGATGGCGATTCTGAGTTTGAGGAGATTCCAGAGGACGGGTATACCATCTCCGACGACAAGGAACTTTCCGAGCCTGTTGGCGTGATGATCTACACAGACCCACTGCGCTTCGCTGTCTCAGATGAGAGTGTGTGTGACGAGGATTACTGTGCGTACAACGAGGTGACAGTCACGCAAGGAGATACGATCAAGTTTGTGAACTACACCGAGGAGGAGATCCGCGTTCGCGAGACCGATAACGAATGGACAACCGGTCCGATGGCTGTAGAGGATATCGTCGTGCTGACCGTGAACAACGATCCAGGCGAGTACACGTTCTGGGGTGAGTCTGAGGATGGACTCGAAGAGTTCTTCGGAACGCTGACGGTTGAGGAAGCTGAATAAGAATATCGACAGTGAAAGCAAAGGACGCTCCTTGACGGGGCGTCTTTTGACCTGTACCCTTGCCCTGCGTAATGGGCCGGTGTGCAGGTAGCACGTTTAGCAGATTGTTGGCACAAGCGAGCGAGCCGCAGATGAAAAAACGTAGGCATAGCAGCGCTCTGGCGAGGCTTTTTCATCAAGGCGCAGCCGGTTGTGATCTGCAAGATGCAAACGATGATATCTGGACACCGGCCCACCCGGCCACGTGGCGAAGTTGGTTAACGCAGGGGTCTGCAAAACCTCGATTCGCCGGTTCGAATCCGGCCGTGGCCTCCAAAAACACCCGACATCAGTCGGGCGTTTTTGTCTACGCTCTTGTTTCTTGCAGAATTCTCACCACAGCATCCAGCGGCAAAGAGGCGAGGTTTTTTGGTACAACTTCTTTCACCGCCTTCATCACGTCTGTGTGCATTCCATCAACGCAGGCATTCTTATGGGCCTCGGGAGCACACAGGATGATCTCTTCATCGTCACCCTGAAGGTATTCCATCAGCTTATCGGACAAGGCTTTATAGAGATCGTTGCGGATGTGCTTGCGAATTTCGTCCGTGTGCGGAGGGCCATCGTTGGCCGTTCCGCTTCCGCGTTGATCGATATCGATTTGTTCACCCTCCAGAACGTGAATCTCCTCGATCTCCTTTTCAAAGGCCCGGTAGATCTTCGCCAGTTCGTTATTTGTCACTACAACAAGCGTTCTCTTCGGATAACCAAGATAATGATTAGAGATCTGCATATGTCCGTATTATAGCGATTTGGGCGCACAAAGTCGAGGTGAAACATGGTATACTCTCAGCGATATGGCAGGAGGATGGAAAGCGCGCGGCGGTGCCTTTATGCGCGAAATCATCTTTGGCCTTGAGGATAGCCTTGTCTCTACACTCGGAGCGGTAACAGGAATTGCCGCCGGAACGGGCAATCGATATGTGGTGATTCTCTCGGGCCTGGTTTTGATTGTGGTTGAGGCGCTCTCGATGTCTGCAGGGTCGTATCTATCGTCCAAGTCAGCACGTGAGGTGTTTGATCGTCGACAGCGACAAGACGGCGCGCGCCTACTTCAAGAGCGCGTGGACGACGACACGACCTTCGCGCACATTTTGCAAAAGGCGAAGTTGTCCAGGAAGGACCAAAAGAAGGTCATGACGGCCCTTGGAAAGGAGCGGGAGCTTTGGATGAAGGAGGTTCGACGCTGTGAGCATCGTTTCGCGCCGGCTGTCTCTACCTCGCCCGTGCTCTCGGGCGTTGTGATGGGCGCGTTCTATCTCATGGGAGGCGGCATCCCGCTCATTGCCTATCTCCTATGGCCCGTGGAGCAAGCGATGGTGCCAGCGATCGTTATTACCGGCATCACGCTGTTTGTCATCGGTGTGTTGAAAGCGCGCTACGTCCAAGGTCATTGGCTCAAGAGTGGTATGGAGATGATGGTTGTGTCACTGACCGCGGCCCTGCTCGGATTCTTGATTGGGAGTATTGTGTCAGGATCATTTGGGATTGTGACGTAATCCCATCTCGACGAGCCGAAGGCGAGGAGAGATCTACTCGAATAGATTTCTCGTCGGCTACGCCTCCTCGAAATGGAAATGGATATGTTCTTGCATCGATTAGGAAAAACACACGCCCCTGAGTTTCCCCAGAAGCTCACGTGGCTCAATAGCGACCCGCTGACGATGAAGTCGTTGCGCGGCAGCGTTGTGCTGATCGATTTTTGGACGTACTCGTGTGTGAACTGTATTCGGACCTTCCCGCATCTACGCGATTGGCACAAGCGGTATGCTGACAAAGGCTTGACGATCATCGGCGTGCACACACCCGAGTTTGATTTTGAGCACGATGAGAAGAACGTGACCCGCGCGGTGAAGGAGTTTAAGCTCAAGCATCCGATCGTGTTGGATCCTGACTACAAGATTTGGAATCTCTACGCGAACCGTTGGTGGCCACGACACTTTTTGATCAACAAGGATGGCGCGATTGTTTACGATCACGTTGGCGAGGGCGGCTATGCCGACACGGAGATGGCGATTCAGCGTGCCTTGGGCGAGATCGGTGTCACAGATCTGCCAGCCGTGGCCCCGGACATGGGTGTGAGCGGGGGGATTTGTTATCGCACCACGCCCGAGACCTATCTTGGCTATGTCCGCGGACGCTTTGCAAACGCACACGGCATGAGTCCAAACGAAGAGCAGTCATTTGAGAGCAACGGCGAGTATGAGGCGGACATGGTGTATTTGCACGGACACTTCACGATCGGCAAGGAGAGTATTCAGCACCGGCGATCATTACCGTCAGCAAGTGAGTATCTTGCACTACGCTACAGCGGGTTCTCCGTGAACCTCGTGATGGGCTCAACGAATAATCGTAAGGCGCGCGTGGAAGTTTTGCTCGATGAACAGCCCCTCCCAGAGGATATGGCCGGTGAGGACGTGGTTGTTGAGAATGGTCATGCGATTGTAGAGGTCAACGCACACAAGATGTACCGACTGGTGGACTCAGATGCGTACCATCAAGGCGTGTTGAAGTTGAAGACCGCCTCAGATAATCTCGAGATGTTTGCATTTACGTTTGGGGGTTGTAAAGGTCAATAAAATCCGCTAAGCTCGAGCCCTATGAAGGAGCGCGAGGTGTACCTCGATCATGCAGCGACAACGCCTATTGACCCGCGTGTGCGAGACGCCATGCGGCCTTTTTTAGATGAGCAATACGGTAATCCTTCCAGCTTTCACATGAAGGGGAAGGTGGTTCGTGATGCGATTGATCACGCGCGTAATCAGGTCGCGATCGTCCTTGGCGCACGTCCCGACGAAATCCTCTTCACGTCCGGTGGCTCTGAGTCTGATAACCTGGCCGTGTTGGGTGTGGCGCGAGCCCACGTCGCGCACGGCAAGCACATTGTGAGCCTGAAGACCGAGCATCAGGCCGTGCTCGAGCCGCTATACCATCTAGAAAAGAAGGAAGGTTTTGAGGTAACGTACGTGGATGTCGACAAAGATGGCCTTGTGGACGTCGATGAGGTGATCCGCGCCATTCGTCCAGACACGACGCTGGTTACAATCATGTACGCAAATAACGAGATCGGTGTTATCCAAGATATCGCCGAGATTGGAAACCGTATCCAGAAATTGCGTGAGGAGTCGAAGGCGCGCTACCCACTGTTTCACACCGACGCCTGCCAAGCGGTGGGGACGCTCGAGATCGATGTCAACAAACTTCACGTCGATTTGATGACCGTTAACAGCTCGAAGATCTACGGACCAAAGGGTGTGGGGGCGTTGTATGTCCATCGAGGGATTAAGTTGCAATCCTTGCAGTTTGGCGGTGCGCAGGAGCGCGGTATTCGTCCGGGGACGGAGAACGTGATCGGAATTATTGGCTTCGGAGCGGCAATCGAGATCGCGAACGCTGAGCGTGATCAATATAACGAATCGCTCACACCGTTGCGCGATTACTGCATCGAGCAGATCTTGAAGACGATCCCCAAAACACGCCTCAACGGTCATCCGTCGAAGCGCTTGGCAAACAACGTGAACATTTCGTTCATGGACATCGAGGGTGAGGCATTGTTGCTGTATCTAGACGCTGCCGGTATCTACGCCTCAACAGGATCGGCGTGTACAAGTGCGTCGCTCGATCCATCACACGTCATCTTGGCGCTCGGCCTTCCATACGAGGTCGCCCACGGCAGTCTCCGATTCACGCTTGGACGCTCGACAACCAAAGAAGATATCGATTATCTGCTTGAGACATTGCCGCCGCTGGTTGAGAAGCTGCGTTCCATCAGTCCAGTCCGAGTGGATGAGAAATACTTTGAGTGATAAGGTGTGTTTATGAATAATTATGCAGCACCAGCCGTGAAGGGTAAGGGCGGGGACGTAACGTCGCATGACAAGACGCAGTCTTGGTTTTATTCCGATATCGTTAAGGACCACTTTTTCAATCCCAAGAACTTTCTTGACCGAGATGTGAAGGACGGTGAGTTTAATGCGCTTGGAAAGGTTGGATCACCTGCGTGTGGAGACGAATTGAAGGTGTGGCTGAAGGTCGATGAGAATGAGAAGGTCGTCGACTTTAAGTGGAAGACGTTTGGATGCGGAAGCGCGATCGCCAGCACGTCGATCGCATCGGTGATGGTGACCGAGGATGGAGGCATGACGCTCGAGCAAGCTCGTGGCTTGAAGCCCCAGGACATCATGGAACGTCTTGGCGGCCTACCGCAGCGCAAGTTCCACTGCAGCGTGCTGTGTGACAAGGCTCTGCGCGATGCGATTAACGATTACTACCGTCGCACCGACCAGTTCGACAAGATTCAGGTCGAGGCCGCACGCGTCATTGATCCCGTCTCAAAAGTGACAGATCGCGACATCGAAGAGGCGGTGCTCGAGGGTGCTGTGACGCTGGAGGCCGTGCAGCGCAAGACCAAAGTTGGCGTCGGGAATCCGGGCGTACTGCCGGCGGTGGAGGAGCTGATTCGTTTTTACAAAGAGAAATACTTCGGGTAGTATCTGAGCGTATGAAGTTGACTATCAAAGTAGATCCAGATTTGTGTATCGGTGCGGCGAGCTGCGTGACGATCGATCCCGATACGTTTATCTTGAACGAAGAGAATAAAGCCGAGGTGCTCGATCACGGTCAGGCAGAAGGTGGTCCAAGCTACGAGCGAGTTGTTGAGATGACCGAAGACGAAAAAGATCGGTTGATTTTGGCAGCGCAGTCCTGCCCAACGTTGGCGATCTTTATTTACGACGAGTCTGGCGAGCAGTTGTATCCGGACATGTAATATGGGCGAGGCTTTCGTCATCATTGGAGGCGGTATTGCCGGCACAACGGCTGCTCAGGAAATCCGCAAGATTGAGAAGGTGGCTCGCCCGGCAGGTGGCCGGGCAGGCATTACGATTATCGAGCAAGAGTTTCATCCGCTGTACTCGCGCGTACTCCTTCCTCATTACATTAAGGGGAAGGTGGAGCGAGAGCGGGTGTTTTTGAAAAAGCTGGAGTGGTACGGTGAGCAGGATATTGAGCTGATGGGTGGCGTGATCGCGCAGGGGATCGATGTGAAGAATAAGTTCGTGACCACAAGCGACGGCCGTGAGCTTCCGTATGACAAGCTTCTGATCACGACTGGTGGTGAGCTGCGTACGATCGAGGACAATCGTCGTGGCGTTTGTTACCTTCGTGGTGTCGACGACGCTGATCAGATTCTGCAGCTCATCGGCGAGAAGCCGAAGCGAGCACTTGTCTACGGCGGCGGCTTCATCTCGCTGGAGTTTATCAATATCTTCGATCATTTTAAGATCCCGGCGACCGTCCTCAAGCGTGGTGACGGATTTTGGTCACGCACCCTAAGTGAACATTCCAAAAAGGTCCTTGCCGATCATGCGACGTCTGGCGGCGTGACGATTGAGACCGGTGTTGGGGCGATCGAGTTGCTTGGGGAAGGAGAGCTAACGGGTGCAAAAGCAGATGATCGCGAGTTTGAAGGGCAGATCATTGGTGTTGGAATCGGTATGGAACGTCAGATGACCTTTGTGCGCGACGCAGGCATTGAGATGGACAAGGGAATCGTGGCCAACGAGTACCTCGAAACGAATGTTCCAGACGTGTATACTGCAGGGGACGTCGCGCAGTTTACTGATGTTACGGTCGGTCGGTCCATGGTTGCCGGCAACTGGATGAATGCGATGATGCAGGCGCGTACGGTCGCCAAGACGATGCTCGGAGATCGTGCGCCGTTCGAGCTCGTCTCATCGTACGCGACGAATTTGCTTGGCATGGAAGTGGTGTTTGTGGGCGATACGAGTCGAGAGCACGCCGATGACGTTGTGCAACATCTTGCTGAGCCGGCGGCATCTGTTGAGCTGTTCGTGCGTGACGGAAAGACGGTTGGTGCTATTTTGATCGGTGACATTAAGCAGCGACAAGCGATTACCAATGCCATTAAAAACAAGGAAGCCTATGCTCGATGATTCCAAGATCTACAAACGGTACGATAAAGATGACATTGCGTTTGGTATTGAGCGTCTTTCAGAACAAGTGCGCATTGCATGGCAGCAGACGCGACGTATTCAGGTGCCAAAGTCCTATCGCAACGTTGAGAATATCGTTTTGGCCGGTATGGGTGGGTCAGCGCTTGGAATTCACATCATCGTCAACGCGCTTTCCGACGCGATCAAAAAGCCTGTCATTGTCACTCGGGATTATCGTCTGCCAGGTTTTGTAAATTCCAAGACGCTCGTCATTCTTTCAAGCTTTTCTGGAAGCACCGAAGAGCCACTGTACGCTGGTCGTGAGGCAAAGAAGCGCAAGGCAAAGATGATGGTCATCGCCACCGGGAGCAAGCTGGCAGCGTTTGGAAGACGCGAGAAGCTACCGATGTATCAGTTTGAACCAGGCGACCTGGCAAAGCAGCCACGCCTTGGCGTTGGGTTTACGCTTGCGGGTACCCTCGGGTTGTTGCAGCGAGCAGCTATGGCGAAAGTGGCCAAAAAGGATATCGAGGCATTTGCCCAAGCCATGAGTGAGGTGGTGGATACCTGCGCTATGGACGTTGCGACGAAACGTAATCCCGCCAAGACGGTCGCAACGGAGATGCAAGGTCGACCGATGATGATTATTGCGTCAGAGCATTTGGTGGGAAACGCGCATGTGATGCGTAATCAGATTTGTGAGACCGCCAAGCAGTACGTTGAGTATCATAAGATTCCAAAGTTAAATCATTATCTGATGGAAGGGCTGACGTATCCGAAAGGTCTGGTGAAGCAATTTGGCGTGTTGATGCTAAAGTCGGGGCTGTATCACAAGCGCAATCAAAAGCGCTACGACATCACGGCAGAGTTGTTTGAGAAGTTGGGGTCCAAGGTCGTAGAGTATGATGCCGGAGGTGGATCGAAGTTTGCCGAGGCCGGCGAGCTGCTGCAGTTTTCAACCTTTTTAAGTTACTATCTGGCGATGTTAAATAGAGTAAATCCAATCGGCATCCCATACGTTGATTGGTTCAAGGAAGAGTTGGCAAAGTGAAAAAGAAGATAGATGCACGGACGCCCTGCCGAGGCTCAGCTGTAGTTGCTGAGTGATCTCGACAGGGCGATGATGTCTCCCCTTCCTACTTCCCGCGCTTCTTGAGGTACTCCTGAGCACGCTTGCGCGCGTCGGAATCCTCGTTCGGCGTCTGGGCGCTGGTCTCCACGGTGTCGTCGTCGATGACGTCGTTGGCCAGGGCCAGTCCGTAGAGGCCGCCGGCACCGAGGGTGGAGAAGCCCACCACGATCAGGAGGATCGGCGCAGGGGCCAGGATCCACTTCACGCCACCACGCTTCATCTTGTCGATGTAGGTGGTACCACGGTTGAGCGCTTCGTCCTGCATCGAGACGTAGCTGAGCAGGAACCAGGCCATGATCAGGCCGACCAGCAGCATGATGAAGCTGATGACCTTGGCGGCCATGGGCATGATCTCGGCGTTGGCGAAGGTGTACCACAGGAAGAAGGTCGCGATGACCCCCAGGGGGATCATGTTGAATCGACGGTTGTTCTGGTGGTAGATCGTGACCTTGGCGGCCTCGTTGTCACCCGTCGCCTCCGGGATCGGCAGACCGGCCTCTCGGGCCATGTCCGCGACCCAGCGACCGGCCGCACCCGCACCCTGCAGGGGGTTGATCCCGTGCACGATCTTGAGGACCGCGTTGAGGATGTCGCCCGCCACGGGGGCAGAGAACTGGCTGATCGTGTGGGGCACGAGGCCGACGATGAACAGCACCAGCACCAGCACGAACTCGGCGTTGTAGTTGCCGGGGTCGGTCAGGAAGACGTGGTACAGGCCGGTCAGGCACACACCGCCGAAGATCAGCAGGCTTAGGGCCATGCCGCCCAGCCAGGTGACGTGGAGGCCCGCGAAGAGCCACCAGACCGTCTCCAGGCCCGTACGACCGGTGCCGGTGGCGAAGTTGCGGACGAAGTTCCAGGCGCCGCGCAGCGAGCGCTTCGCCGCTTCCTTGTCCACGGACTCGTCCAGCAGGTCCAGGCCCTGCTGGATGGGCATCGCCCGGGCGTTCATGGCCTGGTTGATGGCCACACGGCACTCGACCTGGGGCGCGTGGGTGACCAGGCGGTGGATCACATCCATCTGCCGGTGCATCCGCGCGATCGCGCAGGCCTCGTACGCGCGCATCAGCTCGCTGGGCGTCTCGCGCTCCATGTGGACCAGACCGCGGAGGATCTGGGCGGCGCGACCGCGCAGGCCCTGGAAGCCGCGGGGGGCTCCGGGGGCGGGCTGGTCACGGCGCTCGGCCTCGGTGTCGTCGTAGGCGATCTGGGTGCGGCAGGCCTCCTTGAGGGAGCTGTGCGCGCGGAGCATCCACTCGGGCGCCATCAGCACGAAGGTCTGACGCGGGGCGTCGGCCTGGGTCTGACGGGCGCGGAACTCGCTGATGATGTGACCACGCCAGCCCGAGAGGATCTCGGTCAGGCTGGCCTCGGAGAGCTCGCGGTCCTGCGGGCGACGCTGACGGGCAGCGGCCTCGAGCGACCGGCGGATGCCGGGGCCCGCGGCCTCGAGCCCGATCGAGATAGAAGCGGCCAGCAGCGGGTTGCGTCGCCGGAGCTTGAGCGCCAGCACCTGCCCGATGATGTTGAACACGAGCGTGTAGGCCGTCGGGTTGGTGACGGCGAGCGTGCGCGCGATCGCACCGATCAGGCCGTCGGCGTTGAGCGCACGATTCGCGTCCAGGTTCGCGATCATGTTCTCCAGGCCTTCTTCGATCGTGGCGTGGGCGATGTTGTGTCCGATGCTGTCGCCGGCATTGACGCCGAAGAAGCCGCGGATCTGGTCTGCGGTGGGAACCATCTGGTCCTCCGTTGGGGAAAGGGGGTTGAGGGGTAGCGTTTGCAAGGGCGCCACCCCTTTGTGAAGGGGTCTACAGGGTCCTTTCTGGACACGTGTAGAGCCCAAAAAGATAGCACGAAATTGGCATTTTGTCAACGTATCATTGACAAAATCATTTTTTTGTGCTATTTTTCACAGTCCGAGATTGTGCCTTGGAGTGGGTGCGGACGCCCAATCGCCCCTTCAAACCCCATCATCTACACAACCCCTCACGGAGGAAGACCGATGCTCAGCATCATCCTGATGGTCGGTGTGACCATGGCTGGGGAGCTGATCCCCGCTGAAGATCACCTGGAGTGCACCGAGCCGCAGGCCGGTGTCGAGATGCAGTGCTGGCCTGCGCAGCGCGGGCACGACAGCCTGGACCTGTGCGTGCAGAGCCACGACCTGACGTTCTCCGACGGGACGCACATCAACGACGTGCTGCACGTCCACGTGCGGCAGGCCGAGACGGTCACCTCCGTCGATCGTGCCCCCTGGAGCGAGCCCGAGCCGGAGGTGGAGCCCGTCGGGTCATCCGACCCGACGGCCCGGTCGCATGACCGGGCCGAGCCCGACCGCGAGAGCACGGGAACGGTCACGGTGCGCGTGCGCAGCGGCGAGCGTCACCCCGGCTACGCCCACCGCGACGGCTCGAGCCGTCCGCCCCGTTCGCGCCCCCCGGGCGTGTACAGCGGCAGCGGTGTGCGCGTGGTGACCCAGCCGGTCTACGTCAGCTACGAGCCTGTCCACTACGGCGGCCACACCGGGACCTTCCAGGCGTCGGAGACGGCCCTGGGGGACTGGCAGGCCATCAACGAGGACTGGGTCGCTGGCGTGCGTGCTGAGAACCAGGCGTACGAGAACGAGGCTCGCGAGGCCGACGAGCGCGCGCGCAAGGCCGAGACCGCCCGCAAGGCGGAGGAGGCCAAGCGTCTGGCCGCCCAGGCCCGCGCCGTCAAGGCCGAGGAGAGTCTGGAGGAGGCCGACGGCATCATCCAGGACCTGCTGTCCGAGACCACCACCGAGGAGGAGTGATGAAGACGCTGATGATGTTGCTGCTGGCAGCCGTCCTGATCACGCCCTTCGCCTCGGCGTTGGCGCGTCCCATGGCGGTCTCCGACCAGCACCCGCAGGGTATCCACGTGGCCGAGCCGCGGCAGAACTCTGAGATCTGCTGGGTCGGTGACGTCCCGGACGGCCTCGAGTCGCAGCTCTGGTACATCAAGGTCACCAACCAGCGCAAGACGCCCATCATGCTGGAGGTGGACGGAAGTCCCATCTACGTCATGAAGCGTCGCAGCGGTCAGGAGGCACACTTGCCCCACGGTGTCATCGTCGACATCGGTGGGCAGGAGCATCTCCAGACCGTGCTGTGGCCGGGAGACTCGTGCTTCATCACGCCACGCCCCAAGTCCATGGACATGGTCCGCAACGAGGGGTACGACGTGATGGCCGAGGATGTCTCGGTCGGCCAGCTGGTCGACTCGTGGCTCCCGGTCACCGGTCCCGGTGGTGTGATGGGCTACAAGAACGTCAACGACGGCTTCCTGCTGCGCAGCTGTGAGGTCGACACGGTCAAGTACCGCGGCAAGGCCAAGCTCCCCGTCGTCTTCAAGGTCGACGAGAGCTTCTCCAGCCGTGAGTGCTCCTGACCGTCTACGACTACGCGCCCCGCCCCTGGTGAACTCCAGGGCGCGGGGCGTGCGTGCGTCTGGGTGAGATTTCGCGGATCGCGAGCGGATGCTCGCTGATAGAAAAACACGGGATTGAACCCGTGCTTCTCTTTATCTGCCGTAATCTGTTCGCAATCCGTGTGCATCTCCTCTAGCTGACCAAGCCAGCTGACGAAAGCGCGTTGATGACGAAGTAGGAGATGGAGTAGGCGGCCAACAGAATGATCAGACCGATAACAGAGTTGATCATGATGGTCTTTGCCTTTCCGACTTGATCCGCGTTACCACCAGCCGTCATCCAGAGGAATCCAGCGTAGATGATCAGGATCAGGAGCACGATACCCAGAACACTGACGAGCACACTGATCAAGACTCCAATGGTCGTTGTCAGATCCTCGGTCGTGAGGTCTGACTCGTCTCCAACATCACCAAGGTTGTCTTCCAAGTCACTTGCGAGCACTGGAGCGGTTGCTCCAAAGAGGAGAGGGAGAGTCAGTGCAAGGGCGATCGCCACTGCGCTGGCTCGTTTGAGAATATCTGTCATAGTCGTTTATTAAATGATGGCTTTAGTGTAACAAATGTTGATTTTCTATACCAGTCCACCCTGTGCAAGTGCTCCGATGACGAAGTTTGAGATCGCGTAAGCAGCCAGCGTGATGATCAGACCAATGACAGCATTGATAAGCCAGGATTTTGCCTTTCCAACCTGGTCGCTGTTACCACCGGCCGTCATCCAGAGAGCACCAGCGTATACGATGATCACCAAGAGGATGATTCCCAAGATGCTCAGTACGACGTTGATGAGGTTCGCGACGATCAATGTGAAGTCTCCTTCATCAGCATCCTCAGAACCGTATACTTCCGTCGCCGCATCGCCGAGCTGATCGGTGTAGTCCTGCGCCTGCGCAAATAGTGGCATCATCAACGCCAGACCGATCCCCGCGGCGATGAGGAGTTTAGGAAATCGCGTCAAAGACAAAGTTCGTAATCGCATAAGCGGCGGCAATAATAATGGTTCCAATAACAGCGGCGATCATGATGTTTTTTGCTTTTGTGACTTGATCCGAGTTACCACCCGCCGTCATCCAAAGTACTCCTGCGTAGACCATCAGCACCAAGAAGATCACACCAACGAGACTTAAAACAGGCGTGATGAGATACTTACCAATCCACACACCGATGGTTTCGTCTTCATCGATGGCGCCATAAACTTCGTCACCCGTCGCCTCAAGACCCGTGTCCTCAGGGGTGAGTTGGGCAAAGGCAAGCTGTGGGAGGAAGAAAAGCGCGAATAGGAATAGCGAGAGTTTTCGCATAGCCGAAGGCCCGAGCGGGCCAACGGTCATACGACAACTTACTGTGAAGCCTCAAGGACCGAGGACAGCACGAAGCTGGAGATGGCGTACGCGGAGAGAATGATTGCCAAACCGATGATACCGGCGACGAGCAGACGTTTTGCCTCTGCCACCTTGTCGTCGTTTCCACCAGCGGTCATCCACTTGAATCCACCCATCAACACGATGAGCACAGCGATGATTCCGAGGAATCCGAGGAAGACGTTGATGAGGTTACCAATCGTGGACTTAAGGTCTGACTGACCAAGACCGGTGTTGTCGGTGAAGTCATCATCAAAGAAGTCTTCTGCCTCGAGCTCATCAGCGTGGGCAAACTGGATGTTTGCGTTAAAGAGTCCGGCTGCTGGCAAGAGCAACAACAGTCCAAGACCAAGGGCGCTAAGCGCGCGTGCAAGGATACTTGTCATAGTGAAGTGATTAATAAGTAAGGTTGTTTAGATTAGGCGCCTTCAACGGATCCTGTGGCAAGAGCGTTGAAGATTGCTGTTGTGACAATGTAGGCCGAGGCGATGACAAGGATTCCCAGAATGGCCCAGACAATGATGTTTTTTCCTTTGTCGATCTGATCACTCTTTCCCATGGCCGTCATCCAGAGCATTCCACCGTAGACGAACATGAGCAGGGCGATGGTTCCTGATACGGACAAGGCACCTTGGATCACGCGAGCAACAATGACGCGTGGGTCAGCATCTCCAAGCGGATTGGTGATCGTCACCTGGGCGTGGCCGAGGGCAGGTACCAGAGCAGCGCTTGCGCAGATCAAATAGGTCCAAATACGTTTCATACAAACGATTATAGCACGATTTTACTGTGTATCCACAATATCATCTGCACCCTCCCCGATCGTGTCTTCGATGTTGTCTCCCGTCTCTGGAATCTCTCCGGTTTTAAGGACCGAGATAATAACGTTGATGGCAATGTAGGCACCGAAGATAATGGCGAGCCCAACCAGCGCGCCAACGAGCGTGTTCTTTCCTTTGTCGACCCAATCGCTGCGACCGGCGGCAAAGATCCAAACCATTCCGCCGTAGACGAACATCAGAAGGAGGACGGCTCCGCTGATGCCTAGAATAAGAACACTGACGTTCACTAAAACCTGCAAACCGTCTTCAAGCGTACAACGTCCCTCATCGCGACACTCACAAGTTGCGTCAACTCCCGAGCAGATGCCGGCAAAGATAATACCTTGCGACATAATGTCGTCGTATTGGTCTCCAACGCTTTGCGCGTGTGCGGGTGCAGCGACAAAAAGTGATCCGCACAGAACAAGGAGTGCGATCGCAGGCGCAATCAGGGATTGCCCGAGTGATTTCATAAAAACAGTATAGCAAATCAAAACGATTTCCCCTTAATCTTTGTCGTAGGTTTGCTTCACGCGCGAGGCAGCAGTGAACATTGGGTCATCTGGATCTTCCACACCCGCTAATACTTCGTCAATGAGGTCCTTCATTGCCTCATCAGCCGCATCTGCATCGTATCCCTGATACCAACTCTCAGCCGTGAGCACTTGCGCGGCAAATGGTCCGAGCCATTCGTCGTCAAGTTGGCTGGAGATGAGGGATCGAAGCGCTGTTGGTTTCTGCGCCTCCTCTAGATACGACGTCACGTTCTCTTCGTCGGCAGCAAAGAGGATGAAGTCCCATGCCCAGTCGCCGAACTCCGTTTGGCCCGAGACCGTCTCAACCCAGTAGTTGGCGAAGTTTACTTCTCGTCCACCCTCAATCTGAGGTACCTCCGCGACGGCGAAGTTGAGCTTCGGTGCTGCTGTCCTGATCAATGGAATGTGGTAGCTGTAGCCGATGAAGAACGCGGTCTCGCCGTTTGCGAATGCTTCATAGGAGCTCGAGAAGCTTTCGTTCCAGGTGTAGACTTCCTTTGTTGGATTGGCAAAGTCGGTGTAGAACGCAACAGCGTCGTAGCTTGGATAGAGATCATCTGGAACGTCACTGCCAACCTCGTGGAATGTCACGCGTCCGCGTTCGTCCGTCATCTCAGCACCGTTTTGCATCATCAATAGCGAAACGATGTCGACGGCACGCTCAACGTTGCGCGATGTCCCGATCGCCGCACCGGATTGTTCAACCTCGCCATCGGTATCGAACGTTGTCAGCTCAATGACGTTGTCTTGGAACTCAGTCCAGGAGACCGGAGGCTCAGCAATGCCGGCAGCATCGAGCAGATCTTTGTTGTAAAAGAGGGCAAGGGAGTCCATGGCAAGCGGCAATCCGTAAATCATCTCCTCAGGCTCAACGTCCTCGTCTGGTTGATAATCAAGGACGACGTCTTGTTCCACCTGTTCTACAAAACTCGAGGACAGCTCACGAGTGGACATCGTCTCTTCTTCCCGTTCCACCGTCACTACTTCTTTGCGAATCGTTCCGCGCTGCTCCTGTGCCTGCGTGGTGATCGTCTCTGGCATTGGTTGCATCAGATCCTGGTACTCGCGCATCCACGTATTGTGCACTGAGAAAATGTCTGGTCCGCGTCCTTCGGCGATCGCGCGGACAAGCTCGTCTTCGTATTCCTCAAATCGCCACTCACGGTAGTTGATTTTGACGTTCGGATGAGAGGCGCGATAGTTGTCGACAATCGTATCGAACGTATCGTCGTCATCAAACACACGCCAAATTTCCAGCTCGACCTTCTCAAGCGAAGAGCTGGTTGACCCACCGCCACAGCCTGCACCGGTTGTGAGCAAACCGACGAGAGCGAGCGCATACGTCCATCGATAGACCGTTTTCATATTACAAAAGTGTCTTAATGTATTTCTTCATCTCACCCTTGAGCTCCTTGTGCTCAAGCGCGAGCGCAATGTTTGTTTTAAGCCACGCCTCCTTCGTTCCTGTATCGCGGTAGATGCCGTCGATGATCTTGATGTACATCGCGCGATCTTTGGCGACTTTTGAGATCGCATCCACTAGCCACATCTCGCCACCCTTTCCGCGTTTGGTCTCTTTCAGAGCGGCAAAGATCTCTGGCGGCAAGATATATCCTCCAACAGCGGCGATGTTCGATGGCGCCTTGTCAGGACCAGGCTTTTCAATAACGTCTTTCACTTGAATGACGCCGTTTCCGAGCTCCGCCTCAGGTTCGACAATACCAAAGCGCGAGAGCCCCGGTTTGCCAACCTCCATGCCGGTGAGCACGATGTCATGATATTTGTTGTAGACGTCAATGAGCTGCTTAAGGCGCGGGACCTTGCTTGAGAAAAACTCGTCACCCCAGACAACGGCAAATGGCTCGTCTCCAATCACATGTTCCGCATTGAGCACCGGCGTTCCGTTTCCGTACGGACCCTTCTGACGGATGTAGGTGAAGTTTGCCATGTCGGCAATATTTTTGATCCGCTCGCGCAATTCTTCCTTCTTGCACTTCTTAAGCCAGCTTTGCAGCTCGTAGTTGTAGTCGAAGTGGTCCTCCACGGCACGCTTGGCAGCACCGGTGACAAGAATGATCTCCGTGATACCGCTTGCGACCGCTTCCTCTACAACGTATTGGATAACCGGTTTATCAATGATGGGCATCATCTCCTTTGGCATGGCCTTGGTCACTGGGAGGAAGCGCGTTCCATAGCCGGCGACCGGAATAACGACTTTTCTGATTTTCTGCATAGTGCTGGGATTATACCATTTTGTGGAGTTTGCGGAGCTTCTCGATCTTTTTGATGGATCGACGGCTCTTCTTTGGGAGAAAGACGTCTACCTCGACGCTCAGCTGATCGTGTTTTGAAAAGACGGCCTTGAGCGCGGCGATGCGACCGTTTCCTTCGAAGCAGTAGTAGCGATCATCGTCTGTTGGGACGACACGGACGTAGGTGAGCGACGGCATCAGCTCAGCCATGAGCGCTTTAGTCATACCTCCGGTCTTTATGATTCTTGCTTTGTTCTTCTCAAGCTTCTTCTCACGTTCCTTTGTTGCTTTGACCGTGTTGTCACGGTTGTCGACCGGATGGATCGGGTCGATAGCATAAAGAGGGATCGTTTTGTTTGAAGGAGCTGGGCTGGTTTGCATGATCTCAAGCACGAGATGCGCCATGAAGGCATCTTTGTACGTGAGCTGTGAGATCTCCGAGCGCTTGCCGTGCAGCCAGCGCCAGATACGCGAGATTTCGTAGGTGAGTCGACGAAACATAGTTGGGAGGTTGAGACCCAGCCCCTCGAGAGAAGGGCTGGGTCGGTCGCCTAGGCGGCGTCGGTGTGGATGCGCTGGAACTTGTGCGGCTTGCGGGCGGGTGCCAAGTGAGAAACGACCGTGATGTTGTTGCCGGTGAAGGCGTGTCCGGTTTCGTGGCCATGCGCGTGGCGCATGAACAGCCGTGCACTATCTTCGTCCCCGGCTCGTGCGGACGTTCTGCTGTGTCGGCATCCTTCGCGGCTGCACACTCCTTGCGCTCTCCACCACGTGACAAGGGGTGGACAGGATCGAGGTGAGTTCAAAGGCCCTCCTCTATGAATATCGTAGCACAACAAAAACCACCCCAAAAAGAAAATAGCCACAATCGTGACTATTTTCTGGCGGTGGGGGAGGGATTTGCCCGGTCATCCGACCGGGCACCGGGTCGAATGACCCGGTGAACCTGTACAAAAACAAAGAAACAACCATTTGGTTGCGTCTTTGTGGCGGAGAGGGTGGGATTCGAACCCACGGTACCCGTGAAGGCACAGTCGCTTTCGAGGCGACCCCATTCGACCACTCTGGCACCTCTCCGTTGTTCTATTGTTGGTTATTGAGTGCGTCGCGATATTGTTGTTGCAGTAGCCGTCTCCCTTCTGTCGTTTTGAGGAACCGTTCCCGACGTCGTGCGTCGGATTGCAGTAAATACGCTTCGTATCCGATGAGTTTTAGCGGTCTATATGGTCGCGTCGATTTCACCTTACCCCATTGATGCTCTAGTATCCGTCGACGTAGGTTATCGGTGCTGCCTTTATAGATGTTGCCATTGTTTAGCTGAAGAAGATAGACGTAGTGCATAGCTACTTATTTCGCGCGGGCAGACTAGCATGGACGAGCATGGCGATCAAGACCCAGGTCATCACGGCGAGATCGTTTTTAAAGTAAGGCACGTCGACGAGGCCGTGGATGGCCATGGCTAAGAGAGCGGCAAAGACGGCGAGTACTTCCGGACGTTTTCGATACGCCCAAGCTCTGATGCCAACACGCCAGGTAAGCCAGATGAAGGCCGCGAGTCCCAGGAGGCCAAGCTCGCTCCAGATGTTGAAGATGAGCGTGTGCGGATACTGATAGATCTCGTAGAGCGTATCGTCGTGATACGGCTCGAGCGTCTCGGGGTAGGCGTTGAGTCCCGCGCTAAATCCAGGATGGTCCAGAAGCATCTGTGTTGTTTCAGACCACTGCGATAGTCGCACCTGGCCAGATGCATCTTGCAACAGAAGCTTTTCGCGCACAGCCGGAACAAAGGCGAGGAGTAAGATGAGAACAACCGCCATCTCGCCGGCAACACGCCATTTGATATTCGCCTTTGCCTTGCTCATCCATAGTGTGACAAATAAAGCTGCCGGGATAGCAACGTATGCTGCTTCCGTTTGTGCAAGCACGATGGCGATGAGTCCGAGTGCAACAGCCGCTACCTCGAGCCAGTTATGCTTTTTGACGTTTCTAACGATCAGCAGCGTGACGATGGGTACGAGGTAGAGTCCAAGAGCGTTGGGATAGTCAAAGATTCCTGTCACCCGACGCTCCAGATCCCATGGCGTTGGAATGCCAAGGCCCGTGAGGTACTGAATGATGGCGACGATCGATACCACTAGCGCGCTGATCGTGAGCGCTCGAACAATCCAGTCCCAATCCTTCTTTTTCAAAACGCTCAGGAGCAGGGCGAAGACGATCAGCGGTTCGATAAAGTAGGCCTTCCAAACTCCCAGTGCTCCAAACGTGTCGGGTGCGACGACGACGCCAAAGCAGGCAGCAGCAAGAAGAAGGAGTCCGGGCAGAGCGAGTGGTTGGATGCGAGGCAGGGCGATGGGGTACTGTTTGCGCTTCACAATCCACGCCGCAAGCGCGATCAAGATCATGATTTCAAGCGCTGTGGTCGGGATCGGGCCAATATCAAACCGCAGAAGGTAGATCGGCAGCATACCCGTCAGAGCGATAAGGGCGACGCGAAGATCGCGCCACGCCAACAGGGCGTAGGTAGCAAGGATGATGGCGATCAGGATGGAATAGATCATGCTTGTGGCTTAAGCAGTCGGACAATGTCGCGTGGTCCAGGGCCGCCAATCAGTGGCAGGACGATTGCGTAGATGATCATACCGGCAGGAAGGAGGATCAGAGCGCTTTGTGCCGGCAGATAGATAAGGGCGATGGCCATGATGATGCTGGCGATGATGCCGCGACCGAACTGGCCGAGTTTGGGCCGGTAGCCACTCACGCGCATGACGACGATGGCGGTGAGTACTCCAATCAATGCTTCAGAGAATAGCGTCATCCAAGCGGCGGCCCACATGCCGTGCTCTGGAATGAATAGCAGGTAGCCGGCAATCGTCAGAACCGCAACGGCTGCATAGCCCCAGGTCATCACTCGTTGCTTGTTGACCCCAACGATCGCGTGGCCAAACAGCGATCCCCAGAAGACGAGCGCGCCCGCAGGACCCAGGATAGCGAGCACTTCTCCAGATTCGGCAAAGTCCGCACCGGCAATGAGGGTCATCAACGGCACACCGATGACGATTGAGCCTGCGATAATCGGCAATCCCATCAAAGAGACGAAATCAAAGGCTCGTTGCATGGTTCGTTTAAAGACATCTTTGTGTTTTGCACTCCAGGCGGCCACAAGTATCGGCAAAATGAGCCCCATAAACATGACGGGGACCGAGGTCATCACGTCAATTACTTTGTACGCCGCACCGTAGATGCCCACCTCAGCGTCTGAGCGAAAGAGTGAGAGGAAGACGATGTCACCGCGTAGGTAAATGAGGTTGAAGAAGATGGATGCACCAATCGGCCAGCTGCGCGAGATGATCTTTTTCCAAACAGACCACTGTAGCGAGATGCCAAAGGTGATGGCACGCCGCGCGAGCGTGAGGATAATGAGAAGTTGTACCAAGTTACCGATGACGAGCAGCCACATCATCGCTACCACACCCCAGCCAAAGAACGGTGCGGCAATGACACCGATGAGTACAACAACACGGTTGGCAATCTCCGCTGCCATGGCGCGGCCAATGATCAAACGCTTCTGGAAGACGCCAATGAACATTTGTGACGTTGTTCCAAAGAGGTACGAGACGGCTCCAACGGCGATGGCAATGAGAATGACGTTCTCGTAGGGGAAGAGCAGGGCGATTAGGGGCGCTAAGGAAAGGAAGAGGATGCCGGAGATTAGTCGTAGAGAGACGAGGTTTTCCAGGAGCTTCTTCTCATCAGCTTCTTTCTCGCTGATCATCTGCGTGGTTGTGAGCGTCAATCCAAAATCCACGATCACGGCAAAGATCGAAAGAAACGACAGAGCGATGGTGAACTGACCATAACCGGCGGCGCCAAGATAGCGGGTCATGATACCCACGGTCACCACGCCGATTACGGTGATGATCGCTCGCGAGGCGATTTGTACGGCTGTATTTTGCGCAAGAGCCTTGGAATCCATAATAGCCTTATACTAACACGGTTTGCGCTATGAAACAGCCTGTTTCTTGCTGTGTACAATGTGTGGAAGGCCCGAATGAGAGGTCAATGATATAATGGTGGCGCATGATAAATGCACACAAAATGTATTCGATTTGCTGGAGGACTGTTGTCGCCCTGCTGTTTGTCGGTGGCGGTTTTCTTTTTGCTGGCAATGTTGCTGCGGCATCGTATGAGACGGTGCAGGTGAGCCTTTCAGGTTCTGGTGGCGAGCTCACGATGGAGCCCGGCGAGGTGCGCGAGGTGAGCGTGGAGTTTCTCAATACAAGTGGCGTGAGCTGGAGCAATGATGGTTACGGATATCTCTCGGTCTATACCTATGATCCGAAGTATCGTCGATCAGACTTTGATCCAGGCACGTGGCTTGGTCCTGATCAGGTGAAGCGCATTCGCGAGGCGAGTGTGGCACCTGGCGAGACGGCGAGCGTGGTGTTTGAGTTGCATGCACCTGAGGTGGAAGATACGTATGAAGAGACATTCGCCTTGGCCGCCGAGGACATTGCATGGGTCGATGGTGGAGAGTTTACGTTTACGATCACGGTACAAGAAGAGCCTGCCGGGTCATTCGACCCGGCAGCCCGGTCGGATGACCGGGCTGAGCCTGACGTTAGTGGTTATTCGGGAGAGATCGTTGTACGCACGGCAACCAAGATCAAGGCGTTGGCTCAAAAGCCAATTCTCTTTACCGTCGGCGTTGAAAATACCGGTACAACAATATGGACCAGCTATGGAGTGGAGACGTCGGACGTTGCGATCGCATCTTCGAGCGCTGCTGACTTCTCGCATCCGTCGTGGTCGGGCACGCGACTTGCTTACGCCGCCGAGACCGTGGCACCAGGTGAGATGGCGACGGTGACATTTGCTTTCACAGCCCCCGAGACCAATGGGGACCACACCGCACGCTTTGATTTCGTGGCGAACGGCGAGGTGATTGATGAGGCGGCAATCGAAATTCCAGTTGAGGTTACGGGCGGATCAGCAGCCGTCGTTCAAGAGGAAGAAGACGAAGATGTTCTGGTGAAGCAGAAGATCCAGCAGGAGGAGCCAATCCTGCGTGTAGGTATTCTGACCGTTGATGAGGAGACGGACAACGTCATTACTATCACTTCCTACGAGTCGGACTTCGATGTGCGAGACACCGAGGGCAATCTACTTGCTGAACTTGAGGCCGGCCAGCTGGCTACCGGTTATTACAACGGTGGTTACTACTACTTTGACGTCGGTCGAGGTCTTGAGAAGTCGTCCTACGGTATTCGATTTGAACCGCACGAGGAGAATGCCGTGATGACGATCACCAACTTTGATTATCGTGAGACGCGTAACGGTGGCTACGCGTACAATACGTATCGCAACATTTTGGAGATTCGCTACAACGACTACAAGGATCGCACGTGGGTGATCAACGAACTTTCCATGAGCTACTACCTCAAGGGACTGGCAGAAACGTCCAATGTTTCCCACGAGGAGTTTCAAAAGGCCTTAATCACCGCAGCGCGCACCTACGCGTACTATCACTACACCCGTGGCACAAAGCGCGCGGCAGAGTACATGCACTTGGTGGCGTATGCGGACGATCAGGTGTATCGAGGGTACGAGCATGAGTCGATGTCGCCGCGCATTGGCCAGGCCGTGGACGATACGCGAGGAGTGATTGTGACCTACGATGGTGATTATGCGATCACGCCGTACTTCTCGCGATCTGATGGGCGCACGCGAGACTGGTCTGAGGTATGGGGCGGAGAAGTGGCTTGGGCGAAGTCCGTGAAGGTGCCGTGTGAGGTTGGAAAGACGCTTTGGGGTCACGGAGTGGGTATGTCTGCGCAAGGGGCGCTTTGCATGGCAAACGACGGGGATACGTGGGATTACATTTTGAAGTACTTCTACACAGGCATTGATTTGGAGCAAAGATGGGAATAGTACACAGGGGCTGTCGGGTAACACCGACAGCGCTTGTTTTTTGTTTGTAGGTTGATTGCGGGGTGTGTCGAGTGATTCCGACACGGATCGGTGTTCGGAAGCCGTTTTTGGTCTTGTTTGAGGCTCGTAAACTTGATGCAATGAATAGAGAACAACAAGGAGGTTCTGATGGAGTGGTTGCTCATTCCACTGGTGATCGAATTACCCTTCGCGCCCGATGACCCGGCCAAGTGCATCGCGTTTGCGGACAACATGATCGTCCTGGATACCCCGGACGGTGAGGATGCCGGCGAAGTCTACGCGCCGGTCGCGGGTGTGGTGCACGCGTACGTGGACGAGGTTGACGGCGGGCTCGGGCACTACGTCAAGATCGATCAGGGTGACGGCAGCTACGTGCTGCTGGCGCATCTGTCGGAGCTCGTCGTGCTCGATCATCAGGTTGTACAGGTCGGACAGCTGCTGGGCTACGAGGGTATCGAGGGCGTGGACAACGGCAGTGACGTTCTGATCGGACGCTTCGCCGGGTTCGCATCGCAGCCCGGTGCGCCGGAGCAGGCGCTTGCACTCTCGGTCCATCTGATGACCGTGCCCGGCGGTCAATCGGAGGTCCTGGCGACAGGCGAGCTCGTCTGTGATCCAAGCGACGGCCACGTTTATCGCTCGCACCTGCACTGGCGTACCCGCCCGCCCGACGATCTGCACGAAGGCCACACATGGGTTCGTGTCTACGGCGAGAATCTCTGGATCGATCCGTCACAGCACGACGGACGCTGGTTCGTGTTCCCTGAAGGCGTGTATCGCATCGACCTGTCCGAGGACCCGTTCTGGGTCGACGTCGCTCATTCGTGTGATCAGGCACCCTCAACGCTGTGCCAACAGACCGACACCGGTGCGTGGTCACTGTGCGTGGACTCCAACGATGGCGACATCGCACCTTCGAGTGAGTGTCTCTGATCTCGTGCCCGTTCCGAGCGGAACGGGCACATTGTGCTTGTTTTTGCTATACTACAATCGATATGAGTCGGTTTGCACTATTCCTCGCGTGCGCGGGACTTCTGGTTCCTCACGTGAGTTTTGCTATCTCGCAGGACCTGTTTGAGATCTATGAGGATCGTGGAGATCTTCAGTCAGCATTCGACAGCGAGACCTATCAGGCGATTCCAGATACGGCTGCTGGTTTTTTGATTGATCTTGAGGATTGGGCACGTCAGTACGGTTGGCAAGCGTATCCGGAGCTTGAACAGTACGCTCCTGAGGTAGCGCCGGCGAGCTATGACGGACAAAGCGTTGCACCAGAAGTGACGGCGGCAACATACATCGTTCTTGATGACGCGACGGGCGCTATTCTTGCAGCGGGCGATGCTGATCAACAATGGCCGGTGGCATCGATCACCAAACTCGTGACCGCAAAGACGGCCATGGATCTTGGTTTGGATGGAGGAGGGATCGGCACGGTCGAAGACAAAGACGATGTTGGTGGCGCAAAGTTATGGGTGTACGGGGGGACGAGTTTCCCGATCGTCGACCTACTTAAGGCAACGCTTGTGGCGTCGGCAAATAATGCTGCCAATGCGATCGCGCGCCTCACTGGCTATGAGCAAGAGACGTTTATTGATCACATGAACGAGTACGCGGCATCATTGAACCTTGGTCGCACATCGTTCGCTGATCCGACGGGCATTGAGCTTGAGAATATCTCAACCGCGCGTGAAGTGGCTGCCATTGCCCAGGCGGTGTTTGCCGATGAAAACATCCGGCGCATGTCCGGAACGGCGAGTATTTATATTGATGCTCTGAATGATGATTACACGCGCACCATTAGCAGCACGAACTGGTTGTTGTACGACTCAGCGTACGATGATGTGTACGTGACGGCCGGTAAGACTGGGTATCTGCCCGAAGCCGGATGGAATCTGGTTGTACGCATGCATCCGATGGGTGGATCGCAGGATGACTCGGTACTCGTCGTTGTGCTGGGAAGTGAAGATCGACGTGCAAGTTGTGATGATGCCGCATCCTTGGCGCGATGGGCATGGAACAATTTTGACTGGAGTCGCTAGAAAGCCTATGGCCCCCGGGGACAGTTCCCCGGGGGCCGACGCGGTCTCCTCGCCCCGGTGGGTCACCCCAGCCAAGTAGACGATAGACGGTTGGGAGCCGTCATCGTCGACGTTCGCAGCGGAGATTGCTGCAATCGTCTGTTCTACGACTTGGCTCGCGAACAAAGAACACACTAACGTTAGCGTGTTCTTTGTTCTTTTGTCAAGCTATGACGGTCTGGACGCGTCGCCGTGCCGGCGCTTGTCGTCCTCGACTAGCTGGACGATTTCATGCTTCACGTCCTCAGGGTTGTCGACGTTTTTAAAGTGGAACCGTTCGGTTGAGCCCGCTGTTTGGATGCGGACGTTCCCGAACGTGAAAATGGTTGCGAAAAATCCGTGCGTTTCGGCTGTGACATCCTGGATTTGATTCAAGTGCAGTGTCGAAATGACGCGTGAAAATAACCCCAACTGCTCGATATTCACGATGCGTTCCGTGGTGACGATCCAGGTATCGAGGTAGTAGTCCGTGAACATGGTCATCAGGATCAGGAGGCCAACGAGCGAGTAGATACAGATTCCCAGAATGCCAAAGGTCTGCCAAAGGATGTTCGTCAGATCAATGCCGGTCGTGAGAACGATCAGATAAAACGCTCCAGGCAAAACGAGGAATCCAAGCAAGTACAAAAAGATGATTACGATCTCAATCCAATGCCGTCGCAAAAAGATGACGGTCTTCTCGCCGCGCTGCTGGTTCGGGAGTCGGTGAAGAGAAATCATAGGCTAGAAGCTGGGTGTCGTTGAGAGAAATGCTTCATTGATGGAAATGGTCTCCGTCCAATCGATTGTGAGCAGCAAGTTGATCTGCAGCAGAACGACGCCGGCGAAAGCAAGGGTGTACAGGCCAAGCACGAGCGTTGTCTTCGTACTTTGCAAACCAAAGCGGGCCATGTGGTAGAAGTTGAAGAAAACGAAGAAGCTACAGATCAGAAAGAAGACTCCGTAGGCCGCGAGGAAGATCCAGAGAGGTAGGGTCATAGAGGTTGAAGATGGTCGTAAGCGCGCTGCGTGGCTTTGCGTCCGCGAGGGGTGCGCTCAAGAAAGCCGATTTGCAGCAGGAACGGTTCGTAAATTTCTTCGATAGTAGCTTGCTCTTCCTGTGTTGCCGCTGCAAGCGTGGAGAGGCCGACGGGTCCGCCCGAGAAGCTTTCAATAATGGTGGTTAGTAGTCGGCGATCGGTGTTGTCGAGTCCAAGCGGATCGATGGAGAGCATATCAAGCGCCGCGTTGGCAACTGCATCGGACAATTCGCCGTTGTGCTTCACCTGCGCGTAGTCCCGTACACGTTTGAGCAGGCGATTGGCAATGCGCGGCGTTCGTCGCGCGCGGCAGGCGATAGCACGGCAGGTGGCATGATCGGGCGAGAGGCTCAGGAGTCCAGCACTGCGTTCGACGATTTGCGTGACCTCGTCTTCATTGTAAAACGACAAGTGATAGGTCGAACCAAAGCGGTCGCGCAGTGGTGACGAGAGCAGGGACAGGCGCGTGGTCGCACCGATGATGGTAAATCGCTCCAGTCCTAGGCGCAGCGTGCGTGCGGACGGTCCTTTACCGACCACCAAGTCCAGAGCGTAGTCTTCCATCGCAGGGTAGAGCACCTCTTCAATCGATCGGTTCATGCGATGGATTTCGTCGATGAAGAGAATGTCGCCTTCTTTGAGGTTTGAGAGAATCGCTGCCAGATCACCAACACGCTCAAGTGCTGGGCCGCTGGTGATGCGAATATTGGCTCCCATCTCCTTGGCGATGATGTGCGCCAAGGTTGTTTTCCCAAGTCCCGGGTTTCCATAGAGCAGAACATGATCGAGGACGTCGCCACGTGCCTTGGCGGCATCCATGGAGATCTGCAGACCGGTCTTGAGATCTTGCTGGCCAATGAAGTCTGAAAGGCTCTGCGGTCGCAGACCAATCTCAAAGGCACGTTCGTTCTCGTCGGCGGACTTGGAGACGGCGTGGTTATCCTCCTGTAGATCAGTCGTAGGCTCGATCATCAAAGGTAGTATACATCAGGTGGGGGAGTTGCTAAAACGGTCGTTTTGCGCTATATTCGCGGGCGATGCCGGGGTGGTGAAACTGGTAGCCACGGGGGACTTAAGATCCCCTGGTCGAAAGGCCGTGCAGGTTCGAGTCCTGTCCCCGGTACCACCGAGCTGAGCTCGGTTTGAACGAGATCGCCAAAGCTGAGCTTTGGCTGGGGTCAACCACAAAACAAGCTCAGCTCGGTGATAGTCCCGCTCAGCGGGACAAAAAAGCACGCTCGAAAGAGTGTGCTTTTTGTCTTGACAAATGTCCAAGATTATGCTACTATGCCTGGCTGTTTGCAACGGTATCGAAGATCAACTTCGGTCTACTGCTTGCACAGCTCATGAAGGACAGTATGGGCAGCTCGCCCAAGACCACTCGACGCGGTGGTGATCGTATCGTCCCCACGGGACGTATCGTCATCTCCGAGTCGCGCAACGGTCACTTCCCGGATCTTCCCAAGGGACGGTCTTTCCGCGACCACACCACGATCGTGATCGGGCGCTCGCCCGGTGCGCATCTCAGGATCTCGGATCGATTCACCGGGGTCTCGCGTATCCACTGCTTCTTCCGTCGTAACGTCGACGAGAAGACGTGGACGCTCTGGGTCGGTAACAACGAGGTCGTCTGCAACGGCCACGCTGTCACGACTTCGATCACCATCGAGCCCAACGCGATCTACTTCCTTACCCTTGGTGAGGCTGGAAGGCGCTATCACCTCCGGGTGAGGCTCGAGATGATGCCGGCGCGCTAGGCGCCAACAACGTACGCATCGGGGGACGACCCCGGACATGCGGCCCACCGACTTTACGTCGGTGGGTTCTTCAGTTACGCTTTTTGAACATGGATCAATATCGACCAAACGCGGCAGTGATTGTGACCGATGGAAGCGGTCGCGTTTTGTTATGTCAGCGATTAGATGATCCTGAGAATATCCAAGCCGTTCAGGGAGGAATCGACGATGGGGAGGCCGTGCAGCAGGCGGCGGAGCGCGAGCTGTACGAGGAGCTTGGTATCACCCCCGAGCAGTTTGAGTTTAAGCAAGCGCTTATTGACACACATCGCTACGACTGGACACCAGAATTTCAGAAAAAGATCGCACACACCGGATTGGTCGGCCAGGAGCAGACGTTTTTTCTGGCACAAGTTGATCCTGACGTAGCGTTTGATTTAGATATTCATCATCGAGAGTTTGAAAAAGTTTGGTGGGATAGCCCGGAGGAGATGGTTGCAAAAGCCTGGCCACCAAAGCGACCAGGTTTGCAAGCGGCACTCACCGCGTTTGGGTTACTCCGCGTCCGTGAAGGATAAACTGTTGGCGATCTCTTGCACGGCTTTCTCCGCGTTACCAATCGTATCTTCCAAGTCAGTGCGTCGGAGACTTTGAGCACTCAAGGCGATACCATAAAAAGTGTGATCAGGATGTGAGGCAAGGTATACATACGTTTCCTCAACGTCCCAGCCGAACCAGGAGGTGGCGCCGCCCAAGCGGGCGAAGGTAACCCCGCTATCGTTGATCAAGACTTCACAAGCCTCATCTGGCTGCATGTAATACGCGGGAAGATCCCAGTCGGTGTCGCAAAAACGTTGAACGACCTCTTCGCTCGTTGCCTCAACAGCAATGTCACCCCACCAGCCGTCGCGGCCCATCACCTCACCTTCACTGAGTAGAACCATGAACGGTGTGTCGTATGTGGAGATGGTGGC
Organism: uncultured Gammaproteobacteria bacterium; assembly: GCA_964344145.1. Classification (GTDB taxonomy): domain Bacteria; phylum Patescibacteriota; class Patescibacteriia; order UBA9934; family UBA9934; genus JABJOE01. Next base: position 39,420 of record CAYFME010000010.1, read on the forward strand.
TTCCATGCGATACTCGGATGACTCCTCGGGCGGAACCCCAACCCATTCGGTCAGATCACCCCATGCCGCGGGGTAGGAGAAGGCAACGCCAAGCTCCTCACTTTCAAAGTCGCGGTATCGACTTCCGTCGTAGGTAACGTCCGGTCCGTCATCGATGAGTCCGCTGCTGCTCGTGAATTCATTGCTTTTTACGGTGTAGTAGCCGGCGACTACAAGGATCGCCACGATAACAACCACGAGCGTGATTTTAAGCGCTTGATTCTTTTTCATCATACAAACGCAGTGTAACAACAAACACCTTCCGGATGGAAGGTGGCTGTTGGAGCGGCAGATCGGGATTGAACCGACGACCTTCTCCTTGGCAAGGAGACGTTCTACCACTGAACTACTGCCGCGTTTGCAACGGCATTCTAGCCGATGGCCCTTAAATCGTCAACACGACAAATCAGGACCTTTGCGCTACACTGGAGCCATCATTCGTTAACGTTTTGTATGGAAATTAATTATTTGGCGGTACTTGTGGCCGCAATCGCCTCCATGGTTCTCGGGGCTTGGTGGTTTTCGCCGGCAGGCTTTGGCAAGGCTTGGATGAAGGAGATGGGCTTTACTAAGGAGGATATGGAAAAGGCCAAAAAGAAAGGAATGGGTAAGTCTTACGCGATTATGTTCGTGGGCTCACTTGTGATGGCGGGAGTTTTGGATCATGTCATTACTGTAAGTCAGCAAGTATCTGATTTTCCTGAACTTAAGCACGGTCTCATAATTGGTTTTGGCATGTGGCTTGGATTCATCGCGACCGTCGGACTCGGTATGGTCCTTTGGAATAACAAGAGCTGGAAGCTGTACTGTATTACCATGGGGTACTGGCTTGTTCTTCTTTTGGTGATGGGAGGAATTCTTTCATCTTGGTCATAAAGTAAACATTACGAATACATATGAGTGAACACGAAGAAGCAATGCCTAACGTAGATGCCGGGAAAGACGGTGAAGGAAGTGGGGAAACGCTTGTGCCGGAGACAGAGGCAATGGTGAAGGATCGAGAGCACCAGGAGGCAATGGCCGCGGAGGCAGAAAAGGGGATGGCGGATCTTGTCAAAGAGATTGGCGAGTACGATAGCGATGAGGCAAAGGAGCGGGTTGAACTCGCGCAAAAGGCCTTCAACGACAAAGCCGAGGGTGCACAGGAGCGAGCGGCGCAGTATCTTGCACGTGCAGAGATGGGAGCAGATGCAATCGCTGCCATTCGTAAAACATTCGAGGGGCTAGATAGTATTGATGAGTCCATGGATGAAGAGGGTGTTGCGATCGCGGTCGGTAATGCCCTGGAGGAACATTTCTCCGCAGACATCGACACCATCATGGACACAGTAAGTGACTTTGGCCCAGCCTTTATGATGGCCGCCAACTTCCGCGATGGGTACAAGGTAGTCATGGAAGGAGAGGATGAGCGTTCCGGTCGATTGCGCAAAATGTGGAAGCGCACGGCAAAAGGGAATCCGCTGTTGGCACCATTTGAGTATGCATACCGCGTTGGAGCTATCGCGTTGACCGACGGCGAGACCCGCAAGGGACATGTAAAGGAGTTGAAAGACTTTGCCGCAGATTCAAGCATCCTTTGGAAGTTACTCTTGAGGGACAACAAAGAGCTTGTCGAGGAGGCTCGTTTGAAGACGCAGATGTCAGGAGACATGCTTGCTGTCATTGCGCCACTCACTGGAGGTCTTGGGCTGGAGGTGGCTGCAGCGGTGAAGATTGGCGGAAAGGGAATGGAGGCCTTCTCTGAAAAACTTGCCGCTCTGGAGAAGCGAGCTGCTGCAGGTGAGACAGTGACAAAAGGAGATATGATTGCTGAGCTTACAAGTGCTGCCGTGGACGTAACCGGCAAGGCGCCAGAAGATCTTATGGAGCTGGCTGCAACTGCTGCGATTGGTTCTGGAAAGGTGAAGAATGAAACGGCGCAGGTATTACTGGAGCTTGTGAAGGATCATCCGAAGATGGGAGTGGAGATGCTGCGTGGACTTGATGCGAAGCGCAAAGAGATAGGAGCTTAGTGAGATAGCAAAAGCCCCCGGTCGGATGACCGGGGGCTTTTGTGTTACGCCGCAGGCATTGCCTGCTCGCGGGCCCAGCGGATACCACTGCGGTTGCCTGCCATGTATTGCTCCTTGGCGATCTCGACTAAGAGATCCTTGATTGGCGCACTGGCTTGCTCGGGCAATCCGAGGTTGTGCATGAGTGCCGTAAAGCGATTGCACAGATCAATGTACCACTTTGCGTTTGGATTTTTAACCGTTGCCATAAAGAATAGATAGTGATTTATGAGGCGGAAGCGGTAGTCTGCTTCAAGGCTTCGGGGAGAACGTTGAAGCGGACGAACCAATAGATAAGGGTTCCGCCACTTACACCGACAACGACGGCACCGAGCCAGCTCGTGTCTTCATCCGCAGACGTAAGTCCAGCGAGATCATCTTCTGTGATGTCATCAAAGATGGTCTCGGTCTCTACTGCCTCGACGTCATTCCAGTCTCGAGCGTAGATTTTTGTCTCACCCCCTCGCGTACGAACTACGCCGGTGATTGTGTACGCACTGTGTGTGAGATCCGACCAGCTCATGCCGGTACGTTCGTTGGCGATGATCTCAATCTCGCCTGTCTCATCAGCAAGCATGAGCGTCTTGCCATCGATACTCATAATCTCACCACTCACTTGTACGAGTGATCCAAGATCTTGATCAAACACGTCGGCAACACCCATCGCCTCCGCCTTGAGCTCTTGGGATCCAACGATGTTGATGTACGTTTTGTCCGAAATCTTTACACGTGATTCGTCGTACGCCGTTGACGGCTCTCCGCTTACTTGCACGACATCACCAACCGACAGTTCTGGCCAGTCGGCGTGGTAGAAGTAGAGCTGCATGCCATCGATAAAGGCGATTTGCGACCCAAAGGTGCCCGGCGCTGCGGTTACAACACCTTTAACATAGGCTGAGGGCGCATCGGAAACCACATCATCTTCTCCCGTGCGTTCCGGCTCAGTGTCCGAAAGTGCTTCGTATTCATCTTGCTGATCAGTGTCATCGACGGTTGGTTCGTCGCTTGCTGTTTCGTCTTCATACGTTTCATTGGTTACTTCTATCTCTGCTGGAAACTCGTTTGTTGCTCCAGGGGTCATCACATCTGTGATTGCCCACGTGCCATCGTCCGCGAGCGCTAAACTTTCTCCTTTGCCAGGGGCATCCGTGTCGTCGCCATAACTCATCGCGTCGATCGTCGTGCCGGTTCCGTCGGTAAGCGTGACCGAGTCACCGCCGTTGTTTAGATTGCCTTTGATTGTCTCAACGACAAGGTACGCACCAGGTTCGAGCGTCTGCTCGGGCAGAGGCGTTGTCTTGCCAGAGCCTTCCGTGATAGTCCAGCCAGCCAGATCGATCGATGTACTTGATGGATTATAAAGCTCCATCCATTCCTCACCATCTTGCGGATCGGAAACAAGTTCGTTGATGACAGCCGAGCCGGCGTCGTACGTGCTGTACGCCACCTCAGTTTCTTCCTCCTCGCTCACGGCCTCTCCTTCCACGAGCGAATCATCTGATGCCGTTTGCACGTCTTCTGATTCTTCTTCCCGGACGTTCTCCGGCATGTACAGTGCGTAGCAGTTGGCGAGCTGTTCCTCTGTCAATGCGACGACATCCTCTTGGACAGCCCCCTCGCTTGAATCCACGCCCGTGCTAGCTGCGTTGTACAGCGCGAGCGACGTGTCGGTTTGATCTCCCGCCGCACTCGACTCGCTGAGGTCGGATGCAGATGCGGTCTGCGCACTGGCGGGTACAGCTTGCAAAGAGAGCAAGGCAAATACTCCGAGTACATAAAGGTATCTCATAGGGTTCTTTAATTGTTGAAGGTGCAAGGCCTTGCGAAACAAAAACTCCCCAGCTCGTTTTATGGAGAGAGGAGGTTTGTCTATATTCATTACCCCATGTTTGCGGGGTGGTGTCAAGGATTGACTGTGGACGGGTGTCGCTATTTGAGCTCGCGACTGAGGATTTCTTCGATGTCCTTTGCTGTTTGATAGGTGAAGACACGCACGCCATCAGATCCTTTGATCATGGCCGAAAGCTGGTAAGTGTCCTCGCCGAGGTAAAGGCAGATGATCGGTTTATTAACCGATTGTGCGTAGGCGATTTCGTAGCCAACACCAAGGCTTGGCGTTGTGACTTCTGCAACCATAATGTCACAAGAATCGATGGCTTTGAGTTCGCGTTCGTGAATTTCTTTCTTTTCTAAATCTGTTTCGCCAAACTTAGAGATCGTTTCATCAGAAACATGTTCTGAGATGAGAGACCCCTGACGTTTAAGGATTTCTACGATTTCAGAGTATTTTGGTTGATGGGCACGGCCTCCACGAATGGCTCCGGCGAAGTAGATTTTCATAGGGTTATATCTTGCGCTGATTTCCACAAAGCGTCAAAAATGTTCTTTTGCATTTCAAAGAGCGCACGATCTTCGATGAGGATCGCCATGGGTTCGCGTTTGCTGTAGGTCGTGTAAAGAAGCTTGTTGTCATAGAGTTGTAGATCAACCGGAGAAGAGAGAGCTCCTTTTTCAGCCACGCGAAATTGGGTGTAATCGTTATAGCGGCGGTTTTTGACAAGATCCCTCACTTTTTTGCTGTCTGGAGAGAGAAAACGTTTTTGGATTTTTTTTGCAATGCGTCTGTTTTTGTTTGCAGAGCGGATTTCTGTTCCTGGATGAGGCTTTGAGAGGTCTGCGTAGGCGCAAATCATTTTTGGTTTTGTCAGAATAATATCCTCGAGAGCCTTTTTGTACTCTTGGAATCCTTCAAACGTACGCACACCCGGTCGACTGCCAGAGAGACGGTAGCGTTTTTTGAGCTCAGGGATAAGCTCGCGAACACGTTGTGACTCTTCTGCCAGCAGCCGTTCGCGTTCTGCCAGAAGATCATGTAGACGATCCGGATCTTCCGCAACATAGACCGTGCGCCATTCCTTTTTTACAGGGGTGACAAGGTTTTTTCCTATGAGTTGATTAAGAACATGGTAGAGCATCGTGCGTGGGAGGGGGGAGTGTGTTGTGAGTTCCTGCACGGTACTTTGCGGATACATCAGCATGAGCGTGTAGAGCTCTGCTTCTTTTTCACTCAGACCAAGTCGTTCGAGCGTTTCAATGGTTTGCGTTTTTGTTTTGGCCATATGTATGGATTCATTGCCGTATTTTGGGTTGTAAATATCATTTTTACAACCACGGTCCACGTTCTTGATTCAAAGCATAATATAGCCTATTTTTGGCTGTCAAGGGGTGCAGGAATTCGTCTGCAAAACTTTGACAGACCCGAACGTGAGAGAACGACATGATCGCCCTTCCTCCAGAATTGGAGGTACACGTCAGCGAAAAGGCCAAGAAGGTCGGCGTCGGCCTTCCGGCACGCAAGCACCAGGGAGATTCGGGCTTCGACCTGCGCACAATCGTGCCGGTGACGGTCAAGCCTGGCGAGGTGGGCAGGTTCCCGACAGGTCTCAACTTCAACCTGCCAACGCATAGCGATCCAGGTTGCTGGCATGTGGGCTTGTGGATCCTGCCCAGGACCGGCCTGGCGGCAGGTAGGGGCCTCTATCCCATGGCTTGGATCGTCGATGCCGGCTACCGGGCCAAGGATGGTGATGGTCTCACTCTTGCTCTGCGCAACCTGGGCCAGGAGGTGCTCAGCTTCGAGGTGGGAGACCGTGTCGCGCAAGGTCTTCTCGTTCCCGTGTGGACCCCCAAGCTGGTCGAAATCGATGCGGGCGCGCTCGACAAGACGGCTCGAGGTGGCAAGCGTCTGGGCTCAACGGGACTCAAGTAGCCGTTCACAGCAAAGGAGATAGTGGTCGTGATCTGAAGGGGGTGCACCCCAAGGTATCCACCGCGAAGATCATCCTTCTCTTTGACGAGGACAACGGCTACTCGACAGTCGATAGACTCGTTCTGGATACGGGCTGGCACGGAAAGTTCGGGGATGATCTGAGAGAGAAGGGGCGGGAACGGGGCGTCGTCACGTTTACGTACTGGGATTGTTGGAGGCAGCCACTGGATTACTTCCAGGGGTGGGCTCGCGGCATTCGAAGACGCGCTGGTCGCTACTGCCGACGTGTCTCACTGTCCTTCAGCGCCTGAGATCTTCCATACTTCGATCACTCACGCTCTCGTGGGTGGTCGAAGTCCACTATGTGGTCTTCGTGCTATCCTTATTCATATGCCATACGATGATATGCAATCTACGCGCGTGAAGGATATCTTTACGTTTCTTCAACGGTGCAACTTGCTAAAGAAAGTGCCCAGGTACACAAGCTCCCTTCCAACGGAGGGGGATTCGGTCGCCGATCATTCTTGGCGGCTTACGCTGATGGTGATTGTCGTTGCGACGGAGTGCAAAGTGCCGATCGATGTCAGCAAGGCTGTCTCACTGGCCCTTCTTCACGATTTGGTAGAGATAAAAACAGGGGACGTCGATGCGTACCAGGTGATTTCTGGAGAGCGGTCCAAGGATGACAAGAAGGTTCTTGAGGAGCGTGCGATGATTGAGATGACGCAAGGCTTGTCGTTTGGCGATTGGATTCATGAGTTGTGGGCGGAGTATGAAGATCAAGAATCGCTGGAGGCAAAGTTTGTTCGGGCCTTGGATAAGCTCGAAGCGTTTTTGCACATTGCCGACCGCGGGGTGAAGGCGTATATCCCTGAGGAGTTTCATAGTGACTATGCGGATCAGGCAGTGGAGGCGTTTGATGAAGCGGTGCATCATTTTCCAGAAGTTCAAGATTTGCTCAATATTGTAAAGGCCGATTTAAGAAAGAAGTTTGAGGAGGCTGGAGTGGCGTGGGTTGAAGGAGGTTTGAAGGGTTGATCAAAAGCGACTTTTCTGGCATGCTTGCCGAGCCAATTGGGCCGGGGTGGTGGAATTGGTAGACACGCGTGCCTTAGGAGCACGTGCCGTAAGGTGTGCAGGTTCGAGTCCTGTCCCCGGTACCAAAAGCGGCCGTTCTTGCAACGGCTGTTAAGGATAGAAATACAATTTTGTTCAGCCCCCAAGCCAGCCAGGTTTCCCCCAAATTGCTTCACATCTTCTCAATGATGCTATGGCATCACTTTCGAAGCTGTTCAACAATTTGGATGAAAACCATGATCTGGCTTGGGTGCCACCTGTGAACGCAGGCATCTCTGGAGCTCAAAATGACGAGATACAAGGCATGGAATGTTTTCAAGGAGTCGTAGCCATAGCTACGGCGACGATGAAAACAAGGTTCCATAACGACGTAGCTCGTCATTTTGGGCCCAGAGAGGCTGCACAGAATTGTATTTCTATCCTATGTATGTCAAAGTTACGACGCCTTTAGATCCAGGAGATAGGCATGAGTGAGTCGAGCTGGGAAGATCGATTCCGTCAGGCGGGGATGGTCATCTTGGACCACTTCGTCTACGCGGCTGGCGATCACGGTCCCATCTACGTCAACAAGCGGGTGATCTACGATCCGCGCAACGTGGTCTTGCTGCGCGAGGCCGCGCAGGCGATTGCCGACGCGATCGAGGACACGGGTAGCCTCGCGATCGTCGCTCCGCAGCACGGAGCGGTGCAGCTCGGTCACGAGGTGGCTCGGCTGCTCTCCGCGCGCGTGGGCTACATGGTCCCGTGCGTGGAGGCCGTGAAGGTCGACGGTGGTCGCTTCCAGGTGCGCAAGCAGGATCGATGGCTGCTCGCGCTGCGCGACGTCGCCGTGGTGGAGGACATCATCAACACCGGCGGCTCCAGCGCTCGCGTCGTGACCACGGCCGCGTGCTTCTGCAACCAGGTCGTTGGTACCTTCGCTCTGGTCGACCGCAGTGGTCTCACGCCCGAGGACCTCGCGGCCAAGATCGGTGCGCCAGCCACCGCCCTGGCGCACATGACGCTCGAGCGCTACCCGGCGGACGCGTGCCCGCAGTGCGCAGATGGTGTCCAGGTCAACGTCGTGCTCGGCCACGGTGCCGAGTTCCTCGCTTCCAAGGAGGTGGCTGATGCAGCCCCATGAGAGGATCATCCACGCGGTCGACGTGTCCAACGTGGCCGCGGCTCGCACACTGGTCGAGGAGGTCATGCCGCATGTCGGCGTGATGAAGCTGGGGTTGGAGTTCCAGACGTTCGTCTTCGGCGGTCTCTGGGGTGCTCCGAACCTGGACGTCGCGCTGGAGCATGCCCAAGCGGTCTTCGAACTGTCGGAACTGATCGGCAACCAGATCATGTACGACGGCAAGTTCGCGGACATCGACAAGACCATGGAGGGCGCTACCGGTGCGCTGTCGAGCTTCGATCCGTGGGGCTTCACGGTTCACGCGTCGATCGGCCCCAAGGCGCTGGTCCCGGTCGGGCAGTACCAACAGGGCTCCAGCTCTATCGCCATTGCGGTGACGGTCCTGACGTCGATCGATGCCGACACCTGCGTGAGCATCTTCGGCACCGAACCCAACGAGAAGGTCGTTCAGTTCGCTCGCATGGCCATGAAGGCCGGGATCCGTGCGCTCGTGTGCGCTCCCGCCGAGGCTGCGCTGCTGCGGACCATGCGCGAGTTCGATGACCTGCTGATGATCTGCCCGGGCATCCGTCCCGAGTGGTCGTGGCCCGAGGATCAGGATCCCGACCGAGTGATGACGCCTGAGCAAGCCATCGCCAGCGGGGTGGACTACCTCGTGATCGGCAGCCCGATCCGTCTGGCGGTCAGCCGGTACGGCCTTCCCAGTCGAGCAGATGCCTGTCGTCGGATCGCCCATGAGATCGCCCGCGGGCTCGAGCTCCGAGGCTCCTGAACCTGTCGACAACGTCGTGAACCCCCGCATGCGCGTGCATGTCGGGGGTTCGGTGCGTCTACAACATCAACGCCCCGCGACCACGAGTGTGGTGCGGGGCTTCTATCGAATCGACTCCGAGTGGTCGATTGGGCGAGGTTCGTCACCTCGAGATGGTGCGGCCGAGCTCCTTGATGCTCGTGGGCATGCCGTGGCCGCGATCGTGCACGAGCTGCGCTGCCGCGATGATGTCCACGGCGACCACGACCATGGCGGCGTCGGCGTCACGCAGGGTCACCAGGAAGCCGAGCTCGCCGGTGTCGCTGGGCGCCGTCGTTCCGGCCGCAGGCGAGGGGGAGGTTCCGCCCAGGTTGCTACGGGTCGCAGCCGTGATGCCGTGGCGACGACGGAAGTTCGTCACCGCGCTCACGCTCACGCCCGCCCGCTCCGCGACCTCGCGATCGATGTACTTGCCTGCGAGGTGTGCGAAGCCTTTGAGTGGCGTGCACGCGATCGGATCCTCGTGCGCGAGCGGGTGCGTCGGATCCGTGTTGGGTGCGGGCGCCGCGTCGGCTGAGGCAGTCGGGACCGGCGGAGCGTCACCGGCACTCGCCAGCGTTTTTCGCGCCGCATCGGTCCAGTTCGGATCGCGCTTGTCGCGTGGACCCGGGGGCGAGTGCACGCGCGTCAGTCCGTTGCGCTTGAGCGCGTTGGAGATCGCCGCGGGCGCACACCCGAAGCGCGAGCTGAGCTCACGCAGGGACATCACGTCCTTGAGCTCTACGAGCTCGGACCACCAGTCACGTTCTTCCAGTTTTTGCATA
>CAYFME010000011.1:0-44329 GCA_964344145.1 uncultured Gammaproteobacteria bacterium
CGCGCAGCACAACCATGCGATCGATGGCTTCAGACACATTGCCGGCACGTTCGTAGGACAAGGCGAGATAGTAATAGGCCGTAACGTAATCATCTTTGAGTACCAATGCCTGATCGAGAGACGCAATCGCTGCCTCAAGTGCCAATGTGCGCTCTGCGTCAGCTTGCGCTGCATATTCCTCATCCTCACTTGTTGCTAAAATAGCCAACTGATCAGCGCGAACAATATACGCACGTGCTAGTGCTACGTAGTACTTCGGATTGTTCGGCGCAAGAACAATGGCTTGCTGTGCCGATTCAATTGCATATAGATCGGCACCGGAGATAAGTGGTGCAACCTCACGATAGACATCTCCCAACAAACTCCAGTTGAAAACATTAGACGTCGATAGATCAACCGCTGCCTTTGCGGACTCCAAAGATTGGGTTACCGCTACCTCGATGTCTCCTGGATACACCTCTGGATCAGAGACAAGCTCTGCAGTCTTGGAAAGGTATGCTTGCGCAAGATTTCGCTGATAGACGTCGCTCCAACGATTAAACTTCGCTGCGGCATTCAGATTCTCAATCACCTCATCGATGGTCGCTCCTTGCTCGCTTGATCTTACCGCCTTAGCAAACGCAATCTCCGCCGTGTAGCGAGCGCCAGAGACAAACAGCATAGTTAGCAAAATAATATTGGTTACAACAAACCCAAACGTGGTAAGGAGTGCCGCGCGCGATGAACGCGCAAAGACAAATGTTCGCTCCTTGAGCAGAACCTGCGACACAAGCACCGCGGTCAGTAGCCAAAAGAGAAACGACAGCGTCATGTTGCTTGGATAAAAGACCTGCGCAATAACACTCAACGTCCAGCCTCCGAACGTAACAAATGTTATCTTCCATTCATCGTGCGGTTGTGATCGTTTCATCAACTGCATTAAGCTCATGCCTGCGAGCCACAGAATCAACAGCAAATATAACAGGGTTGGAATCACTCCAAAAGTTGCGAGCATGGTCATCAAATGGCTAGGAGCACGATCAAACGGCTCATCCCACACCAAGGTCTCGTTAATCTCTGCCGAGTGATATTTGGCGTGATCCATCACGTACGTCCCTGGACCGGAGCCAAATGCCCACGACTCACCTGCGAGTGTCTGCTTTGTGATATCCCAACTATACGTGTAGGACGTTGTCAGCTCAGATGGGAACGTGTTTGGGATGACGCTCGGCAAAAACAGGAATAGAAGAGCCATAACAAAAAGCGCCATTGGTACCACGAAGCGTCCGACACGTGGGAACTCATTCACTCGCAGCATTGCAAAACCGAAGAGGAGAGCTGTGCCGACCAAAAGCATTACCCAGAAGAGCCAAAAATCCATTGCCAACAGAACGATCGTTGAGCCGATCATGGTCACCAACATGGCAAAACGAATTACGCCGCCAAGCCAACCTCTTGGAACGATAGGTCGCTTCGATGAAGCATCTTGCACAAGCCATACGCTCGCCGCCACAATCGTCATGATAGCGAGGTACGTACCCATGGCATAAGATGTTCCGATTAACTCAATAGCACTCCATGATCCCAACTGCGCCAACGCGAGAAGGGCGACAATAGCAGAGCCAATAAACAAAGCGCTCAACACGCGCTGCTGCGTAACCGTCTGCGATAGCGTATGTGCGCCGATAAACAACAGACTTCCAAACGCGATAAGTGACAAAACACTCGTATATTCCTGCCCCGCTTGGCCGACCCAGCTTGTAAACGGCGCAAAGGAAAATCCAGCCGAGATGATCACACCGATCACAAACGCCAACAGTACCCACCACCACGCGTGCGTGCGCAGACGCGCTTGACGCTCCACAACCATCGCACCGAGCCACGCGATCATGGCCAGCGCGCTACCAAGAATCAACAACGTTTGCTTGTTCGCCTCCAGGGCATCGAGGGTCCACGGCAAAGCGAGCAGTGGAATGGCAAACGTCAAAAGATAAAACAACCCGTGCGCCACCGATCGGTACCATCGCGCAAGACGGGCTGTTTGTTTGTTTGAGGCGTTCATGCCTCTTATTCTATCACAGGATCGCTGTCTGTTTCAGCTGTTGGTTCAGATTCCTGTGCTGCGTCGGACTCAGGCTCTGGGTCAGGCGTCTGTGTTACCTCGGGCTCGTCCGCGACCTCAGGCTCTGGCTCAACAACCTCTTCTTCGATCACCTCGGGCTCAGGCTCAGCGGCTTCCTCCTCGACCTCTGGTTCTGCCGCGGGCTCCTCAACGACCTCCTCGGCAGCGCTCGACGCATCTTCTACGATCTCTTCCTCTTCGGACACGACCTCAGACTCCGCTACCTCTTCCTCAACAGGATCTGATTCCTCGACGACTTCTTCCGCTACCTCCGGCTCGTCAGACTCGTCCTCAACGACCTCCTCGGCAGCGCTCGACGCATCTTCTACGACCTCTTCCTCTTCTTCCTCAACAACTACCTCTTCGTCCTCGTCTGGAACGTAGTCCTTGTGATATGCAACGACCATCCAGTCTACATTTGCCCATGATCGTTCTTCACCAATCACCGACTCACGAATGCTAAAGCCTTCGTTGTCGCGGTTCACGGCATAGAGTGGTCCTGTTGGAGCATCCGCAGTGAGGTACACACGATATGGAACGTTGCTTGCGATGATGTCGTTAAACGCCGCATCTTCGTGCTCAAAGTTCACGGCCGCCGCACCATCCCTAAGTTCAGCGGTTCCGGAAAGCTCAATCGTGTGCTCGCGCGAGAACGTTGCATACGTTTCGATTTGTTCGCCCTGATGAGAGTCAACAAGCTGGATCACCTCGCCCTTCGTACGGATGGTTCCGTCCGATGCAATCGCCCACTGCTGACCCATGCCAGTAATCGCTGCGACATTGATGATCTGACCAGAGTTGAAGTTCACCGTTCCTGAAAGATCCAACGTGGATGCATTGGCAAGATTTGAAATAACGTTGTCGGCAAGCGGCGTGTCATCAACTGGACCTCCGTCATAGTAGGACGGTCGAACGAACACTGTGATAGCGCCAACATCGCCGGAGAATGTTTCCATTGCGTATCCAACAATTGGACCGGCTTCGTCTGCCTTCATGGCATACCCACCCTTTGAAGAGGTTGTCAGTGGATCGCCAACGGCAATGTCGCCGTTCTCTCCAGAAACATACGTTGGTACACGTCCAGAAAGGGCCACAGGCACATGACCGTCGATGTTCTCTCCAGCAAGGAACCCTGGCTGCGTTGAGATGATACCTGCAATACGCTGATCGTAGGTTGTGCCGTCGGAGCGTTCGATGTGCTCTTCATCTTCGGCAAAAATGACGACCTCTCCTGGTGCCAACGCCTGCGCTGAAGGGAACATCTCGGCAAAATCGTATGATCCCGCTCCCCAACCTGAAGCATTGGTGCGCATGAAGTCGCCGCCTGGACCAGAGGAACCATCGTAGTAAATGTATTTATCCGTCTGCAACGATCCTCGATCTGATGGATACAAACGTCCAGCGATTGCCAAGTCGCCCTCATTGTTTACAAATGCCACCTCATCGTCGTCGTCATTCAAAATGGAAAGCTTGTAGTCGCTACTGTCCGTCACGTCGGTAAACATGGTCATCTCGATTGTACTATCTGTGTTACCCAACATCGTAAGGGCTGACGACACGGCGACGTCTCCGTCATCGTCTATAAGGGCATCAACACCATGCCATCCTGGTTGGATGAAAATCTCAATTGTTCCCGTCCCTGAACTGTGCGATTCCAGCGCACGACCAAGTACATAACCCACACCTGTTGCTTTCTTGGCAACACCAGTGGTTGAAGAAAGGGTCAGATGGTCACCAACAGCAATCGATCCGCCTTCGGTGTTCACGCTCACTGGAACCTGTCCTAATAGAGCGACCGGAACGTACGTTCCTAGATCCCGCCAACCATCGACCCAGTTACCTAGGGTGTTTGGAGCGATAGATAGCACACCAATGACATCTTCTGAATCTGAGGCAACAATAACCTCGCCCAATGCGTTCAGGGCGACAACATCACCTTCTGAGAAGTCGGCATATGTACCATCAAACAGCTCAGCATAGTCAGATCCTGCAGCAGCTGTGGTGACACCGCCCGCTCCGTCACCCTCAACCGCACCAAGCGTTGTTCCGTTTCCATCTCTAAATTCGATAAGGTTACATGACGTTGACGGATTCGTATTCAGACAACCCTGGATAGAGATACCCTGACGGTTATCATTGTTTCCGCCGTTTACAAACGACGCCATGAACGCTGCCGTGCTTGCGTCAACGGTCATCACCTGGCTGGTCGTTGTTCCAGATCCATCGATCTCAAGGGCATCCCAAACAAACAGATCTCCAGCACCTGTCGCTACATTAGCCGTTGATGGTGTAACCGTGCTCTCAATGTGAGTTGCCGCGGAATGGAAGTAGCCGGCATAGTTATTCGTTCCACCAGCGGCTGCTCCGATGACACCGATACGTGTTGTTCCAGCTAGGGTTGCCGTGAATTCACCTCCCATAGCCGTTGTCACTGTTCCAGCACCTGAGACCGCTCCCGCCACACCCTTTGCCGTTGTGATGGTTCCAGCCAAGGCATTCACCTCTCCTTCCACTCCGGCAACATTCGCAACGGTCGTTGCTGCAGCGTTGTTATTTCCCTGTCCAAGCACACCAACCACCTTGGATCCAACCGCACTCGCGTTCGTAGATTGATTCTCTGAGATAGACTTCATTCCGAGCAGGTTCTGCACCTGTCCATTGGCTGTTGAGTTATAAGCCTCTGCAAAGACACCAACAGGCTCATGCTGTTCTCCTCCACCGTTCTCAGCAATATCATTTGTCACGTTCGCGTGGAAACCTGAAATCGTGTACACGCCCGCACCACCCGTCGGAGCGTTGGTTGTGTTCACGGCCGTATCAATCGAATACACCGCTCCAGGAGCAGCACCATAATCAGAATTGCTGATATGAGTGATGATTCCTCCAGAAAGACTCCATGCATCACCGGAGTAGGCAATGTTACCTGTATCGCCAGTGCTCGAATACATATCGAACGACGCGTTGGTTCCAGAACCATCACCAAGCCGCATCAAGTTGTTTGACTCGTCGATAGAAAAGGCTGCCGCTAAAGCTGCTTGACCAACGGCGAAATCGTCCCCGCTGGTAGTAGAGACAATGCCCGACGCTGAATCGAGTGTGAGGTCGCTACTTCCACCCGAACGGACCTCCAGCTGAGCGCTGGCCACCAAGACCGTGTCATCGATTGTGAGTGTACCGTTTGAATTGATCGTCAATGCGTCACCTCCATCACCAATAATCGTTGCTTGATCAAAGGTCAGATCACCTCCGTCGATGTCGAGCAACAAATCAGCCGTTGTTTGAATCTCTCCATCCATGTAATTCGTAGAGAAAGCGCCTGCGGTGAATCCGATATCAGAGAAGACCTCACCGTCGGCCTCAATACGGAAGACGTTGTTGTTGGATGAACTGAAATCTGTTTGTAATCGAACAACGTCGGCGGTCTCCGTCGACTCGGTCACATCGATCGCAAGAGCGAGACCACTGTCATCTGTAAAATTACCACCGATAAGGCTCAACACGCTACCGGTCGTGATGGCTGAAGCATCAATCAATGCTCCATCGCTTGTTGTCGCCTCTGAATCAATGGACAATCCTCGCCCACCTGACTGATTTGCGTCAATATAGATCGACGCACTACTTGCGCTCGTGTTGTTCTGTGTGACACTAAACAATGGACCTGTCTCTGTCAGCGTTCCACCGTTTGTTGCTGCGGCGGCGCTCGTAATCGTAACGTACGGACCGCTGAGGTTCACTGTGGTCGTTCCACCGTCGGCAGTAATATCACGAACGATGTCCAGACCTTTGCCCGTGTACGCCGTCGTACCACTTGTATACGTTGCTGTGTGGTCTGAACGAATTAGATTACCCGATGTCAACGCCGATGACGTGGATTCAAGATGGATGCCCAGACCCGTCGTGAGTGCATCAAGAGACCAGCTCATCGCTGTGCCGGTTGTAAGGCTATCGCCAAGCAACGTGATTGCAGGAGTTGTTGTCCCGTTGTAGGTATATTCAACCTGACGGTCGTCCTGAATGGACAAAAATTCTGTACCGGCATCGTGCAAGATGAAATCACCGTCACTTTGCATGTCGACGATCAAATCCAGACCTGCCGCATCAAGAGAGAATTCCAAATCAGTTGTATCAACATTCAAAATCTTATTGCTGTCATTGTCGTAAACGCGATCAAGATCAAACTCCGTTGAATCCAATCCATCCAACGACTCAGCATTAAGCGCATATGGCACGGCATCAATTGGTTTGCGCGGCGTCAATGCTTCTCCTTCAATGTAGACTTGTAAGAAAACGGCGGCGTTGTCATCAAAAATGTCTACACCAATTGCCGCCCACGAATCAGCTGTATCACCAAGTCGCGCCGTAAATAGTCCAGTCGTTAGCGTGACGGTGCGTGCGGTCGTAGAAGCGGGTGTATTCGTGTCACAATCTGCAGACGAGTTCGACCATAAACAGGTCCCGCCCGTCACCGCACTATACAACTCAAACTTCATGTCCACCGATGCATCTGCTACGGGAACGCCGTTAGTATTCAGGACACGACCTTGATAGGAAACAATATTCGGTGGCGAGACGGCCTGTACGTTCTGAAGTCCCGTAAACGTCACGCCAAATCCCAGAGAAATCACAAGCAACATCACAAACAACACTGTGATGCGTACAGACAGCTCACGTAAAGATTTCAATCGATGTCTCATAGGGATTGTGGGTTGATACCCACATGTCTGAGATCGTCAGACATGTATGCACCAACTACGCCTCGGGGTTGTCGTGCTCCAAGTGCACATCAACAGAGATCAACTCTGGTTCCTCTTTATCAGAATAATCAATAGGGCGCACCTCAGCTTTCTCAAAGCCAGGCTTTTCAAACGTCACATAATACTCATTGGGTCCTGCCATAAAGGCGTAATGCCCCTTGCCGTCCGTCAGTGTTGATTCAATCAACTTGTTGTACTTTGGCTCAAAGAGACGCACCACCGTGTTTGGCACCGCTGTATTCCCAACTCGCGCTCGCACAATACCCCATCCTTTCTGCTTCTTCAGACGTCGCGTGAGAATGCCTGTCGCGGCGTACATGAAGATATGAATGAGTACCAGAATCAAGGTGAACAGCGTCGGCTGAATCACGAGCACCACGATGGCAACAATGAGTCCTGCAATCGCCAGTACGTGCTGGAACACGCGCAGGAAGCGCATCATCACCAGCCGTTTTGGCGTGTGCAGATTCTCTGCGTCGTCAGGGTCTACCGGAACATTGGGCGTAAGCAAGACTTGATCGTCCGTGACCTCAATGGTGCCGCCTGTGTAAACGTCCAAGAACTTACCGTCCTGCGACTTCCCTTGCATGTAATCACTCGGGAAGACGAATCCTGCCTTGGCAACGACCAGCGTGTATCGACCGGCTGCCGCTTTGAAGAAGAATCGACCTTCTTTGTCTGTCACGCGCGTCTGTACGATGCGTCCTTGCTCGTTGTACAAACGCACGATAGCCAAGTCGACCGGCATCTTGGTAATACCGTTGTAGACTGTACCGAACTTCTGCCGTCGGCGTCGCGCAAAGAACAGAATCGGCGCCGTGAAGAGATACCGCAGGTAGTTGAGCAGGTTGAAGGATGTTGCAAGGACACCAACGCTTGTTGCTGCTGCAACAGCTGTCACGGGTGTAGCAACCTCTGCAGCGGTCTGTACCTCTGGCAGTTCACGAATGACGTTGATGACTTCAACGGCCTCGGCGATATCTTCCGTGATTGTCTCGGCGATGTCAGAAACGGTCTCCACGACCGCTCCAACAGCCGTCTCAGGTTCATCGTCGGTTGTGTCGTCAACGATCACGTCTTCCTCCTCGCGCTCAAGCTCGATCTGCGGATTCAGAATGCCGTTTGAAACAACCACGTTCTTCTGTACGTCTGCGTAGCCAGACTTACCAGCTGTCACCGTATAGGAACCATTTGGCACATACCACGCAAACGTTCCATCGCTACTGACAATGACAGGGTTCGTCTGATCGTAATCAGCGCCATCCCACTGATCGAGTACATCGCCGTCACGCTCGTACGCAATCACGACCGCTCCGTCAACGGGTACACGGTCGCCTTCCACAATCTCGTACACCAGACCTGGCGCCTGCGCATCCCAGTCATACTCCAGCTCTAGCACCTCGCCGTCATCGTACTCAACAACAACAGTTACGGTTGCGTCGCTTGCAGGTGTTTCAACGATTCCTTCGTAGACGCCCTCGGTCGTCTCGACAAGCTCGTACTCTTCGCCGTCGATCAGGACCGTGACCTCACTCACGTCTTCCTCGTCCTCGACGTCAACACGAACACGTACATCCGTGTCCGGAAGTACGTCGATGTCCTCGTCTTCGCCAAGCACGATATCTCCATCATCACTGGAGACCGTGGTGTCAGCTCCGCGGCGATCATCAGATCCACCGCCTCCATCGTCACCGTCATCGCCTCCAGCTCCGGCCCCTCCACCGTCGCCGGAATCTCCAGAGTCACCGGAGTCGCCTCCGCCTCCATCGTCACCGTCGCCTGATCCAGATCCTCCACCATCACCAGAGTCCGAACCGGAGTCTCCGTCGCCGGAATCTCCAGAGTCCGAATCTCCATCAGAATCCGTATCTGTGTCCGAATCAGAATCGGTGTCGGTGTCAGTATCTGTATCCGTGTCAGTATCCGTGTCTGAATCAGTGTCGGTGTCAGTATCGGAATCTGTATCCGAGTCGGAATCCCCATCACCCGAATCGCCGTCGCCGGAGTCACCTCCTCCTCCGCCGCCACCGCCGCCGCCTCCGCCTCCGCCACCACTAGCTGGGACAACAAGGCTCACCGACCCATCATCGTCAGTAACGATAGGCATGCCAAGTGAACCGGTCATGCTAGACGTACCTCCGATGTCCAAAAAGTACGTTGCGGCGTTGGCGGGGTTTGTGACTTGATTCGTACCAGCACCTGATGCTGTTGCGTTGGTACCGATCTCAATGGTGACCACGCTCGCGCTCGCTATCGCGCCACCATCACCACTACAAATCGTGAAGGTGATGGTGCTCGATGCCACGGTTACAGATGCTTGTTCCGTTCCCGTACAGTTTGCCGCTGTCGTGAGATCTACTCCATCGTCGTCAATATCAATGTCATCTTCTGTAATAGATGACGTTGTAAACGACGTGTGGAAACTCACGCTCACGGTCTCGCCTTCATCAATCGCCTCAGAGGCGGTGAAGACAATCTTGTGATTGGATGCTGTTGAAACCTTGAGAGACGACGGCTGGTCGTACGCGTCTGTGACCGTTGTTGCCGCCAATGTAAAAGACGCCCAAGGCCCCCAAAGGGCGCTCAAGGTTATCAGGACGATCCACAAAATTGCACGAAACGTGCGGGTCATACTTTGGACCGGGAAAAATTATGCATCCAGGCAAGAAGACCGAGAATGGCGAGCGCAATGAGTGCGCCGCGCCATGGAAAGAGGACGATGTGTTGACGAGCATAGAACACCTCTGCGTCTTCCCATGGTTGTAGCTCAAGGTCGACAGTGAAGATACCGATCGCAAACGGTTGATCGGGTTGATCTTCCTGCTCTCCCCAATGCGTTGTGAAGGAGCGCGTTTGCCCGCCCACAACTCGTGAGCCCTCCACGTTGACTTCCTGGAGAGCGACCTCTCGGCCAAACAGGCTAGTGATACGCATCGTCCCCTGTGGGATCACGACGCGTTCCCCCTCGTTGCGAACACGTATGGAACCGGTCACCGGCAGCGACCATCCCGTGGCGGTGTCGATATCTACATCAAGCCACTCGTAGTCTTCCTCCAATGCTCCAACACTGATGAATCCGAGTGACACGATCGCGGTTTGCACCCCCACGCCTAGCGTCGTCTGATTCAATCGAGTGACTTGCACTCCGATCGTCACAAGACCTGGATCCACATCCTCAGGAGGGGCGATGGTTAAACCAATCGTTCCTTGTGTATTCGCAGCAAGCGAGAGCGCATCATCATCAAGAATGATCCAGGAGGCAACGTCGTCGTCCAAAGACGAAAATGCCATCTCCTCGTGCGTCTCACCAATATGCACTTGTAAAAGATCTATTGCATACGTCGCATCTTCCTCTCGATCATTAACGAGAGCGAGCTCAGCCGTTCCTCCTGATCCTGGCTCGACGGTTACATCAAAACTCTCTGGCCACAGCTCCTCTGCTTGCGCCTGTGCTACCAGCAAGAACGTGGCACAAACAACCAAACATCCGACCTTAGTAATCACCGACATACAGAACTGTCAGCGTCTGTGAATACGTTCCTCCTGACTGACTGCTGTCAATTGCAGCCTTCAGCGTCAAAAAGTTTCTCGCCTCAAACGTTGCCGCGGTGTGCGTTGCAATGACCGCAGGAGTTGTCGTAATCGCTGTGTCCTGTGAATCAAATGTAGACGTCGCAATACTCGTGTCCGAGGAACGAGCGCCGTACTCACTTGATCCAGCCGTAACCGTGCCGTCTGTCACATCCGAGATAACCGTAGCACCGTCTGCAATATCTCCACTCTCAACAATGTACACGTCGAATCCATCATCTACATCTCCTGTCGCCTCCCAAGCAATGAGTGCCGTGGAGACCGTTGAGGTGCTCAGCGTTCCTAAACTTAACGTTGTGCTGTCGAGCCGATAAACAACGTCATTCGATCCGTCGATTGTCAGACTATCACCAGTCAAGGCATCAAGAACAAGATCGGAACCTGAGATGGAACTAATCCTGCCAATACCGGTTAACTGGCTCGCACCCTCATCTTGAACAATGGCAACCATTTCATTAGCGCTAAACCCACTTACGCTGGAAAGGGTCACAGTTGTTCCTGAGAGCGTTGTTGCGCCGACCTGGCTGGATCGGTCTTGCAAAAAGACACTGAAGTCGACGACCCGATCGTAAACTCCTCCGCGATAGCCAGCATCGAACGAATAACTCGTCGACGTCGCATTGCCATCTGCCGTGCCACCAACTGTGTCTCGAAGGATGTACGAGGATGATGAGCTGGAACTGTCCCCACCAGCACTAATAGCATCCCAATCGATTCGGTAATTGGTTGACGACATCTGTGCATGCGTCGCCTGAGTTAAAAGGAGCGATACAAATGCACAAAGGATTAGGGGGAATGCTGTGCGTGCATTCATACACAACAATTATAAATTGAACACATTTTTGCGTCAAAGTTGAACACGTTTATTATTATGCTAATACTAGCCAAATAACTTAGATGACAACGCCAAAATTGTGGATAAAAGAAAGGGCACCCAATTAAATTGCCTCCTTTTCTGTGGATAAACGCCAAATGTTGACATTTCTATTTGTCAAGTCTAGAGTAGACATTATTCTAGGTGAAATAGTGTCTATATCAATCTAGGATCGGAAGATCGAGGGGTTCATTTAGATGCTTGATGAGTAGCTGAACACTCGCGTAGTGATCGAAAGCGAACTGATCCTCAGACGGCAGCGCATCAAGCTCGAACCATTTCAACTCGGCGGTCTCGTCGTCTGGTTCTCCGACCTTCTCCTTGCCATCGAACATGAAAATGATGTCAACATTTTGCCGTTCCAATTCTTTTGGACGTCCTGGATTGCTGTTGATCCGAAACAGGCAAACAACCTCAGCGCTGTATCCGGTCTCTTCTAGAAGCTCTCGCTTGACGCCTTCGATCACCGTTTCCCCACGATCTAGAAACCCTCCAGGAGGGCCCCACTTCCCTGCTTCAAGGCGCATCTTGTCTGAACGCTTTGCCAACAACAACTTCCCTTCCTTCATCACAAGACCAATAACGGTCACATGACGCAACTCTGCTGGATTCCCTGCTTCAAATTTGCAAGTGATCATAGGTGTGTTTCATGTGAACAACAATCGGATAATAAGTTCTGGATTCAGAGACGCTGGTGATCTATTTAACTGCCTAAACTGGAGCATTTAAGTGTCTGACTTCATGAACGAAGCTATTTTGTTCTGTTGCGTATCTGGATTCAGAAGCGCAGGAAATTTGTTCTGTCGCAAGGCGCATCGAGCACTACAGAAAGTCGTACTTCCTGTACGACGTCGAAGCGCGCAGATGCAACGCCGCGACAGGACAAATTAACAAGCTTCTGGATTCAGTGGAGGCCCTGGGGGGATTCGAACCCTCAACCCTCTCCTTAGGACGGAGTTGCTCTATCCAATTGAGCTACAGGGCCGCATCTTTCAAGGTTAGACCTCGCCAAGGTTTAACCTTGAGCTATGTGTCGTAAAATGGATTAAACATTTTAGACAACTATACCGAGTGTATCGAACCGTAATCAATTCGTCTAATACGCCACCCGGTGGCGTATTCTGAAATCTGCTAAAATAGAATTCCTATGACAGAACTGCTCTACATTCTTGCCGGCATCGTTGTCGGTGCTATCGTCGTTTTCCTCATAAAACGGTCATCCACATCTAGCCAAGATGTGTCGCAAAATATTAACAACGAGCTCCGCACATTGCGAGAGGAACTTCAGCGTACAACCAACGACCATCGTAAAGAAATGCAGGGTCAACTACAACGTGTCGAAGACCAACTGGGGAAGGGGATGCGTCATTCACACGCATCGATGCAAAAACAGTTTGATCAGACGTCAAAGATCGTTCAGGACGTCACACAGCGCCTCACAGAGCTTGATAAGACCAACAAACAGGTATTGGACTTCTCCTCGCAGTTGCAGAATCTCCAGCACATCCTTAAAAATCCAAAGCAACGTGGAGTTCTTGGTGAGTACTGGCTTGAAACACTTCTTTCAAACGTGATGCCAACCAAACAGATGTACCAAATGCAGTATCACGTTGGTGAAGACGAGGGGAGCGGTCAGAAGCTTATCGCCGATGCCGTCATCTTTGTCGACGATCAGGTCATCCCGATTGATGCCAAATTTACATTGGAAAACTACAATCGCATGATGGCTGAAACAGTTGCAGAAACAAAAGACAAGCTTGAAAAAAGCTTTAAGGCAGACGTGAAAAAGCGCATTGATGAGACAGCGAAATACATCCGTCCAGAGTTTGATACAACAAACTTTGCCTTCATGTTTATTCCAGCAGAAGGCGTGTACTACAACTTGCTCAATGCTGAAGTCGGTTCTGGCATCAATAGCCATAACTTGGTTGAGTACGCGTTCTCAAAAAACGTCATGCTCGTGTCGCCAACGAGTTTCTATGCGTACCTGCAGACCGTCTTGATGGGCCTTCGTAAACTCGAGATCGAGAAATCAACGCAAGAGATCATCAAACGGGTAGGGGAGCTTGGAAAACACTTTGCTGCGTACAAAGATACGCACGAGCGACTCGGTAAGAACCTCTCAACGGTCGTGAACCAATACAATCAAACAAGCGGTGAGCTCAAGAAAGTCAGCAAAGACGTCATCCGCATCACCGACGGCGCAAGGGAAGAGGTCATCGAGCTGGATGAGGTAGTTAAGCCAGCCATCGAGTAACACAAAAACGCCCTTGCGGGCGTCTTTGTTATTTTGCTGATCGAGCGAGCGCCTTGCTCAGGCGAGACTTAATTCGGGCGGACTTATTCTTCTTGAAGATGTTCTTCGTAACCGCTTTATCAAGCTTCTTGTCCATCAGCGGGATCATTGCCTTGGCCTCGTCCTGCTTGCCGGCCTCCACGAGCTTGCGAAAGCGTCGGCGCAGCGAGTCGATCTCAGCGCGTACGAGCTTGTTGCGCGCGTAGCGCTTCTTGCTCTGGCGCAGAGCCTTTTTTGCGTTTGCTAGTTGTGGCACAGATGTCTTGTTAATTCTCGATTCCTTTGAGAGCCAGGGGAATCAACCTGTCTGAGACGACGGAAGTGTAGAAGAATTAGCGATTTTTGTCAAGAATGGATACTATGAGGACGTATGAAAAAACTACTACTGATTATCCTCGCTGTCATCGTAATCGCCGTTGGTTACTATCTGCTCTCGCCGCTGTGGCGCGTCGTCGAGGTGGACGATGAATTGGCTTTTGATGACGCGCAGGAGCTAGAGGAGCCAGAAGAGCTAGAGGAGCTAGAGGATGAAGAGGAAGCAATGGAAATCTTGCCACCTGTTGAGATGGACGAGCCGATGCCGGAAGTCGAGGTCGAGGTTGGTGAGGAGACAGAGGTCATCGTGGAGGTCGCTTCAGGCGTATTTGTTCCCGACGCTCACGACGTTGCTGGAAGCGCTAGCGTGTACGAGTCCGGCGATCAACGCATCCTGCGCTTCGAGGACTTCGATACGGTCAACGGACCAAACCTGCACATCTATCTGGCAACAGACACCGAGGCCACAGACTACATCGACCTTGGCGAGATCAGAGCGACCAAAGGAAACGTCAACTATGAAATCGAAAGCGCGATCGACCTTTCGGTATACGATCACGTTCTTGTGTGGTGCGTTCCGTTTAAAGTGAACTTCAGCTACGCCGTGCTCAACTAGAGCATGCCAACAACCGCGCGGTCGACGGCGACGTCAGCGCTCACCTGGCCGTGCTTGATCAACCGGTCTAATCGATAGAGCAGCGTCTGCATATGCAGGAGCTGTTCTTTTGAAAATCGTCGAGCTTGGCCGAGTGTTTTCTGCGCAACAAAGGGATGCAATGACAGCGCGTCAGCGACATCGTTCTTTGAGGCATCGCCTCTCTCATCAAGCAAATCACGTACGCTCAACAGCAGCCGAATCTGACGCGAAAGCATCGCAAAAAGCTGCTGATCGGACGTCCCAAACTGTCGCTGTGACGATAGAAGATCCAAAACCTGCTGCTGACGGCCGGTAGAAAGCGCGTCCATCAAAGCAAACATCTGATCATCGCTATTCGTGCGCACGAGCATGTCGATCGTCGTCTCATCAATCGTCTGGTCCTTGGCATACGCCGCGAGCTTTTCCAGCTCACCAGACAATTGCCACAAATCAGTACCGACGCGCGCGACAACCGTCTCGAGCAACCGACGATCAATCGCCAGTCCGATCTCTTGCGCGTACGTCGCAGCCCACGCGGACAGCGACGCCCCTTGCAGATCCTCAAACGGATACGCGTGAACGTCATCACGGCCCTCGAACGCCTTGATCATCGCGTGACGCGCCATCTTCTTTACTGACACATCGTCCCAAACCACCACAATCGTCGACTCGGGCACACGCTCAAACGCCTCAATCCACTCCTTCGCATCCTTCTTCGTTGTATACGTCGCACACAGCCCCTTCACGATCACCAAACGCATCTTCGACAAAAACGGCGGCGACTGCACACTCGCCATCACATCGCCCAAGCCGCTTTTCCCAATCACAAACTCCGCCACATTCATGCCGGAGGGGTCGTGCTTTTCAATAAAATGCTCGCGAAGCGTAGAAAGCTTGCGAAGACTCAAATACGTATTCTCACCATAGACAAAGATGAGCATGCGCGCATCTTATCATACGGAACCGAGCGTATAGCTGTGTCTGTGGATCGCGCATGGACCGTGGCGATCAATGGCATCGCGGTGAGCCTTCGTCCCATACCCTTTGTGGCCATCAAAGCCGTAATGCGGATACTGATCGTGGTACGCGCGCATCATGCGGTCACGTGTAACCTTGGCGATAATCGATGCCGCAGCAATCGATGTCACTTCTCGATCACCTTTGATGATCCCAAGCTGCTCAACGGACAATCCTGGCACGGTCCAAGCGTCCACGAGTGCAAAGTCGGCCTGATTCACCTGTCCGACCGCACGGCGCATAGCCAAGTACGTTGCCTGGCGGATGTTCATGGCGTCGATCTCGCGTGACGACGCTCCGCCAACGGCCCAAGCCACGGCTGTTTCGATGATTTTGTCGTAGGCAATGTCGCGCTGGCGCTCGGTCAACGTCTTTGAATCCCGCACCAACTCAATCTCTGCCCCCAACGGCAAAACAACCGCTGCGGCGACCACGGGACCAGCCAAGGCACCAGCTCCCGCTTCGTCGACACCCACAATCTGAGCGTAGCCTTGAGCCAGAAGAGCACGCTCGTGTTTGTACGTAGGGGTTTGCATGACGACAGTATAACATGTAAGCTCGGTGCGTCAGCTAGCACCTTCAACCTCTGGGCCTTTGTCAGGAGACTTGCCATGCCCGCCACCGTTGACCTTCCGATCATCGACTACCGTGATGTACTCGCCAGCCCCTCGGACTTCATCGACGGCGTGGTCGCCGGGATCGAGGGGCGGCCGGGCATCCTGCAGATCGCCAACCCGCCCGTCGACTGGGGGACCTGGGAGGTCGCGCAGCGCCTGATCTACCAGCTGCTGGGCCGTCCGGCCGCTGAGCTGGTGTCGATGATGCGCCCGGACCTGCACTTCCAGCGCGGCTGGTCGCCCTTCGGGGCCGAGACCGCCCGAGGGTGCTTCGCACCGGACATCAAGAGCTTCTGGATGTACCGCGAGGAGACGCCGCCGCAGGATCCTGCCGACCAGCCCTACGGTCCCAACCTCTGGCCGGACCTGCAGGGCTTCCGCGCAGCCCTGACCGACGTGATGGCCGGACAGATGGAGCTCTACATGACCCTTCTGTGGGCTGTGGAAGAGCACTACGAGCTGGGTGAGCGCTTCCTGCGCGATCGCGCCTTGGGGGCGGAGAACATCCAGCGCCCCATCCTCTACCAGCACCCCGACGTGTACCGTGCACAGGCAGCAGAACTCCTGGCCGACCACCGGGAGTTGCTCTCGCCGCAGCTCGTCGAGATCTACGAGCACGTGCTCGAGCACGGCATGGACGCGTGCGTGCCCTCGGCACAGCACCTGGACATCTGCATCTTCACCATCCTGCTGACGGCCGCTGGCAGTCACGGAGGTGGTGGCCTGCAGGGGCTGATCGATGGCGACTGGGTGGGTGCCGGCACCCGCAAGGGCGTAGCCGTGGTCAACATCGGCGAGATGTTGCCCAAGGTCCACCCATCGCTCGCGCACCTCACCTGCACCCGTCACCGCGTGACCCGCTACGACAGCGACGGTCGTGCGTGGCCCAAGGACTGGTGGCGTGCCATCGCGCCGCTGTTCGGCCACTTCCGCCACTCCACGCAGATGGCCAGCGGAGAACGCTACGACGTGGCCTTCCTGCGCCGCATCCGCCAGCTCGTGGGTGAGGAAGAGGAAGAGGCCGAGAGCGTCGACATCCCGGCGTAGGCCCAGCGCCCGGCTCATCCCTGACCCCGTTCCGACACGCGTCGGTTCGGGGTCATCGTGCATCTAGGATCAGTATGATAAAGTAGATCTCGTATGAATGAATTTGCACGAGAACACAAGACACAGCCGAAAGTCTACGACGTGGAAAGTAAGGAGTTGGACCCCGAAACACGTCGCAACGCAACCGACACCGCCATTAAGCTGATGAGCGACGTCTTCTCAGGAATTGAAGACTACACCGTGTTTGCCAGTACTGGCATGTACATGAATGCCAACAAATATGACGTCCCCGAGCTCGATAAAATCCCGGGCGACTTTGATGCGAATGTGTTTAATGAGGAAACATTGCATCGTGTTCGCGAACGCCTCGCAAACGTCCCCGGAGTAGCCTTTGACAACGGTGGTGAGTACATCCCATTCCCAAATGGTGCCGAAATGCTCGGCGGTCATATCAAGATGGAGATCGATACTCCGAAGGGGCCGGTGCACATCAAGTATCCGTTTGAAATCTTCCGTGAAACCCAAATTGTGCGTCCGGACGCTCGGTTCATGCACAAAATCAATGGCCTGAACGTCCTGACGTTTGAAGGTCTAAAAAAACAGTACATCGCCAACCTAGCACTGGAGTTGCAGGTTGAAAAAAATGCAGAAGCAGTGATCACATTCCTGTTGCAAGAAGGGCTGGAGCAGCAGCTGCGTCCAGAGCTCATGGAGTACGCGTCTGATCCGGAAAAATTCGTCCCGTCACAACGCCTGCAAGACGTAGCCGAACATCTGGACATGACGTTCGACCAAATTAAAGACTTCTACGGATTGGAAAGTCAGACAAACGACCCATCACAGCTCCCCCGTCTCACATCAAAAGTCATCACTGGACTAAAATCCAAGGCTGATAAACGACGAGAAAACGTAGAGATGTTACGCGATCTGTTGGACCACGCGCCTCGCGAACGTGAAGACAACTAAAGCGCCCTCATCTCGCCCCAGTTTTTTCCAATCTCAACGTTCACCACAAGCGGTACGTCCGAGCTCCACACACCCTGCATCATCTTGGCAATCTTTGGAACGACCTTCTCGACAGCTTTACTATCAATCTCAAACACGAGCTCATCGTGCACCTGTAGCAGCAACTGAACATCCTCGCGATCGCGCGTGAACTGCTCAACTTCGATCATCGCCATCTTAATCAGATCAGCCTGCGTGCCTTGCACGGGCATGTTCACGGCCATGCGCTCGGCTGCGGAGACCAACATACCAATACCGCTGTTGATGTCTGGAAAATACCGCCGACGGCCAAAGAGGGTTTCCACGTACTCATCCTTATGAGCGCGTTTTTTTGTTTGATCAATGTAGTCGCCAATGCCTGGATGAAGATCAAAATAACGAGCGATGAATTCCTTTGCCTCTTCTTTGGAAAGGCCGCTCGACTTTGCCAAATTGCGCGAGCCCATGCCGTAGAGAATGCCGAAGTTAATCGCCTTGGCAGCGTAACGTTCTTCTTTTGTGACCTCGTCCTCCGGCTTATCCAAAATCTGAGCACTCACACGGCGGTGAATATCCGCGCCTTCGTTGAAGGCCTCAATAAACGCCTCATCCTTTGCGAGCACGGCGGCAATACGCAACTCAAACTGCGAATAGTCAATTGCAACCAGTGTACGGCCGCGCGGAGCCACAAACGCCTTACGAATTTCTTTCCCGAGCGGCGTGCGCGTTGGGATATTCTGCAAGTTTGGATCTGACGACGATAGTCGACCAGTCGCCGCAACCGTCTGATTAAACGATGTATGAATACGACCATCGTCTTGCACCAGGGTTGGCAGTGCATCAACGTACGTCGACTTCAACTTCGCAATCTCTCGGTACTTTGAGATCAGCGGAATGATCTTATGTGCCTCCCATAACTTCTCCAACTCACTCGCTGCTGTAGAATAGCTCGTCTTGGTCTTCTTAATCTTCTTCGTTGGCAGTCCAAGATCATCGAACAAGATCTCCGAAAGTTGGGCAGGGGAGTTGATATTAAACTCGCGACCTGCAAGCTTGGTGATCTTCTTTGTGAGCTTGTCGATCTCGCCCTTGAAACGCTTTGAAAGCTCTGCGAGCATCTTCTCGTCCAGTGCGATGCCCGAAACTTCCATGCGATAGAGTACGGGGATCAGCGGCATCTCAATCTCATAAGCGATCTTCTTCAGCTCCTCCTCCTTGATGGTGTCTGCGAGCACATCAACAAGCTGGCATGTCTTTAAGACGCAGTCCTGACCATCGGAAAGGTCAACGGCTTCTTCAAGATAATCGTGAACGACCGCCTCGAGCTCAAACTTCCGCGCACCAGAGTCCAGGAGATACGCTGCCACCATGGTGTCAAACAGCTCAGGACCTTCCGGCAGCCAAGAAAGCGCGTGCATAACCGCCTTAAGATCATGGCCAACAACCGTCTTAGCAGAATTCAACGTTAAAATGAGTGTATCGTGACCATCCTGACCAACCTCCGCCATCTGCGCCCCATCTGACACAACGATTCTTGCTCCCGATTCACCAAACAAGTCTGCCTGACCAACTTGCAAGTGAACGCACAGCTGTTTCGTGTCGAGTTCCTCCAACTCCACAGTCGCGCTAGCCCTTTTCTTTTTCTTCTTTGCCGGTACCGGCTCATCACTAACGTACTTTTTAAGAAGATTGCGGAACTCCAAGTCCCGGAACTGCTCAACCAATGCACCCACCTCAGGCTCAGTGACCTTTGCCTCAGACAATCGGAAGCCCTCTAGATCAACGTCCCGCACAATCGTCACGAGCTCACGCATCTTCACGACTTCGTCCTCCTGCCCATTAAACTTCTTCGCAAACTTCTCAGGCACGTCACCACGCTCAATGGCATCATAAATCCCCTCAATGGTCCCATGCTCCTGCAACAGCGTCGTCGCGGTCTTCTGACCAACGCCCGCCAGGCCTGGAATATTATCGGAGCTATCACCCATCAGTGCTTTAAGATCGATTAACTGATCAGGACGCAGACCATAGCGCTCCATCACCGCATCCTCATCGTACGTCTTCGTCTGGCTAATCCCTTTTTGGAAAAAGACAACTTCCACCTCTTTGTCATCAACAAGCTGAAGCGAATCAAGATCACCCGTTACAATCATCACTTTTGTGTCTTTACGCTTGCCGTACTTCGTCGCGATCGTACCGATGACATCATCCGCTTCCATACCCTCGGCAGAAAGGGAAGGGATGCCATAGCTCTCAAGAATATCCTGAATGACATCGATCTGCTCGTATAGCTCGTCTTCTTTCTTCTCACGGTGTGCTTTATAGTTCTCGAAAATCTCGTCACGAAATGTTCCACCTGGAAGATCCCAGGCAACAGCCATGTAGTCAGGCCTGAGCTGCTCGCGCATGTTCTCGATGACCATCGTAAAACCATAGGCAGCATTCACCACGCGACCATCCTTGGTAGTAAGTGGTGGCAGAGCGTGCCAAGCGCGGTGCAAAAGCGCGTTCCCGTCTAATATCAAAAAGGTTTTCTTTGCGTCAGCCATATGGCGATATGGTAGCACGAAAGGCCGGATTCAAGACATGAATCTGGCCTAAAAGCTCAGCGAGTCCCGCCCGAAGTGTCGGGGGGACTCGTAGTCGTTGCGCCGCGAGGGGCGCTTGGGTGCGGCCGGGGACATGCCCCGACCGCGACCCAGAGTGCTCAGCCGTTGACGGCCTGCTTGTGGAAGGCCGGGTTGTCGGCGGCGGTCTCGCCGGCGAACTTGTCCCAGTCCACGTTGGTCGTGCTCGCGACCTGGGCGCTGCCGTCCTGCAGGTGCGTGGGCTTGTTGATGAAGGTCATCTTGCCCAGCGTGCGACCGTCCTCGCCGATGCTCATGCTGGCGTAGGCCACGTCGTCGCCGAGGATCTTGGGCTCGCCCACCAGCTCGTAGTCGCCGTTGTAGGTGTACAGCTTCAGCTTGCCGTCGGCCTTGTCGATGTCGGTGAAGGCGAGGAAGCCGGGGCTCGTGCGCGCCAGCTTGGCGTGCTTGGAGACCTCGATGCCGCTCGGCAGGTCGACGTTCTGGCCGATGGCCAGCTTCTTGAAGTCGTCCCAGCGCATGATGAAGGCGGTGCCGTTCTCGCTGATGACGTTGACCCACTCGCCGTCGCTGTACTCGCCGTCGCGGACGAGGCCGGTGAGGTTGCGGATGTTGCCGTCGTTGTTGACGAGCTCCACGGCCTTGGTGACGGTGTCGTCGACCAGCACGTGCATGACGAAGCTGTTGCCCTGCTTGGCGACGAGCTTGTTCTCGGTGTCGAGCATGGCCTTGGCGATCGGCGCCGGGAGGATGCCGGCCTGGCGGATGCGCAGGTAGGTGGCCTCGTCGAAGCGCACGAGCTTCGCCGTCTCGGTGAAGCCGTCGACCTCGATGGTCGCGTTGGGGCTGTCGTCGATCTTGGCGACGACGTCGAAGTCCTGCTCGCTGTCGATGCCGTAGCCGAGGCGCGTGAGCGCGTCGCCGGAGACGTCGATGCTCCGCTGGGTGTCGTCGGAGGTCTGCTGGTACTCGCCGGAGTCGATGGCGTGGCCCAGGAGCGCGAGGGTCAGGACGGGGGTCGGGAGGTTCAAGGTACACTTCCGTGTCAGCGGGCCCCGTAGGGCCCTGGGTTGGTTGCCTGTCGTGCAGGACGGCGCAATTCTGCCACAGGGCCAAAATCCTGTCAAGGGAATTTGTAAAGTTATCCACTGTTGTGACTAATCTTAGCCAAAAAATGAATACGTCACCCGGTGGCGTATTCCTCTTTGTGTCGTATAATGTGTCTGTTCAGTAACCAATGTATGGCATCGAAATCGACGCTCGAAAAACACATCAACCGCTATCTTGAGTATCTTGAGGTAGAAAAAGGCCGTTCTGCACGCACCGTGCGTAACTACCACTTCTATTTGCGACGTTTCGGTGAGTGGGCGAAGTGGCCCCACCCGTCAAAGATCACAAAAGAGCTTGTTCGTCGCTATCGACTCTATCTGAATCGCGAAATCGAAGGCCGTGAGGATGCCACACTCAAAAAAAGCACGCAGAACTATCACCTCATCGCCCTGCGCAACTTCCTCAAGTACCTCGAGCGTAATGACATCAAGAGTCTGCCGCCAAACAAGATCGAGTTGGCAAAGCAAAGCACACGCAAGGTCGACTTCCTTGAGGACGACGAGTTGCGCCGCCTGTTCGGAGCGCTTGAAGACGCGAGTGGACTCATTGGTAAGCGCGACCGCGCGATGGTCTACACGTTATTCTCGACCGGTCTTCGCGTATCAGAGCTCGCGAGTTTAAAAATCGATCAAGTGAATCTTAAGCGCGACGAGTTCACAGTAAAAGGGAAGGGATCGAAGCATCGTGTCGTCTTTTTGTCCGACAAGGCGCGCAAGGCGATCAAGGAATACCTCGGTGCACGCAAAGACACGCGTCCGCATCTCTTTGTTGGACACGATCGCGCAAAAGGTGCGCGCGGTTCCATGCCCGTGTCACCACGCACCGTGCAACGTACGGTTGAGCGCTACGCTACCGAGGCGGGAATAACAAAAAAAATCACGCCGCACACCCTGCGTCACACCTTCGCTACCGATCTATTGCAAAACGGTGCGGATATTCGAAGTGTGCAAGCGATGCTCGGTCACGAATCGATCACAACCACACAAATCTACACCCACGTCACCAACCCGCAGCTTAAAAAGGTGCACAAGCAGTTTCACAACAAGTAAGTATGAAGTGGTTTGATGACGTGAAGAAGTACTACGCGTTTCGGTCGCTCAATAAACGCTTCGTAATGCCCGTATGGGTTCTTGTGATGCTCGACAATGGCCTTTCTGTGGAGCACATTGCCCTGATTGCGGGCGTCTGCGCGATCGCAAGCTTCCTACTAGAGGTACCGAGCGGTTCGATCGCTGACACCATCGGTCACAAGCAGGCGCTACTGCTCTCGATGATCGGGCAGGGTACGGGGCTCATGCTCTTCATTGGTGGAACGTTCTGGTGGTTCCTTGCAGGGTCACTCATGTACTGGGGCATTGGAACCCTCATGAGCGGAACGCATCAGGCTATGTTCTACGAACGGTTAGTAGAGCTCAATCGAGTAGATGAGTATCGAAAGCTCTCCGGCCGATCGCGCAGCATCTCAAGTTTTTGGAGCATGGCAACCGTTGCCTTCGCCGGTGTAATGTACGCATGGAACCCAACTGTCACGTTTCTCATCGGTGGCTTACTCTTCTGGATAGGTGGTGCGGTTGTTTCAACCATGCACGAACCAAAGCAGAAAAAGTCCGTTAAAAAAGAAGAAGGCTTCTGGCAATTGATCACACATTTTACAACGGCATTTGCGACCATCAAGAAAAACAAGAAACTCCTTTGGCTCATGGTGACCAGCTCGACGGCGCTCGGTGTCGCCTGGGCAGCAGGTGAATTCCAGCAGATCATCCTTGAAAATATCGGACTCGCCACCGCACTCTTTGGTGTCTTCTACGCACTAAAGCGATTCTTCACTGCTACAACGGCACTATTCCTCCATCGACTATTCGAGGGAGTCAGCCCTCCTATGACGGCAACAATCATGACCATTCTTGTCACCTGCTACTATCTCCTTGTTGGAACAACGACCAACCACCTGGCCATGGCTGGCGTTATCCTACTCATCTCTGCCTGCTTCGTGATTCAATCGATCGTCGTCAATGATCAAATGAACAAACTGATCCCAAGTGGCTCGCGTGCGACGACACTTTCGATGAGCAACTTTATCCAAAACACGGCCAAGATTCTTATCATTGGAGGAATCGGACTTCTATCATCGCTCATTACGATCGAAGGGGTACACATCCTATTGGGCTTCATATTGATCATCGTCTTCCTCATCATGATCCCAATGACGTTCCGAGCGTATCGCCCTTGATTTTTTCGCGAAAATCAGGTACAGTCGCCTGCGTATCGCATAAACACCTGCCCCCGTAGCTTAACGGATAAAGCAGGACTCTTCTAAGGTCTTGATGGGGGTTCGATTCCCTCCGGGGGTACCAAAAACACCACGCATATTGCGTGGTGTTTTTGTGGGGTGCCTAGTGGGAGTTGAACCCACGCTAGGAGTTCCACAAACTCCTGTGCTAACCGTTACACTATAGGCACCATGTTCAATTGGGTATATGCGCGTGGATGAGATAGTGGCAGTTTCTACACAGCCACTGTAGGTTCTTCAAGTCGTTATTTTTTCTATTCTCGTCAATGTGGTGCACTACTAATACACGAAGTTCATTATTTTTGCAACCTGAACATTGCGGTTTCTTCTTTGATCGGAGCATAGCATTACGGTAAGATGCCTCCCCGTCTTTCCAGTTGAAATGATCTTCGCCAAATGCCCAAAGCTTGTTTTTCCATTTTGCGAAGCACGATTTGTTGCAGTAGAATCTTCCACTGCGAGAGCTCCTCTGTTCTTTTGGAGTTCGATACACGGAATTTCCACAAGTAGCACAGGCAAATGTTTGTCCGTTGTGCATGTCCGCGAACTGACACTCACGAGAACAATATTTCCCCCATCCGCGTTTTATGCGGTTCGGCTTGACTTTGAATGATTTGGAGCACTGCTTACAGTTCACTAAAGGCATGCTCTTAGGATACCACCGAAAGCCGCGTCGGTCAAGCAACGGGTTGTGATGAAACAACATTCTAACGTAATGAAAAAATCTCCCTTGCAGGAGGTTTTTTCGTTTAAAAGCAAGTCGCCCACCGAAGTGAGTCGGGGGCGACTCCGCCTTGGTGGACGTACGGTCTCAGCGCTCGAGGGTCGGGTAGAGCCCGGGCTTGGACAGGTCGATCTGCTCGAGCTCGTTGCAGGTCACCTCGATCCGCTCACTCTCCCGGAACAGCGCCTCCCCCTCCTTGTCGGAGAGCCAGAAGGTGTAGCGCCACGGATGCTCCCCGGCATCGAACTGGCCCGTGGTGTCGACACGGCCCTTCGGGTTGACGTGCCCGTAGTGCAGGTTGAGCCGCCAGGGAGTGCCGGCGAGCTTCAGCAACGCGTCGAGGTGGACCGGCTGGTTGGCGCTGCGCAGGGCAGACACGCAACGGCCGATCTGGCTGATCTGCTCGGCCGTGAAGCCGCCCTCGCCCTCGCGCAGCACGGTGAAGACGCTGACGGTCAGGTTCTGCGACGCCTCGATCAAGCGCCACACGAGCTGCTTGGCCAGCACGCAGATCTCCTCGTCGTAGCCGCTCAGGCGGCCCTTGGCGATCAGGTAGCGCAGGGCGGCGACCTGCTCCTCGGTCATACTCATCAAATCTCCAACGTTGCACAGGGATGGCAACGCGCCACTGTACACAAAAAAGCCGTTTCTGTCAAGGCTAGAGCCCTAAAAACGACCTAATGCTATTCCAAAATCAACCCAACCGGCGCGTGGTCGGAGCCCATCACGTCCATGCGGATGTAGGCGTCCTTAATGCGCTTCTTGAGCTTTGAGCTGACCAGGAAATAATCGATGCGCCAGCCGACGTTGCGCTCACGAGATTTTGCAAAATGACTCCACCAACTGTACTGACCTGTCGCATCCGGATGCACGTGACGGAACGTATCTATAAATCCAGCGTCGACGATGTTATCCATCCCCTCGCGCTCCTGCGGCGTAAACCCAGCGTTCTTTACATTATCTTTCGGGCGAGCAAGGTCTATTTCTTTGTGCGCGACATTGAAGTCTCCGCACATGATAACCGGCTTCTTCTTTTGCAACCCATCGACATACTTCAAAAACAACGGATCCCACTTTTTATGACGATACTCGAGTCGCTCAAGTCCACGCTTCGCATTTGGCGTGTAGACCGTCACTACATAGTACTCATCAAACTCCATCGTGATCACACGACCCTCGGTCAGCGCGTCACCAAACGAGTCCTTCAGTGCCCCAGCCTTCACGCCAGGGAGGTCAAACATAATCGAGATCGGCTTGATCTTCGTGAAAATCGCTGTCCCTGAGTACCCCTTTCGATCAGCTGAGTTCCAGATCTCCTCATACTCAGGAAGGTCGATCTCTGCCTGCCCCTGCATTGCCTTGGTCTCTTGCAAGCACAAAATATCCGGCTGCTCTTTCTTGATAAACGGCACAAAGGCCCCTTTGCGCATCGCCGCACGGATACCATTAACATTCCAGGAAACGAATTTGATTGATTTAGCCATAGACAGTGGCATTGTAACACCATTGACAGATTTCCAGGATTTCGCTAGGATTCCCGCATAATAAAACTTGCTGTGAGCCTTGGATCGAACGTTGAGCGCGTCGTTCTAGGACTCTCAGACGACATAACGCAACTATGCTCAACAAGAACAAGAAGCAGAAGCTGATTGATAAGTATAAGACACACGATACGGACACCGGCTCACCACAGGTCCAAATCGCGATCCTCACCGAAGAGGTCAAGGAGCTCACAAAGCACCTTCGCGAGCACAAGAAGGACTTCTCCTCCCGTCGTGGTCTTGTGAAAAAAGTGACAGAACGCCGCCGCCTCATGCGCTATCTCAAGCGCGAGGACAAGAAGGCCTACGAGAAGCTGATCGCTGACCTAAAGATCCGTCCCCTTTCTGAGTAATTTCCCGAGAGCCTGCCGATTCGGTTGGGCTTTCGGCTTTTAAACAACTTTTTCTAACGCATTTTCTTTATGCTTTCGACCCCTACACGCCGCGTTGGCGTCTTCATCGACGTGCAGAACATGTACTACAGCGCGCGCAATTTGTTCAGCCGCAAGGTAAACTTTCCAAACATCGTCAAAGAGACGGTCGGCAATCAACAACTCATCCGTGCGATCGCCTACACGGTCGCGACCGAGTCAGGAGAGGAGACGGCCTTCTTTGAAGCCTTGGAGAAAAACGGCATCGACGTCATTGCCAAGGATCTCATCGAGTACGACTCAGGAGCCAAGAAAGGCGACTGGGACGTCGGTATCGCCATCGACATCGTTCGCATGGTCGACATGCTCGACGTCGTGGTTCTGTGCTCGGGTGACGGAGACTTCTCACCGCTTGGTGACTACGTTCGCGGCAAAGGTCGCGTCTTCCACGTCGCTTCCTTCCGCGAGTCAACGTCATCGGAACTACTGGACATCGCCGACATCTACACGAACCTGTCAGATGACAAAAAGACGTTCCTCATGCCCGAGGACAAGCGCAAGCGCTCAGCAGCACCTGCTAAGCGCACGCCGGCAAAACGAACAACAAAGAAGTAGCCGCTACGGCTTCGCAGTCCCACGGGGCTGCGGTCCGTGTCGAGTACGACACAGCTTACACATATCGCCCTGAAACCGTGAGATCCTTTCGGGTCTTGGGCTTCAGGGTGAACCTAACAAAACATATGGTTGAACAGAAAACGTTCACAACCAACGTTGGTGAGAAGGAGATCACCATCAAGACGGGCAAGTTTGCCCAGGCCGCAAACGGCACCTGCATGGTGCAGTGCGGCGACACCGTTGTCCTTGCGACCGCGGTTATGTCAGAAAAGCCACGACCGGGAATTCCGTTCTTCCCACTCATGGTCGACTTTGAGGAGAAACTCTATGCGGCGGGCCGCATTAAGGGCTCACGATTCATCAAGCGCGAAGGTCGTCCAACGGACGAAGCCGTGCTCGTTGCGCGTTTCATCGACCGCGCCCTGCGCCCGCTCTTTGATAACCGCATCCGAAACGACGTGCAGGTCATCATCACCGTCCTCGCCTTTGATGGGGAGAACGATCCAGATCTTCTGGGACTTATCGGTGCGTCGTGTGCCTTGCACATCAGCGACATTCCTTGGAACGGACCAATCGGCATCACACGTGTGTCCAAAAAAGACGACGAGTGGATGCTCAACCCTTCCTACGAGCAGCGCGCGGAGGCTGAGTTTGATCTTGACGTTGCTGGAACCAGTGAGAAAGCCATCATGATCGAGGCTCGTGCAAATGAGACGACCGAGGAAGTTATGGCGGAGGCATTTGAACGCGGTCTTGGCGCTATCCAGCCAATCATTGATCTGATCGAGAAGATTCGATCCGAGGTTGGAAAGGAAAAACGCGACATGATTAAGGTAGATGAACGTGCAGAGGAGCTTAAGAAGATGGCAACAGACTTTCTCACGCCGATCTTTGAAAAGCGCTGTATTGAACGTCCACTATTAAGCAAGCCTGAGATCAACGCCGCCAAAGCAGAGCTGAAAGAGCAGCTGATCGCTCATTTGACCGAGCAGGGAATTGACGAAGAAGAACATGGCATTGCTGCTGACGTCATCTACGGACTGACACAAGACGTTGCGTCAAACCTGATCATCACGCAAGGAAAACGCGTTGACGGCCGAGCCCTAGACGAAATCCGTCCGCTGACCGGAGAGGTAAGTCTTCTCCCACGCGTGCACGGATCCGGACACTTCAACCGTGGAACAACGCAGGTCATGTCCATTTGTACACTTGGATCTCCTGGTGACGAGCAGACGCTCGATGGAATGGAAACGGTTGGGCAGAAGCGCTACATGCACCACTACAACTTCCCTCCATTCTCTGTTGGTGAGGCGAAGCCTCTTCGTGGAGCAAGCCGACGCGATATCGGACACGGAGCTCTCGCTGAGAAAGCGCTTGAGAGCATGCTTCCAGACAAGGCGGAGTTCCCATACACCGTACGAGTCGTCTCAGAGGTTCTCGACTCCAACGGTTCAAGCTCCATGGCATCTACCTGTGCCTCAACCTTAGCGTTGATGGACGCGGGTGTGCCAATCAAGGAGCCTGTTGCGGGAATCGCCATGGGCCTTGCAAGCAACGGCACAGATTGGAAAGTCATTACTGACCTTCAGGACATCGAAGACGGTGACGGAGGGATGGACTTCAAGATGACAGGAACAAAGAATGGAATTACAGCCATCCAGATGGACACCAAGACCGATGGTCTGACCATGGAGATCATCCGACAAACGCTCACACAAGGAAAAGAAGCGCGTTTGCAAGTTTTGGACGTCATCACCGGAGCAATTGCGGAGCCGCGTCCCGAACTCTCAGCACACGCACCGCGCATTCTCACGCTCACGATTGATCCAGATAAAATCCGAGACGTTATTGGACCTGGTGGAAAGATGATCAACGAGATCATCGACAAAACCGGCGTCGACTCTATCGACATTGAGCAGGACGGATCTGTCTTTATCACCGCTCCAAACGGTGAGAGCGGAAACGCAGCGTACGAATGGGTGAACAACCTTACCCGCGACGTTGAGGCAGGGGAGACGTTCAACGATTGTAATGTGGAGCGCATCATGGACTTCGGTGCCTTCGTGAACATTCTGCCAGGAAAGGACGGGCTCGTGCATATCAGCGAACTTGCTCCATGGCGCGTCGGTAAAGTTGAAGATATCGTGAAACTTGGCGACAAGGTCAACGTAAAGGTGATCGAGGTCGACAGTATGGGACGCGTAAACCTCTCCATGAAACAGGCAGAGGGCAACGAATACACAGAAGAAATGAAAGCAAAGGCTCAACAGGCTCCACCGCCACGATCTGGAGGACGAAAGGGTGGACCGCCACGAGGCGGAAAGCGACCACCACGCCGACCGTGAGTGATAGATAGAATAAAACAGCCTTCGCATTGCGGAGGTTGTTTTGTTATTGACAGGGAGACTTTTCAATGCTATATTGCTTCGTCGCCTTCATCATCGACCGAGGAGTCACCATGCGACATTTGATCCCTCTCCTGCTTCTTCTGGTCGCCTGTGGTGACAAGGACAAGCGAGCCGCTCGGCAGGAAGCCGACAAGCAGATGTGCGCCGAGGCCATCGAGAATGGCTGGGGTGCATCCCAGTTGGGCAACCCGCAGCAGACCTGCGAGAACAAGATGGGCGAGCTGCGTGGTGTGATCATGGGGAGCGTGGTCCAGGACGAAATCCGACCCTGCATCCACGGCGGAACCCCTCGCTTCTGCTGGGTCCAGTCGAACGACCAGTCCCTGAGGATCTGGTGGTCGATCCACAACCAGTACACGGTCCACCCGGACGATCGTGAGAACGTCGAGCGGCACATCACCCGGTTGTAGGCGTTCTCCAGACATTCTCGCCGCCCCAGAAGCCTCCCGCTTCGGTGGGCGGCTTCGTGCATTTGACAAATGACCCATAAATCACTAGAATTAACTTAGTTGGATGAGGTTCTTCACAGAACTCATTTCCGGTGTCACAAAAAGCTCCCTCGCGAAAGCGTTGGGTGTTTTTTGTCTCGGGTCATGGGCCCATGGAGGTAATGGCAACCTCATCCGACTTGACACCGGAAGAAACGAGTTCGATTCTCGTTGGGTCCACCAGGTAAACATCTGAGACCCGAGACCAGCCGGCCCGTCGACGCTCCGCGTAGGCGGGTTTGGCGTTGTACGAACTTCAACATACAATGGGACCTATGAATCGGCTCAATATCCCTTTGTCGAGCACACAGCGACCCGCAAAACGCCTGTTTGTACGCGTCGGGGTCGTTTTAGCGCTCATTCTTGTCGCTTGGCTCTTCGTTAGAGCCTATCTAACAGTTGATACCACAACTTGGCTGCGTCCGGTGTCGAGTGTATATAGCCTTCATTTGCCGATGAACCCTGGCTCAGTCGATCAACTCACACAAAACATGGGATCACAACCCCTGCTTGCTGGGAGCCCTTGGACGATCGACCAATTGCCGCAATGGTGCGACCGCGCTTGTAGTATCCACCTAAATGAGGCCGGGTCTATTCATGCATTGAGTCTCGATGGGGAACTTGATGCTGCTGAGTCGGGCCAAATCCTTGCAACAGGGCTCATCATCAACGAAATCGATGGAAAAACCCTCATTTCTCAAACCTCGGAGTCGATTTCATCCTCCGAATCGAGCATAAACCTGCCATTTCGCCTTCTTTTCCCTTGGAACGACGCCGTTTTCTACGATCACCTACAAGATCAGCGGGCCAGCGTTCGCATAAATGATCGTGGAATGGCCATCTTAGCGGCATTTGCGCTTGAAGAGCCCCATCAGGTCGTCTTTTCTGAAAACTCACAGGTTCTCGCGCAGATGTCGTTTACACCAGATAACACCCCGTATCCTCTCAACGGACTCACTCTCCATGAGTCCTTTCAGTCACTATTGAACTCTATCGCCGGCTCTCCCATCTCACTATCTCTGGCACAGCTCGACAATCGACTAATCTTCTCAATACAGCTTCCCGTCGTTCTAGATCAACAAGAAGCAGCAACGTTAAGCAGGGAACTGATCAAACCAAGTAGTTTGTCTACTCTAGAGTGGACAATAGATGATGGCACAACAATCGATGAAATTAGGTTCGATGACAGTACTATTGCTGTAGAAACCAGCTCGGATGGAGAGACATACTACATGGAAGTATCCAATGAGCTAGGTGAGACAGTCCTTCGACTAACACAGACCCCGGAAAACCTCCTTATATCAAACACGGAAATTTCGCTAACACAAAGCGAAAATGACGAATCATCCTGCTTAAGAAACGCACGAACATTCATCCGTCCGGGCGATCTAATTGATCTACTGG
The DNA here is from genome assembly GCA_964344145.1 of uncultured Gammaproteobacteria bacterium. GTDB lineage: Bacteria > Patescibacteriota > Patescibacteriia > UBA9934 > UBA9934 > JABJOE01. Next base: position 31,773 of record CAYFME010000011.1, read on the forward strand.
AACAATCAGATACGATCTCTGCTCGAAAAGCGCTACCTCTGTTCACCTCATTCAGCGAAATAGGATTTACTTCATCAAAAGCCATGATGTGTTGGTAGGGAATAGTTTGTGGATAAAATGCTAATTATCCAAAAGTTATCCACAGTGAATAGATTCATTTCATAATAAATTTATCCACATATACGAAAGAGCCAATAAATAAAGGCTCTTTTTGCGTTGACAATTTGTGTTCAACTGAATACAATTATTACACAGTCGAGACACAAATCGGCGACAGCACCTTCTACAACACCCGTTACCTGATCTCCGATCAGGTAGACAAAGGGGAAGTTTCCCGAAGGCCCACTTCTTCGGGAGACAGCTCCACCGCTGTGCTGTACTTTAATCCGTTTCTTTGGGGGAAAGCGGATGAAGGATGCGGCGACTCTGATGCCCGAACATATCAGAAGAGCCACAGTATGGTAGAGCGGTTCGTCCTTTCGACCAGTTGTTGGTTGACGCCGACGGATGTCGAGTCTTGCCCATATCAAGAATATGGCCAGAACCCGACATCCGGAACGGTGTCCCGACCCTGGGACTCGTAGGGGCACGATTGCTCCAGGATGTAATCTTACATCAGCCTGTCGAGCTACTGTGCCCCTCTTTGGTTTGCTAAAAACAGTCTAACATTGTATAAACCCGCTACTTTCGTGTACAATTGATCCATCTTATTTTCCTATATGAACGACGCTTTTGTTACAGAAATGAAGGAGAGGCTCGAAGCCGAGAAGGCACGTCTCCGGAAGGATCTGGGTGGTTTTGCTGCTCCTGATGCAAAGTCAAAAGACGGAAACTACACCACAACCTACCAAGATTTTGGCGATGACGAGGACGAAAACGCTAATGAAGTCGCTGCCTACAGCAATAACCTTCCTTTGGAAAACGAGCTTGAAAAGGAGCTGCGCGACGTAAACAATGCTCTCAAGCGCATTGAGGACGGCGGCTACGGTGTGTGCAAATACTGCGACTCTGACATTCAAGAAAATCGACTTCGTGCGCGACCAACGGCTGGATCCTGCGTTGCCTGCAAAAAGACACTCACCCAAGAGGTGTAGATGAGTAAAGCAAAGGCCAAAACGATCACAGCGTTCGCCGGACTCATTGTCCTGCTCGACTGGGTCCTCAAGGCGTACGCCATCAAGCGACTCCCGCAAACCGGGAGTCGTGGTCGTTTGGTCGACTTCATTCTGCACAAAAACCCAGGCATTGCCTTTGATATCCCCATTTCGCTCTGGATTATCGCGCCACTGACCGTCATCGTGTGCATCTGGCTCCTCTGGATCTCGCACAAACACTGGCAAACTAAACGAGCCGTGAGCACCTCGGCCAACGTCGTGGTCATTGGTGCGATTGGCAATCTCGCCGACCGTCTCATCAATGGCTTCACCACCGATTACATCCTTTTGTTCGGCCGAAGCGCCATCAACTTGGCCGACATCCTCATTGTCGCCGGCATCCTGGCCCTGCTGTGGTATACTAGAGACACAAGGACGAGCTAAATCAGAACTCCCCAAATACACATCGTATGGGGAATTCTTTTATTTTCTCTTGCGCGCACCGCGGCCTTGAAAGTACGCGGGTGCGCGTTGAGGCAGACATTGCCAATGGTCTGCCAAAATTCACAATTGTTGGACTGCCAGATGCAGCGATCAGTGAGGCACGTGAACGAGTACGCGCAGCGATCAAAAACAGCGGATTCGCGTTTCCAAGAACACGCGTGACCGTCAATCTTGCACCTGCGTCTATTAAGAAACAAGGGCCGATGTATGACCTGGCGATCGCCATGGCGATTTTGCGCGCCGGTGGGCAGATCACCACCCCCGATGCACTTGATGACCTGCTTGTTGTGGGGGAGTTGGCGTTAGACGGGAAGCTTCGAGGCGTACGCGGCGTCCTTCTTGCCGCAACGTTGGCAAAAGAGCTCGGTGTGACCGGTCTTGTTGTACCAGCAAAGAATGCCGATGAGGCATCGCACGTCGACGGACTCACCATTCATCCAATCAACTCATTGCACGAGCTCGTGTTCTCGCTCAACGAAGATACGTTGCCGACGTACGCACGGCCGAAACGATCCAAGACCGTCGTCGAGCACGCTCGAGACTTTCGCGAGATCAAAGGACAAGAGCAAGCGAAGCGCGCACTGACGATTGCCGCCGCCGGAGGGCACAACCTCTTTATGAGCGGTCCGCCCGGGGCAGGCAAGACGATGATGGCTCGCGCACTGCCCTCGATCTTGCCACCCATGAGCATGCAAGAGTCCCTGGCGGTCACCAAAATCCATTCTATCGCCGGGACTTTACGAACCCGAGACGGACTTATTCGTACCCGACCCTTCCGCCGCCCCCACCACACGAGCTCACACATCGCCATCATCGGCGGCGGGTCTACACCGCGGCCTGGCGAGATCACGCTCGCGCACCACGGTGTACTCTTCCTGGACGAATTCCCGGAATTTGGTCGCAAGGCTATCGAGAATCTCCGCCAACCGTTGGAAGATGGGGAAGTGACGATCGTACGCGCTGCAGGATCAGTAACCTATCCGGCACAGTTCATGCTCATCGCCGCATCCAATCCGTGCCCGTGCGGCTTTGCCACTGACCCAACGCACGGATGCGAGTGTCGTCCTGTGCAACTGCGACGTTACCAGGAACGCTGCTCGGGCCCCATCATGGATCGATTCGACTTGTTTATAGAAGTCCCGCGCGTTGAGACCAAGCATCTCACCGACTTGCCAACAGGAACAAGCTCGCAGGAGATGCGCGAGCTGGTCTGTACCGCTCGTGATATTCAGCTCAAACGCAACGTCTCCTTAGGCGTGCTCTACAACCAACAGCTACAACCAAAGGCCATTCGTGAAGTCTGCACGATAGACAAAGAGGGAACCACGTTTATGAAAAAAGCAACAGACGCCTTGCATCTGTCTGCTCGTGCCTATACACGCGTCTTGAAAGTCTCCCGCACCATCGCCGACCTCGCCGGATCCTCCGACATCACCGTCGAACATCTCAGCGAGGCAATTCAGTATAGGCAAGCATAGCAGGTACGCTATGCGCAGATACAAAACACGGGTCAGAAAATTATCAGGATCGAATGCTCGCGAAGTACGCAGACAGGCATATAGTTACTACATGGCAATCAAGAGGAGATCGAAGCGTCGCCCATATGTCCGGTCGAGGTATTTTCAGGGCGATAAGATATTTCTTACGTTATTTTGGGATCACCTCTACGACAAACCAAACTGGCGAGACAGAACCCGCCGACTCAAACTCTTCGCATGCGCTATTGAACTGATTAAAAGAAGTGCGCTTGAACCTACTAGCAAATCAAATCCAAATGCATCCAATGAAACGCTTCACCGATTCTATGGGCTGACAAGGGATAACGAGCCGTTTTGTGTACAGATAAAAGAGGCCGGCAACGGACAAAAATTTCTGATGTCTGTATTCGACGCATAAAAGAAAAAGGCCCTCCGCCTGGTGTGGTGTATAAACCACGGCCGAAGGTCTTTTCCAAAATCATCGTAGCATGCTCCGAGCTCGCTGTCAACGGTCTAATTTCCAAACACGGCCTCGATATTATTCCCGTCAGGATAGAGGACGAACGCTCCAAAATAATTCTTGTGATACTGCGGTCGAGGACCTGCGGGACCATTATCCTTTCCGCCAGCCCTGAGGGCCTCTTCGTGAAATTGCTCAACCTCTTCTTTGCTATCAGCATTGAACGCAACATGCGCTTTCGACTCCCAATCTTCTTCCGAGATCCAAAAGAACGGACGATCAACTCCATACCCACAATAAAACTCCTCATCGAAAAGTCTCTTGAGACCAAGCGGCGCAAGCGCCTTGTCGTAAAAGGCCCTTGATGCATCAAGACTTGAAACGGCCAATGTCACATGATTAATCATACCTTCTCGTATTACCTAATGTACTCCAACGGGTTGCGGTAGCTTCCGTTTGCGATCACCTCAAAGTGCAAGTGCGTTCCGGTTGAACGTCCCGTGGTACCACAACGACCAATCGCCTGACCCTGCGACACATACTGCCCGGCCGACACATACATCGAGCTATGGTGACCGTAACGCGTCACAATACCGTTTCCATGGTTGATCTCCACCGTGTATCCGTATCCACCCTTCCAGCCGGAGTATTGCACGTAGCCGGCGTCAGCCGCGTAGTTATCGTTGGTGTACCCACAGTCAACGTCTAATCCCGTGTGATACCAACCGTAGTACTGCGTGATGGTACGCAGGTCAGTTGGCCAGATCATCGATCCTGAACCTGTCACCGACGGGTTGCTAATGGTTGCTGTCGATCCAGATGAAGTCGACGGTGTGCTAATGATGCTTGAGATGGCGCTGGACGTTCGTCGTGTGGCTACCTGCACCTCACCACCCGGAATCAACAGCTCATCACCAATAGACAGCGCGTTGATGTTTGCAAGGCCGTTGTAACTGGCGATGGTGTCCTGATCTACGTCATAGGTCTGCGCGATACTCGCCACCGTGTCGCCCGAGGACACCTCATGGTACACACCGTCCAGCGGCAAAATCGTCAGGCTGTCTCCAGGTTGCAAGACAGTGCTCACGCTTAAGTTGTTCGCCCACAAAATCGTATTAAGTGACAGGTCAAACTTGTCTGCAATAGTAGAAAGAGTATCTCCACCGGCAACGGCATAGGTCTCAATGCCGACTCTGGCGCTCGACGCAACCTCTGGGACCGCTGCATCCGTGGTATCGTCCGCACCAACAAGAGCGGTATCCGACAACGCCGTGTCCGAAGAGCTATCGAGGGAACCGATAAAGTCCACGCCGCGTGCAAACGATGACAACGCCGAGGATTCACGATAGCTCGCGTGTCCGATCTGCACCGCCACCAACTCATCGCTGGCATATTCCTCAATCAACTCATCTTGCACGGCCACAAGCGAGAACAACAAGCTCTTTTGCCCGAACGTTTCGGCGCGCACTTCGTCCGTCTGCACATTCGAGAGCACGGTCGCCAGCACCAACGTCGCGACCATCACGTGGGCAACGTATCGATTGGCCACCAACACCATCACCTTGTTCTTTGCCGGACGGTAGAGACGCGAAAGTTGCTTCCGAACGATATAAAGAAGATGGTACGCCGGAACGAGTGCCATCAAAAAAACACGACCCAAGCCACGCAGCGGTTTGGCGGCGTAAGCAAGGACGCGCAGGACATGCGGCTTCAGCCAGACAAGGAACCGGATCACCCGCAACGAGGCGGCAACGAAAAATTGTTTGAATTTCTCGGAGATACGCGATTGATTATAGCGAATTTGCAGCCGTTAAGGTAGTTGATTTGGTGATTTTTGTCAATGCAAGCACAGCACCCGCCGGATCGTTCCAGCGGGCGCAGAAGTCGTACGTAGGGGCGACCCTTGAGTCGCCCGCGGATTCGGTGATCCGGATGCGCTCAGGGCTCGAAGTGCTCCCAGGGGAAGTCCGTCAGGTCGATCGTGGACGGTTCCTGTCCAAGCTCACACGTAAGCACCTGCGTCACCCGCTCGTGGCATCCTCTCCCGTAGTTCTTCACCCGGACCACATCAACATCGTCGTCGTGACGGCGGAGAGGGTTGTAGCGCAGGTGAACCCTTGCGACCGAGTGCCTGCGCGGGTCGCGCAGGCGCATGAAGCGGCAATAGCTTCCGGTTCTGCGACCGATGACCACGGCATGTGCCAAATGCGTGACCATGGTGTTCTCGAGGCAGTGACCTACGCGGGTCGCAATGTGGTCATCCCCCCACTCGACGTCAGCGACGCGCTTGAACAGGCTCGAGTGCCACGGCTCGCGCAGGAGCTCGGTCGAGAGTGCCGTGTGTCCGCGCATGCGCAGGGCCACGCCGCCAGCGGTCAGGATCATGCTCGCCAGATCCTGCAGGGGCAAGCGACTTGGCCGATCAGCGCGTACTTGAGCTTGCACCTCCCCGCGAGCGAGGACATCGACCTGCTCGGATGCCTCCAGGAGACGCAGCAGCTCACGACCGGTCACCTCACGATTCGCCAGCTGGTTGCCCGATCCGTCGAGCACGTTGATGTAGACCTGCATGTCTTCTACCTCCGAAAGAACAGATCTCATCCAACCACTTAACCGGCTTTACGTCAATACCTGAGCAGATTTCTCCGCTCCCTCGCTGACACTCGGTCGGTCGAAATGACACCTTGAGCAGATTGACAGAAAACGTCCCAAAATCTATGATGAGCCCCGTCTAAACCTAACGTGTCTATGGATATTTTAACTCTGTCCCTTGTGGTCGCAGGAGCGGCGATTCTCTACACGCTCTTCATGATCTCGTCCATTCTCAAACTTCCCGCTGGAGAGGGGAAGATGAAAGGAATCGCGCTTGCGATTCAAGAGGGAGCGAATGCTTACCTCGCCCGACAGTACCGCGTGATCGCCATTATCGGCGCCGTGGTTTTTGTGCTCTTGGGTCTCTTTTTAACCTGGACCGCTGCCTTCGGATTCCTCGTTGGTGCCGTCCTCTCGGGTGTAACCGGCTACATCGGTATGCTCGTCTCCGTGCGAGCGAACGTCCGAACCGCTGAAGCTGCCAAGAAAGGCATGGCTGCAGCACTGGACGTTGCCGTAAAGGGTGGAGCCGTAACCGGTTTGTTTGTCGTGGCGCTTGGACTCCTTGGAGTCGCAGGATTTTATATGGCAACCGGTGACATCGATGCCTTGATCGGACTTGGATTTGGTGGATCGTTGATCTCCGTCTTCGCACGACTTGGTGGTGGAATCTTCACCAAGGCCGCTGACGTTGGAGCAGACCTCGTTGGAAAGGTTGAGGCCGGAATCCCTGAGGATGATCCTCGCAACCCCGCCGTCATTGCTGACAACGTTGGAGACAACGTCGGTGATTGTGCTGGTATGGCCGCAGACCTCTACGAGACCTACGCGGTCTCAACCGTGGCTGCCATGCTCCTGGGACTTCTTACCTTTGGAACGATTGAAGAGGTGATCACGTTCCCAATCGCTGTTGGAGCGGTTGCGATCGTCGCAAGCATTATCGGAACCTTCTTCATCAAGCTGGGACCAAACAAAAAGATCATGCCAGCTCTGTACAAAGGACTGATCGTTGCCGGCGTCCTCTCAGCTATCGCGTTTTACCCGCTCACGAACTGGATCCTTGGAGACATCCAAGGAGTGGACGCTATGGCCGTCTACTACTCACTTCTCGTTGGACTGGTTGTAACGGCATTGATGGTGATCGTGACGGAGTACTACACATCCACAGACTACAAGCCCGTGCAGAACGTTGCCAAGGCTTCACAAACTGGACACGGAACTAACATCATCTCAGGATTGGCGCTTTCGATGCGATCAACCGGATGGCCAGTGATCATCATCGTGGCTGGACTCTTAGTCTCCTACGCGCTTGCTGACATCTACGGAGCGGCGATGGCGGTGATGTCCATGCTTTCGCTCGCCGGAATCATCGTGACCTTGGACGCGTACGGACCCATTACCGACAACGCTGGTGGAATCGCCGAGATGGCAGAGCTGCCAAGCGAAGTTCGCGACGTGACCGATCCGCTAGACGCCGTTGGAAACACCACAAAGGCTGTTACGAAAGGATACGCAATCGCGTCAGCAGGATTGGCAGCAACTGTGCTCTTTGCTGGATACACCGAAGAGCTCGCACGCGTTGGACAGGAGTTTGCGTTCTCCCTTTCAAACCCCTATGTCGTGGCAGGTCTGCTAATCGGTGGTCTTCTTCCGTACATCTTCGCTGCCTACGCGATGGAGGCTGTTGGAAAGACCGCTGGAAAGGTTGTTGAGGAAGTGCGACGCCAGTTCCGCGAAATCAAGGGCATCATGAACGGATCTGCAAAGCCTGAGTACGGAAAGTGCGTTGACATCGTGACGCAGTCCGCGCTGAACCAGATGATTATCCCAGCGCTCATCCCCGTTGTTGCTCCGATCGCGGTCGGACTCCTTCTCGGACCTGAGGCACTTGGTGGACTCTTGATGGGAACGATCGTCACAGGACTCTTCCTGGCGATTTCCATGACCACCGGTGGTGGAGCATGGGACAACGCTAAGAAGTACATTGAGATGGGGAACTACGGTGGAAAGAAATCGCTTGCCCACGAGGCAGCGGTGACAGGTGACACGGTCGGCGATCCATACAAGGACACGGCAGGACCTGCCATCAACCCAATGATTAAGATCATCAACATTGTGGCTCTTCTGATCATCGCCTTGATCGTCTAGAGGACACCAAAACACGACCGTCCATGGTCGTGTTTTGCGTTTAACTAAGTCAGCGAATCCAATAGCAGTAACCGATCTGCTTCTTTTGCTGTAAGGACCTTCTTGCGTTGGAGCGTCTTAATCAGCTCGATCGCTTTCGCATCGCCCTTGCGCAGCAATGAGATCAAATCACCCTTAAGTTCTGTTAGCTTGCGATCGATATAATCACGAAGATCATGATCGAGCCTGCCAAAGCGGGAATGAACTGACTCAAACCTGCTATCAACTGAGTCACTTAGCGCGCCGAGCCTCTGATTCAACTCCTCCTTCGTCACCATATGTTCCTGCAAAAACTCAATAAGCTCGGCAAGCGTTTTATCTGTTTTGCGTTGCGAAACAGCGATTCCCTCGATCGCTTCAAGTAGTTGTGCGTTTGTAACCTTCTTTGTCATACAAATACGGTTATGAATAACCGTCCTCCTAACTCTATTGTACCAAATCATTATCGTTCTTTCGTCAAGACGCACAACCGTGCCGACTCCGATCAGGTATTTTTGTTTGACGCGACATCCTGGGCGTGTAAAGCTCCCAGAGCACCCCAACACAGGAGCGTGTGCAATGGCGGAGCTGTTTGAAAGGCTCCACACCTGTCGTGGCTACCTCTTCGTTCGTGTCATGATCGCGGGACGACCTGACCGTGATGCGCTCGGAGGTTGGCTCGAGCGAGCCGTTCTCCTGCGCGCGCCGGACGAGCCGGAGGACGATGGTGAGGAAGATGAGGATGGTGACGCGGACGTGCGCTGGATCGAGTACGACCTGGCCAGCGTCTTCGGTCGCGACACCGACCTGCTCTCCCTTGCGCAGATCCTCGAGTTCGTCCGAGTCGTCTCGGCCTCGATGGCGGGCTCAGGTCGACGTCTGACCTACTGGGCCTTCCGCAAGGCTCCCGATCACCGCGAGATGCCCGAGGCGATCCAAGCGGGCATGCGCAAGCGGTGGGCAGACCCCGGCGTCGAGCTGGACGACGCCTACTGGCAGGAATGGGATGAGCTGGAGGGACAGACCTACGACATCACCTTCGCGCTGAAGAACGCCTAGCGCGACTGAACCGCCGCGTACTCAAGGCCGCCCCGGACCTCGCTCCGGCAGGCGGCCTTCGTGCATCCAATTGACGAACAGGGCATTGGATGCTAGTCTGCCTCGTCGACTCACGACCCGCTTCGCCGTGGTTAGCGAAGAGAGGAGAGCTTATGGCCCCCGACGTCCGCACGTACCGCTTCCGACTCCTGATCTTCCAGGAAGGCGCCCTCGACGAGATCGTGACCACAGACGAAGTCCAGATGACCCCCCAACAGATGACCGCCGCCATCCTGGCCTGCAACGCGCAGGGCTCGGGCCTGGGGACGCATCCGCAGGTGGCGGAGATCTTCGACACCGTCAACAGGCTGGGCTGGCCCGAGGTCCCGCTCCCGCGCGCCAAACAGGGATACGGTCCTGCCACGCGCGTCATCGTCGAGAACGTCGAGGAGATCACCCGGCCCAACTAGTCGGCCTTCATCCCCGTCCACGTCGTCTCAAGAGCCCCGCAGCACATCGCCGCGGGGCTCCTGTCATTCAAGCATTGACAAAAACCGCTAAAAACTCTATGCTCCGCGCGTTATTCCAACCTATTTTATGACTCACAAACTTGAAATCGAAGGAAAGAAAGCAACCTTTACCATCACCGTTTCAGTTCCCGAGATCGAAGAGGCAATGAAGCACACAGCCAAACACATGGCAGAGCACTCAAAGATCGACGGCTTCCGCCCGGGCAAAGCGACGTATGAGGCAGTGAAGCAGCGCGTTGGTGAGATGAAGCTTCTGGAAGAGTCTGCCGAGGAGCTGATTCGCAACGCCTTTGTGAAGGCGGCACTCGAGGAAGACCTCGAGACTGTCGGACAGCCGTACTTCAACATGCTCACCATGGTACCGGGTAACGATATGGTCTTCACGGCCGAGGTGGCACTGATGCCAAAAATCACCAAGCTTGCGGACTACAACAAGCTTTCCGTCAAAGCGAGCGACACGGAGCCGTCCAAAGAGCTCATGGATCAGGCTCGCCAGGACCTTGCCCGCATGCAAACAAAAGAAATTCGCCGCGGATCTGGATCTGAGCTTAAAAAAGGTGACAAGGCGGTTCTTAACCTCACCATGAAGCGCGAAGGTGTCGTCCTTGAAGGTGGGGAAGGACGTGATCACGGCGTCTACACAGGCGAAGGTCATTACATCAAGGGTCTCATTGAGAAAATCCTTGGCATGAAAGAAGGTGAGAAGCGCGAGTTTACGCTCGACTTCCCTGAAGATCACTATCAAAAGCATCTCGCCGGTCAGCCCGTGGACTTTGAGATTGAGATGAAAGAGATTTTTGAACTTCAGGCGCCAAAGATTGACGACGAGTTTGCTAAAACCGTCGGATGCAAGGACGTGGCAGACCTTGAGGACAAGCTGCGAGAGAATCTCAAGAAGGAAAACGAGGCCGAGGAGGCGCGACGGCAAGAGCAAGAGCTCTTGAAGCTCCTGGCATCCAAATCCAAGTTTGAAGAGATCCCTGATCTGCTCGTGAACCAAGAGATCATGCAGATGATCGAAGAGCTTAAGCAGGGCATCGCTCGCCGCGGCATGGACTTTGACGAATATCTCAAATCCATCGACAAGACCATTGCTCAGATGAAGATCGACTTGGCTGCCGACGCTCTGATGCGCGTACAAATCGCTCTGATTCTCTCTGACGTCGCCAAGCAAGAGGACGTGAGGGTTGAAGAGAAGGAGCTCGACGACGAGCTCGACCGTGTGGCAGAGCAGTACGGCGACAACGAGGACGCGAAGAAGCAGATCTACTCCCCACGCTACCGCGAATACGTCCACAATTCACTCACCAACCGCAAGGTCATTGACCTGCTCAAAGAAAAGATGGTTAAATAAAAAGGCCAGGGGGAAACCCCTGTCTTTTTTATGGACGTCATTGCTACCATTTGGAAACAACCCTATTACACGGATCGAAACGCCGCCATGATTGAGGCTGGCGTCGATGCCTTTCGTATTAAATGCTCCCACGGCGACGCGCAGGAAATCGGATCAGCCCTGCTGGCCGCGCGCCAACAGATCGATACTTGTGGCAAGCCAGTTAAATTGCTTGCTGATCTTCCTGAGGCAAAGCTACGCCTTGGTGAGTTCCCGCAAATGCGCATCGAGGTTGAAAAAAGCGTGGAGTTCCGTTTTCTGCATGGCCCGGAGTCATCAGATCCACACGCCTACATCCCATTTAAGACTCCCGAGCTCGCCAACCACATGCGCGTTGGAGGCTCTTTCTATATTGGCGACGGCCATCTTGAGCTTGAGGTCACCGCCATCCATAGTCCAAACGAATTTGTCGCCCGCACGCTCTCCCATGGCATTCTCACACAACGCACGTCCGTGACCATCCCACATCTGATGGATCAGCTCGACCACGTTGTCCCCGAAATTGATCAGATCATCGCCGAGCTCCCAAAGAGCCGACCGGACATGGTGTCATTCTCGTTTGTTCGCGATCAGGCAATGCTCCACACACTGATGGACAAGCTCCTTGCCGTCACAACGCCAACATGGAGACCGATGGTGATCGCCAAAATCGAGTCTGCCGAAGGCGTGCGCAACATCGACGAAATCCTTGAGGTCTGCCACGGCATTATGGTGGCCCGAGGAGACCTGGCGCTGAACGTTCCGTTTGAAAAACTCGGCCTCATCCAAAAACGACTTGTCGCAAAAGCTCGACAGGCCGGAAAGTACGTCATCGTGGCCACTGGAGCCCTTGAATCCCTCATGCACACGTCGCTCCCATCGCGCGCGGACATCTTGGACGTCACCAACAGCTGCCTTGATGGTGCCTCGGCGATCATGTTGTGTCCTGAGACGGCTCACAGCGAGCATCCAGAGCGCGCCGTGGGCGTGGCGCACAAAATCATCGCTGCCGTAGAAGGCTGGTAGGGTATACTAGTCTCGTATGGCAAACACAAAAGAGATGGCTGAGCACATCGCTCGCCTCGCTGGCGCGGAACTCATGAAAAAAGCCGCGGGCCTTACAGCCGGCGATGTTTCGTTCAAAAAACATGGTGAGACGGTCACCAGAATCGATCGCGAGATCAACACGTTTATCATCAACGAACTTGAAGCGCACTTCCCAGAACACGACATTGTCACCGAGGAAGCGGATGTTATCGACGGGAATGGCGAGCACAAGCGATGGTTTGTGGATCCGATTGATGGCACCAACAACTTTGTCCG
>CAYFME010000012.1:0-40513 GCA_964344145.1 uncultured Gammaproteobacteria bacterium
AGGCCTGGATTGACAAAAGCGCCCATTTCTGTAACGGTATCCGTCGCTATGGTTACTACTCAACTGTATGCATAAAGCGGATTTCCGACGATTTTATGCGAAACATTTCGATCGCGTGTATCGATTTGTCCTCTTTCGCGTACAGATGAATAAGGAGGTTGCCGAGGATCTCACTTCCGAGATTTTCATGAAGGCCCTTGAGCACTTCGCCAAATATGATCCCGAGCGCTCGCAAACGGCGTGGATCATGACGATTGCTCGCAACCGCGTGATGAATCACTGGCGCGACAGTAAAGAACAGGTCGACATTGATGATCTTGCGTTTTGTCTGGAAGGTTCTGATGGACGGAAGGAAACGCAGTCGCAGGACGACATCTATCGTGTCCGTCAGGCGCTGTGCGAACTCGACAAAAAGGACCGCAACTTAATTGAGATGAAACATTTGCTCGGATTCCGGTATAAAGAGATGGAAGAGATGTTAGATACAAAGGCGGCAACGCTGCGTGTGGAGACGCACCGTGCCATGAAAAAACTGCGAGAGATTCTCCAAAAGACCTATGACGAAGCAACTACCACAACTCGATAACCTCAAAAAGCAGAGCAAGCCCTCTGCGGAGTTTGAGAAGGTCCTGTGGGCCAAGCTTTCGAATGCGTACGATCATCAGTACCCATCGATGATTTTCTGTATTCGCCACCGCTTTGCCGTGCCCCTTGCCGTTCTGTGTTTGTTTGCTCTCACCGGCGTTGGTTCCTATGCCTATGGCAGTCCTGCTGTGACGGAAGATCATGTCTTGTTCCCCATCAAAGACGGCATGGAGCACATGCAGGAATGGATGCATCGCAGTCCTGAGGAACGCGCAGAGTTCCACTCCCGCATGATTGAGCGTCGTATTGAAGAGGGTGAGTTCCTAATTCATCACAACGAGGTTTCTCTGCCTCACATTGAGCGCATTGATGAATCATTTGAAGAGGCAATTGCATCGCTTGAGGGTGCCTCGGCCGATGATCCTGCGCGAGATGAGGTGATGCGACGACTGCGAACGCATCAAGCTCGCTACGAATTTCTTCTGATGCAATCCATTGAAATGGAGACAGAAGATCTCACTCCTGATGAACTCCGTAACGTTCTGTTGGACTTCCGTGTACATATTGGCGAGTCCGATTTGACGGAGGAGGAGAAGAGCTCACTTCTCAATCGTCACGATCGGCAACGAGAATTAACCCAATAGATTTATGACGAAAACGGCAGCCCTTAAGTCCGTTATCGCAACAGGAGTTCTACTCGTAGGACTCGGTGCCGGCGCAGGAAGCGTAATGGCGCAAGAGGAGGGTGAGCGCCCGAACGTTCGCCCACACCATCCACCGATGTACGGTGAGATCGTCGAGATCGACGATGATTCCGTGACGATTGCCTACATAGAAGGTGATCATCCGGTCCCTCAGCATATGGCAGACGTCCTTGATCTCGAGACTGGTGACGAGCTGACGTTCGTTATCAATGAGCAGACCCGAATGCACACGGAAAGTGGTGAAGATCTTGTTGAGGGAGACATGGCCTACATTGGCGTGTTTCGTCACGATGACGTTTCGTACGCCCGCGTGATCTCAGATCGTTTGCCACCACGTGCGCACCGCGTTGGAGCTGTCGTTTCCATCGACACTGATGCAAACGAGATCGTTGATGGAGAACAGGTAACCGTTACCTACTCTGATGACACGGTTTTCCAAGAGCGTTCGGAAGATGAAAACGCTGAGGTGAGCGAAGATAGCGTTGAGGTGGGAGACCATCTTGTTATCCGCGGTCACTATGATAAGGAGACCGAGTCAGGTGAGATTCGCATGATTCAAATCCTCGAGCCAATTGACTGGAGCGAGGTCGATCCTGGACAGGTCGAGCATAATTAAGCTCTTTACATCCATAGGAAGCACAAAGCCGCCGAAAGGCGGTTTTGTGTTTATCCAGAAAGCACGAGCGCCCGGAGCCGCGAGTGGTGCGGCGCCGGGGCGCTAGAGACGTTCGATGAACGAGACGATGCTACATGGGCCGACAGGCGTTGCAGGCGGCGGTCTGGAAGTCGTGCTCCTGCCCGCCGGGCATGGTGACGCGCGCCATGATGCCACGGCCCTCCACGCTCACGCGGACACGCGTGGGCATGCGACCGGTGCGGCTGCGGATGATGCGCGCGACGGCGTCTTCGGCCAGGTCGGTGTCGCCATGCTGGCTCAGCACGGCCTTCACGTCGGTTGCGATTCCTTCCATGATGATCGATCTCGCTTGTCGAAGGTGGGAGTGAATATACCATATCATGGCCATTTTGTCAATGCCAGCTGGACAAAACGGGATATCGTCGTTTTTCTCAAAATATGGTACTTTAAGCCCACTATGATCCAGTTTACAAACTCGCTTTCGCGAAAAAAGGAGAATTTTGAGCCTATTGAAAAAGGCCATGTGGGTATCTATACCTGTGGTCCGACGGTTTATGACTATGCATCCATCGGGAATTGGCGCACGTACATGCTCGGCGACATGGTTGTTCGTTTGTTTGCTGATGTGGGCATGAAGGTGAATTATGTGATGAATCTTACCGACGTCGGACATCTCACCGGTGACAACGAAGGGGATGCAGATAGTGGCGAGGATCGGATGGAGAAGGCAAAAGCACGTGAAGGAAAAACAGCTTGGGACATTGCCAAGTTTTATTCCGACGACTTTATTGAGAGTTTTAAGAAGCTCCACATGCGTGAGCCGGAGCAGTTCTGTCGCGCAACGGATCATATCGAGGAACAAATTGCGCTTGTGAAGCAGCTCGAGGAGAAAGGTCTGACATACAAAACATCTGACGGCATTTACTTTGATGTTCAAGCGTTCGAAGAAGCTGGATACAAGTATGGCGAGTTGTCTGATCTTGATGAGATTCAGGCCGGCGCTCGCGTTGCGATGAGTGATGAGAAGAAGAGTCCGCGTGACTTTGCGCTCTGGAAGTTTTCACCAACGGATGCAAAACGAGACATGGAGTGGGATTCGCCATGGGGTGTTGGTTTTCCGGGCTGGCATATCGAATGTTCTGCCATGTCCATGAAATATCTCGGTAATCAGTTTGATATCCACGTCGGTGGTGAAGATCTCAAAAGTACCCATCATCCAAACGAGATCGCACAGTCCGAAGGAGCGACAGGCGCATCGCCGTTTGTGAAGGTCTGGATGCACGGCGCGTTTTTGAAAGTCGACGGTGGTCGCATGGGAAAGAGTATTGGGAATGCCTACACGTTGCATGACATCGAAGAACGTGGATTCGATCCGCTCGCGTTGCGTTACTTCTACCTCACCGCTCACTATCGTTCATCGCTGAACTTTACATGGGAAGCGCTTGAGGCAGCGCAGAATGCGTTGAATAATCTCCGTGATGTGATTTGGTTAAATGTTTCGTCGCCAATGCGCGAAGAGACAGATGCGGTAAAGCGATTCCGCGAGCGGCTACGTGACGATTTGGACGCGCCTGGGGCGTTGGCAATTGTTTGGGAAGTGACAAAAGATGAGAGTCTGTCGTCGTCCGGAAAGCTGATGGCTTTGTTTGATATGGACGCGTTCTTAGGCTTTGAGCTGGATGCCGAGTTGCGCGCGGCGCAAGAAGCATACGAACGTGAGGACTTGCGTGGGCTTTTGACCAAGCGCGACGAGGTGCGCGACAAAAAGGACTTTGATGCATCTGATGCCCTTCGCGATCAAATCAAAGACCTCGGTTTCATTGTCGAGGACACACCAGACGGTCAACGACTCCGTCCCGTTCGGAGTTAATTGTGATATCATATTGCTATGCCCGAAGAGGAGGCAAAGCGCACGACTCCTGAGGTGCGTCCTGATGTTCAGGACGCGGTTTTAGAGCAAGAATCACAGCTCGATGATCGTGAAGGCGTTGAAAAGGGACGTGAAGAGCCAGAGCAGGGTGAGGCGAGTTCTCCCGATCGCGATGAGACGCCAGAGCCCGTTCAATTGAAGGTCCCAGCTGCACCAGCGGCGCCTAGCACTGCGCCAGTTGAAAAGGATCCCATTTTGAAAGACATTGAGAATCTTCTCGCGGATGATCTCACTGATCTGTTTCTTGCTCTTCCTGATGACAAGAAATGGGAGTTTAAACAAAAAGGGGAGGAGACGGCGAACAAGATCAACGAGATGATCCACGGTGGAAAGCTAAAGATCAAAAAGATTTTTGATTTGATCCGTGACTGGCTCAAGATGGTGCCTGGTGTGAACAAGTATTTCTTGGAGCAGGAGGCGAAGATTAAAGCGGACAAGGTCATGCAGTATGCAGAGGAGCAAATCAACGCTTCTCAGAATCAGGTATGAATGAACTGATCGGAACATTGATGTACGTGGTGATAGGGGCGATCGGATTGATCGTCATGCTTGTTGTTGTGCTGTATGTCGTGCGCGGGATGCTGCACAAGGCACAGATGATCCGCGGCGGAAAGTACGCAAATGTCACGTTGATGGTGACGGTGCCGAAGTTCAGAAGTGAAAGTGAGGCAAAGTCTGATGACAATCAACAGCAGATTCAGGAGGACATCTCGATTGCTGAAACGTTTTTTGCGGCTGTTGGTGGGCTGAAGGCGCAGAAGGGATTTAGGTCGTGGCTCTTTGGACGATCGGACGCGATGGCGCTGGAGATGGTCGCCCACGACAAGCTCATCACGTTTTACATTACCTTGCCACAGTACATGCAGCAGTTCGTGGAGCAGCAGCTCAATGCGCAGTACTCAGACGCGATGATTGAAGAGGTGAAGGACTATAACATTTTCTCACCATCTGGAACCGTTGTTGGCGGCTATTTGAAGTTCAAACGAGAGAGCGCATTACCAATCAAAACGTATAAAGATCTTGAAACAGATCCGCTCAATGCCATTACCAACGCGCTTTCGAAGGTGCCGGAGGGTGATGGGGTAGCTGTTCAGTACATTGTGCGCTCGGCGCGCGCAACATGGCGCTCGCTTGGAAAGAAGGTGGTGAAAAACATGCAGAAGGGCTGGAGCTTTGAAGAGGCAAAAAAGGGCAAGCAAAAGGGAAGCGGTTGGATGAATGCGTTTAAGTCCAAAGAAGATGTAGAGGCGGCAAAGTCCAAATCGCAACGCCAGCTTTCCCCGGCTGAGCAAAAGATGCTCGAGGGTATTCAGGATAAAGCATCGAAGGCCGGAATGGACGTGAACATTCGCGTGGTCGCGAGTGCAGCGAGCGCCGAGGCAGCAACGTCGTATCTTAACCATGTTTTACAAGCCTACAGCCAGTTTAATATCTACGAATATGGAAACGCGTTTGAAGCGGATATTCCAAAGAAGAGCAGGTTGATTAACGATTTTATTTTTCGCACACATCGGCAGAAGTACAACATCGTTCTTAATACGCAGGAAATGGCGAGTCTGTGGCACTTGCCATTGCCAAGCACCGATACGCCGAATATTCGCTGGATGGGTGCGCGTGTGGCACCTGCACCGGCCGGTATTCCAGATGAGGGCTTTTTGATGGGCTACAACGAGTATCGTGGACATCGCACGGACATTTTCATGGAACCCGACGACCGCCAACGTCACACCTACGTTATTGGTAAAACCGGTTCTGGTAAGTCGTGGTTTTTGCGCTATCTTGCCGTGCAGGACATTCGCGCCGGCCACGGTGTGTGCGTTGTCGACCCGCACGGTGATCTTGTGGACATGATCTTGGGAACCATTCCAAAAGAACGCATTGACGACGTCATCTACTTCAATCCGTCTGACATCGATCGTCCGATGGGTCTGAACATGCTCGAGGCACGCGACGAGTCCATGAAGGACTTTGTGGTGCAGGAGATGATCTCAATCTTCTACATGCTCTTTCCACCGGAGATGATCGGACCGATGTTCGAGCACAACATGCGTAACTTCATGTTGACGTTGATGGCCGACACGGAAAATCCTGGAACGATCGCTGAGATTCCGCGCATGATTGCGGATGAAAAGTTCCAGAAGCGGTGGGTGGCGAAGGTGAAGGATCCTGTTGTTCGTTCGTTCTGGGAAGATGAGATGGCAAAGACCTCTGACTATCACAAGTCGGAGATGATGGGGTACTTGGTTTCCAAAGTTGGTCGTTTTGTCGAAAACGAGATGATGCGTAACATCATCGGTCAGGCCAAGTCGTCGTTTGATTTCCGCCAAGTCATGGATGAAGGAAAGATTCTGCTGATCAATCTGTCCAAAGGTAAAACCGGTGACGTGAACGCGAACTTGCTTGGAATGATCATCGTTTCCAAGCTGCAGCAAGCGGCCTTCACGCGTGCCGATATTCCTGAGGAAGAGCGCAAGGATTTCTTCCTGTACATGGACGAGTTCCAGAACTTTATTACGCCGTCAATTTCCACGATTCTCTCTGAGGCCCGCAAGTACAAGCTGAACCTCATCATGGCGCACCAGTACATGGGGCAGCTCGTGAAAGATGGGAAGTCAGAGATTCGCGATGCCGTGCTTGGTAACGTTGGATCGATTTTGGCATCGCGTATTGGTCCTGAGGATACGGAGATTCTCGCCAAGGTGTTTGAGCCAGAGCTCTCCGGGTATGATTTGATGAACAATGCGGCGTTTTCGTGGAATGCGAAGTTGATGCTCGGTGGTGCTCAGCGCAAGCCGTTGACGCTCAAGGCGATGAAAGCTGACAAAGATAATCCACGATTGGCTGATGCGCTCAAAGAAGTTTCACGACTTACGTATGGTCGTCCGAAAGATTTGGTTGAGCGCGAAATTGCGATTCGTGCTGGTATTGGGATGGCTGCTGGCACCGAACGCAAGATGCCACCAGTGACGCCGACGACGTAGTATGCAAGATCATGTAAAGATGGCGTATTCGCAGATCACAGACCAACTTTTTGTTGGTTCGAATGTCTGTTGCGCGATGCACTTTGAGGAAGAATTGTTGAACAAGGGCGTGACAACGGATGTGAGCCTTGAGGGAGAGCGCATTGATGGCGCTTTTGGTGTTGATCGGTATCTATGGCTGCCAACACCTGATTTATCTGCTCCAACGCAAGAGAATCTTTGGGTCGGAACAACAGTAATCCACGATGTGATTTCCCTTGGCGAAAAGGTCTACGTGCACTGTATGAACGGACATGGACGCGGGCCAACGATGGGGATCGCGTACTTCATTCGATTTGAAAATATGAGCGCTGACGACGCGATCGCGTTCGTCTCAGAGCGCCGTAAAGAGGTGCATTTAACCGCTCCGCAGGTGGAAGTATTGAAAGAATTTGAGAAAAAGTGTAGAGCGTAGAATGCACCAGCGCCCCCGTCCGGAGTTTCGGTCGGGGGCGGTGTCGTACGTGTCACGACGCGAAGACGTCGTATATGTCCATCACGTAGATGATCCAGTTGTAGCACGTGTGGACGAGGGTCGTCACCAGCAGAGGCTTGAGGATCTTGCCCTGCATGCCGCCTGCTTTGAGGAACAGGAGGCACCAGATGAAGCCTAGTGTACCCTGGATGGTGATTGCGATGAGCTCGCTCCCCGAGAGGTACGAATGACCTGAGCCGAAGCCGACGGACAGGGCGACAGCGAACAGGAGCACGGCCTTGGCGTTGCGACCGGTCCACTTGACCATCAGGACGAGCGGCAGTCGCCAGCAGATCTCTTCGAGCAGCGCCTTCTCGGGTGCGTCGAGGATGTTCGTGATGCTCTCGGCGGGATGGACGAGTAGTTGCTCGCACCCACTGCAGAAGAGGATCTTGATGCCGGTTGAGACGATGTGCGCCCACAGCTTGCAGCAGATCAGTACGTAGGTCATCGCAGCCAGGAGTGACGCTCCCTTGAATTCGCGTTCGAACAACTTGTCCACGCTCCCTCCTGCGTTGGCGTCAAGACAAGGGGGTAAACTACCCCTTTTTGGCGCTCGTGTCAAGGCGTGCTAAAATGCTCGCACTATGGGTGAGGCCCTCTATCGCAAGTATCGACCATCAACTTTTGGGGCTGTTGCTGGCCAGGAGCATGTGAAGCGGACGCTTTTGAATCAGATTCAAGGCGACACCGTGGCGCATGCCTATTTGTTTTCTGGGCCTCGTGGTGTGGGAAAGACGACGCTCGCGCGACTGCTCGCAAAGGGCGTGAACTGCAGCGATCGGAAGAAGGGCGAGCCGTGTGGAACGTGTGCGTCGTGTGAGGCATTTGAGCAAAATCGAACACTCGACATTATCGAGATGGACGCCGCGTCGCACACGGGCGTTGATAACGTACGCGAGAATATCATCGAAGCGGTTCGTGTCCCTCCTGGTGTGGGTGAACGAAAGGTTTTCATCATCGACGAAGTCCATATGCTCTCGACGAGTGCCTTTAATGCACTGCTTAAAACGCTCGAGGAGCCACCAGCGCATGCCTTATTCGTGCTCGCAACAACAGAAGTTCATAAAATTCCACAGACGATTCTTTCCCGTTGTCAGCGGTTTGATTTCAAGCGCTTGGATCCGGCGGTGATGAAAGAACGTCTTGCGTGGATGGCAAAGGAAGAAGGAGTAGAAGTTGAGAGTGAGGTACTCGATGCCGCCGTTCGCGTCTCAGAAGGCTGTCTGCGAGATGCCGAGAGCTTGCTGGGTCAGCTTTTAGCGCTTGGTGAAAAGAAGATTGATGTTGACACAGCTTCGTTGGTACTACCGGTGACATACGCATCGAGTGCGCTCGAGTTACTCGAGAGCCTTGCCAAGAGCGATACGCAGGCTTGTCTGGCTCATCTAGCGACGTTTGTTACCCAAGGTGGTTCGATTCGACATTTAACTGACGAATGCATCTCGTTGGTTCGAGCATTGTTACTCATACAACTCGGCTCGTCTGATGCTCGATACGATGACACAACACAGGCTCGGCTCTCGACGCTCGCGCAATCATTTACCACCACACAAGCACGTTGGCTCCTCGATGCCTTTCTCGCATCCAAAACAAAACCAACCTCTGACATGTTCCCGCAGCTGACACTGGAGTTGGTGTGTGTGGAGTTTGTAGAGCGATTTGGTAAGAAGGACGAACCACCATCTCGAGGAGGCTCTGCCGACGAGAGATCTACAGGTGAAGAGATTTCTCCCCCGCCGGCGGCGGAGTCGAAATGGGAAGAGGAGGGCACAGACGAGGCCCAACATGCGGCCTCGTTTTCCGTTGAGGATTTGGCAGCAAAGTGGCTGCGTTGTTGCGAAGTGGTTGCAAAACAGAATATTGCTCTGCCGCTTGTGTTACAAAACGCGAAACCTGTCGCGATTGAGGGGACTTGTGTTCATGTGGGGTTTGAGCATAAGTTTCATTTTGAGACCATGGAACAGACGAAGAACGCTGATATCTTGGCCAAAGCCATTAATGAGATTATGCAGTCCTCTGTGACGATCCGTGCTATCTATTTGCAAAAGGAAGCTGATGATACAGTGGGCGAGCTCGTGGAGGCGTTTGGAGGATCTATTGTTGAATAATATGAAAGCGCTTGAGATCAAGAACCTGACGAAAGCCTACGGCAAGAACGTCGCTGTTGATGATATTTCGTTTTCCATTGAGCCTGGACAGTTCTTTGGCTTTCTCGGTCCAAACGGCGCGGGAAAGTCAACGACGATTCATTGCGTGACAGGCATCTCGCGATACACACAAGGATCGATCAAGTTGTTTGGCGTGGAGGCGAACAAAGATTATCGCAAAGCACGACCGCGCGTTGGTCTTGCTCCGCAGGAGTTCAACTCAGAAATCTTTGCAACGACGTTCCAGATTCTGGATTACATGGCCGGCTATTACGGATTGCCAAAAGCCGTACGTCACGAACGAATTGAAAAGCTCCTTGATGAGTACGGCATGACCGACCACAAAGATAAACAGTTCAAGGAATTATCCGGTGGAATGAAACGTCGCGTGATGCTCATGCGTGCGCTCGTGCACGAGCCTGACCTGATTATTCTAGACGAGCCGACGGCTGGCGTGGACGTGGAATTGCGTCACGAATTGTGGGACCGTCTGCGAACACTGAATAAACAGGGAAAGACGATCCTTCTCACATCTCACTATCTTGAAGAGGTTGAGTTGTTATGCGATACGATCGCCATTATGAACAAAGGAAAGCTGGCGAAAATTGGCACAAAGAAAGAGTTGACGAAGGAGGGGAATCTGGAAGAGAAGTACTTGGAGATCACAAAGGACGAACTTGGTGATTAATATGAATTGGGTTGGATTGTATACACTGGTGCGTCGAGATACGGAGCGCATGCTTCGCATTCCATCGCAAATCGTCCTCTCGCCGCTCGTCTCTGCCTTTCTATACATCTTCATTTTTGGGTTTGTTATCGGAGAAAAGATCGATATCATTCCGGGTGTTCGTTACATTGAGTTTGTCTATCCTGGTTTTCTCATGCTTAACGTGATGGGGGCGGCGTTTTCCAATGCTGCGTTTGGGATTTATTTCCATCGTTTTGCAAAAAGCATTGAGGAGATTTTGGTGGCGCCGCTGTCGTATGTGGAGATTCTGTTTGCCTACGTCATTGGCTCGATCATCCGCGCGAGCGTCGTTGGGTTTGGCGTGTATCTGTTGGCTATTCTTTTTGGTATTGCTGGCATTGCCAACATTCCACTATTCGCGTTTTACATTGTCGCTGTCTCTACGGTTTTCTCGCTCATCGGTATGCTGGTTGGGCTGTGGGCGAATACCTTTGAGCAGTTGAACGTGGCGAATACGTATATCATCACGCCACTTAGTTTTGTCGGAGGACTGTTCTACTCGGTTCACATGCTGCCAGAACAAGCACAGTTTTTGACCTACGCGAATCCGTTTTTCTACTTTATTGATGGCCTGCGCTACTCAATGATCGGTGTCACAGAATCAGATCGCATGATTGGCCTTCTTTTGATTGCTGGATTGATTATCGTCTTGTTTGGCATCGTCTGGCATTTGCTCAAAATCGGTTGGAAAATTCGGACGTAAAGGTTGACGAAGAGCCTCTTTTTACGTATATTCTCGTCGACGATCCCGGATCGTCTAATGGCAGGACGCTTGGTTCTGGTCCAAGAAATCGGGGTTCGAGTCCCTGTCCGGGAACCAAAAGCGACCGACGTGATCGGTTGTTTTTGTTTTAAGGTTAGCGAAGTTTTCGTTGTGGATATCTTGACAAAAGAGTCTTTTTGTGCTAGTATTAGTGCGTAATTCGTAGAATTAACCATCAATCTATGAACGAGCGACTTGGAGATACTCCTGATGAAATGAAGTTCTTCGGTGAGAAGGGCGATAAGGAGCTTGAGGCTGAGGCAAAGAAAGCCGAGGCTACGGCGGCTGATAACGCTAGTGCCTTGGACGCGGTAGCTGCAGCAACTCCAGAAGAGGAGGAGGCTGCGTTTGCTGAGCGCGTTCCTACAGGTGAGCAGGATAAGGCGACGCCAAGCACACTCGATACCGAGGGTGCCTTGGACGCGGTAGCTGCAGCAACTCCAGAAGAGGAGGAGGCTGCATACCAGGAGCTCATGGCCAAGAAAAAGGCCGCTGGTGACCAGGCTGCTGCCTAACATCAACCGTTAAACAAGACGAGCCCTTCGGGGCTTGTTTTGTTTGCGGATTTAGTATACTGTCGGCACCTTATGCCAAAGAAGATACTCATGGCCATGTCCGGTGGTGTCGACTCGTCTGTGTCGGCAGCGCTTTTGGCTGAGCAAGGTTATGAGGTCGTTGGTGTGTTTATGAAGAATTGGGACAACTGTGATTGGCGGGCAGATCGTCGCGATGCGAATCGAGTCGCCGCGCAGCTCGGCATTTCATTTCATAGCGTCGATTTTGAAAAAGAATATCGTCAGCATGTGTACGAGTACATGCTTGCCGAGTACGAAGCTGGACGAACACCTAATCCTGACGTGCTTTGCAACAAATACATGAAGTTTGGTTTTCTCTTGAAAGAAGCTGATCGCCTTGGATGCGATTACGTTGCAACAGGACATTATGCTCAGACGCGTGTCGACGACGACGGTACGGTGCATCTTCTTGCCGGTGAGGATCAAAATAAGGATCAGAGCTATTTCTTGTGCCGCTTGAGTCAAGATCAGCTTAAACGAGCGATGTTTCCGATCGGCAAATTGCAAAAGTCAGAGGTGCGGGACATCGCGCGCAAGCATAATCTGTCCGTTGCAGAAAAAAAGGATAGTCAGGGCATCTGTTTCGTCGGCAAGGTCGAATTGTCCGACTTTTTGAAAGATCGCATTCCTGAGCGCGAGGGGGATATCGTAACAACCGATGGTAAGGTCATCGGCACGCACAAAGGCCACATGTACTACACGATTGGGCAGCGACACGGACTTGGACTGCCAGGAGGCACGGAGCCATACTTTGTTGTCGAGCGTCGAGCAGAGACAAATGAGATCGTCGTTGGTCATGAGGATGACCCCGCGCTGTATCGGTCGGAGCTCGAAGCCGCTGATGTGGTCGAGACGTATCCAGGATCGATGACGGCAGTTGAAGGTCAACAAATCAAAGCGCGTATCCGATATCGCCAGCCGTTGCAGGATTGCACGTACCATAACGTGTCCGATCGGACAGTTAGTTGTCGGTTCAAAGAACCTCAGCGCGCTGTCGCCCCTGGGCAGTTTATTGTGCTTTATAGGGAGAATGAGCTTATTGGCTCTGGAGTTATTGATTCTTGATAGGTGCAAGAACTTGGCCGATCGTCCAAGTTGTTGCACGCGAGAAAACTTGACAAAATGGGCTAATATCGGTAAGAAAGGGCGTTACTATGAAGCTGCGCCCGACGACGATTCGGCCCTGGCTCGCGCTACGTATCTGGCATATTCGCTATTCGCGCCGCTTGGCTATTGCAAGCACCATCCTTGGTCTCACGTTGATTGCCAAGACGGTGTTGTTTTTGTATCTGTCAGTGTGGCTTGGCGCGGCGTCCCCTGCGCTCGCGATCGATGCCGTGCGCGTTGACGGCGATGACACGTTCACGTTTGACGCGGGCATTATTGAACAGACAAGTGACAGCCTTTCACTTGTTGAACAATCGTTTACGTTTTCAGCAGAGGACGTCACGGAGTATATTTTTGACGCTGATCAGCTTGTTGATTGGCAGACGATGAGTTGGAAAACGAGTCAGCCGTCGGGAATCGGACTGATCAACGGTCAGGCGACGGAAAGTGGATATGACAGCGGCAACATTGATATGAGTAACAACGTATTGTTGTTGCACATGGATGATGGATCGTTGAGTGATGGAGCGCTCGGACATGAAGTCACGTGTGTCGACGGCGCTTGTCCAACGGCAACCGATGATGGATTGATTGACGGTGCATTCACGTTCGATGGCGCAAACGACATGCTCACGATTGCTGACGACGATACGTTGCGACTGAGTACGGACCAAACCGTCATGACATGGTATCGCTGGGATGGTGAAAGTGCCTCGGGATGGTATCGATTGGTTGGAAAGGGTGATGTGACCGATCGTAGTTATGGTCTTTGGATTCATCCGGGCATTGGCCGCGTACTGTTCCAACTGTACGCAGAAGATCGAGCTGTGAATGGCGGATGTAGCGCACGATTTGATATTGCGATCGATACTGAATGGCATCATCTGGCCGGCACGTATGGAGATGACAGCATTAAGATCTACCAGGACGGTGTCTTGTTGTCAGAAAAGACGTGTACAAAAGAACCTGTTCAGACCGAAGAACCGGTGACGATTGGGTATGCCGGTTACTACCGTGCCTTTGGTGGTGAAATGGACGAAGTGGCGCTGTTCTCCGATGCGCTAAGCGAGCAGACGATTCAGGATATCTATGCACGAGGGAGCGATCAGATCAGTGTTACTGTGCAAAGTTGTGATGATGAAGCCTGTGAAGGAGAGACGTATGAAGAGGCTACAACGGATCTGTCGGACATTTCTACATCGCAATATCTAGGAGTTGAGGCAGCATCGACGTCGTCTTCAAGTGAGGTGGTGCTCTCTGAGATTTCAGCAACAGCCACCGGCTACGCGACCGATGTTCCTTATGTAACACTGGACGATGCCCTTGTTGTCGACGATCTAGATGAATGGACGCAGTTTGTAGAGCGAGCGACGAAGCCATCGGGCACGGAGTTGTATTATCAACTGTCTGACGATGGTTCGATTTGGCAGTGGTGGGACGGCAGTGAATGGCACATTACGTCGAACGAAACGTCAGATTTCAACACGGCCGTCGCTATCGATGCGCAGATCGATACCTTCGATGCATCGTCTGAGCAGCTGTACGTTCGTATCTTTTTCAAGAGCAATGGAGACGCAACGCCGATCTTTGAAAGTTTGGACATTGCCTACACACAGCAAGAGGTTGTTGAGGAAGTAGAAGAAGATGCGGACGAGGACGAGACGTCCGATGAAGTCGTTGACGAAGAAGAGGAAGAGAACGTCGATGACGACGAACAAGAGACCACGGACGAGACAGATGAGGGAACGGGTATCTCACCGGTAACCGGTGAGGAGGAAGCGATCGTGGAGGTGGATCCAGATTCCATTATCCGTGGAAACTCCTACGACACGATCTACTATGTTTCCGAAGACATCGAGCGGTTGCCATTCTTTGACGAAGTGACGTTCTATACGTGGTACGAATCGTTTGAGGATGTCGAGGTTGTGACAGATGCAACCCTTCCGACGTTGACATTGAGTGGCCTTATGCCACCGAAGGCCGGCGTTGTTCTTGTGAAGATTAAGTCTGATGCGAAGGTATACGCCGTTGTGGAAAGTGACGATCCGTACGAGCCCGAACTGCGCTGGGTTGTGTCAGAAGATGTGGCTTATGAGCTCTACGGTGACAGTTGGTCGGAGTACATCATCGACCTCGATCCCATTTTTTACGATCACCTTGCTGTTGGTGAGGACATTGATGACGCTGATGACTTGGATGTCGACGACGATGAGATGAAGACGCGCGATGAGCTCACGGGAGGCGTTGGCGGAGGCGCGGTGGATGAAGATTCTGATGACGACGGCCTCTCAGACGACTACGAGCTATTGCTGGGAACAGACCCAGACAATGCCGATACCGATGGCGATGGCTATGATGACGGAACAGAGCTCGCTAATGGCTACAGTCCACTGGTGGCAGCAGAGTAGCGAAACCCTCGACAATTCGAGGGTTTTCGCTTAGGATGAGCGCATGATTCCGCAGGACCGCATTCGAAACTTCTGCATTATTGCTCATATCGATCACGGCAAGTCCACGCTTGCTGATCGTTTGCTTGAGGTTACAGGCACGGTGGAGAAGCGAGAGATGCAGGAGCAGGTGCTCGACTCGATGGAGCTTGAGCGCGAGCGCGGCATTACCATCAAGCTCGCCCCTGTGCGCATGAAACACGTAAAGGATGGCCGCGAGTACACACTCAACTTGATCGATACCCCTGGTCACGTCGATTTCCACTACGAAGTGTCTCGATCGCTTGCTGCCGTGGAAGGAGCTGTTTTGCTGGTTGATGCAACGCAGGGCGTGCAGGCGCAGACACTCGCGAACCTGTATTTGGCGCTTGAGCAGAATCTGGAGATCATTCCCGTGCTTAACAAGATTGATCTTCCGGCAGCTGACGTACCGCTGCGAACGCAAGAGATTGTGCAGTTGATTGGTTGTAAGGAGGAAGACGTTTTGGCGGTATCTGCAAAAACGGGTGAAGGGGTTCCAGCTGTGCTGGATACGGTGATTGATCGTGTCGGCGCTCCTGAAGGGAAAGATGTGCGACCTGCACGCGCGATGGTGTTTGATTCGTACTACGATGACTACAAAGGCGTTGTGGCGTACGTGCGTGTGATTGACGGGGCGCTGCGCAAGCGCGACAAGCTAAAGATGGTCGCGACAAAGTCGACGGCTGAGATTCTCGACGTCGGAGCGCTCACGCCAGGGTTCTCTAGCACCGATGCGCTCGGCACCGGACAAATTGGATACGTTGTTACCGGTTTGAAAGACATTACCGCCTGTCGGGTCGGTGACACCATGACCTTAGAGCGCGTTGAAAAGATCGATCCGTTGCCGGGCTATCGTGAGGTTACACCGATGGTCTTTGCGGGCATCTTCCCAGAAGAAGGTGACGACTATAGCGCGCTGCGTGATGCCATGGAGCGCTTGAAACTCAACGATGCCGCTCTTTCATACGACCCAGAGCAGTCGCCAGCGCTCGGCTTTGGTTTCCGTGCTGGATTCCTGGGCATGTTGCATTTGGAGATTTTGAAGGAACGACTTGAGCGCGAGTTCGGCATTCATCTTGTGGTGACTGTCCCGTCGGTTGCATACCACGTTTACAAAACAGGGAATGAACAGCAACAGATCATCAAGAGCCCGCTGGACCTTCCAGATCCCGGACACATCGATCGCATTGAAGAACCATGGGCCACATTGGATATCATCACGCCGGTTGAGTTCATTGGCGGCATTATGACGCTCACGCAGGATCGCCACGGCGTGTACAAGAATACCGAGTATCTGTCAGAAGGTCGGGCGATTTTGAAATACGATATCCCGTTGTCGTCGCTGATCGTTGATTTTTACGACAAGCTCAAAAGTGTCACAAGCGGTTTTGCGTCAATGAACTACGAGGTGTTTGCGTATCGTCCTGCGGACATCGTGCGCCTGGATATTCTTGTGGCTGAGGAGCCAGTTGAAGCGCTGTCGACGTTTGTCTACAAAGACGATGCGCATAAAGTTGGAAAAAAGATCGTACACTCGCTCAAGGAATCGATCCCGCGACAGCAGTTTGTGATTAAGCTGCAAGCGGCGATTGGTGGAAAGATTGTGGCGGCAGAGCGACTGTCGGCCTTGCGAAAGGATGTGACCGCGAAACTCTACGGCGGCGATGTGTCGCGAAAGAAGAAGTTGTTGCAGAAGCAAAAGAAGGGAAAGAAGAGGATGCTGGCGATGGGTAAAGGGAAGGTACATATTCCGAGTGAGGCGTATTTGAATGTTTTGAAACGTTAGATAGTGTCGGTCGAGTTGTGTTACCTCCAGGGACGGCTTGCTGCTCCAGCGGCAGCAGCGCCTAGCGCGTCGGCCGATTGCCGGCCGTTGGCCGGACCAAGCCAATCGACCTCCGAGCTCCCTGTTGGCAACAGCAACTCGACCCCTTAAAGGTTTTTTGAAAGCGCGACACCCACCGCCGACTCGAGGGTCGGGGGTGGGTGTAGTCGTTCGAGCTCAGAACAAGGCGTCCCAGAGCATGTCCCAGGGTCCTCGAGGTTTCCAGTCGGCCCGGACGGTCTCGTCGACCGGCAGGGCCTCGAGCTGAGCCTCGGTGAGCTCTCCTGGCAGGGCCACGGGCTCTGCCGCACTGGGCTGTTCGTCCTTGGCGTCTTCGTCGGGCTGCCCGATCCCCATGCGACGTCGCGGACGCGGCACGGAGCGCGTTGCACGCTGCTCGTACGCGGTGATCCTGTCGGCGCGGAGCCAGCGGACCGCCATCATGTGGCAGACGCCGTCCATGTTGGTCGCGATCGTGAGGATCGGCTCTCCGTTGTGGAAGAGAACCAGCGGAGCGCAGATGACATGGCCATGACTCTCGCGACGCCAGATGATGAGCTCGCTCCCGTCCGGGTCTTGCCAGATGCGTGTTCCGTCCGTGAAGCTGGTGTACAGCGTGCCCAGCGGTGTGCCGTCGGGCATGTGGACTTCGAGCGGGAAGTGCATGCGCGGCAGGTACAGGGGTCCGACGAGTCGATGGATGCCAGAGACCGGTGCGTCTCCAGGCAGGGCCTTGAGGGCTTCGGTCATGTCTCCTCCAGGAAGCAATCCGCCGTGATGGCGAACTGCTGACGTTAGCAGGATTTCGTGGATCCGTCAAGGTACGTTACCATAGAGCTGTATGCCGAACAGAAAACCAAAGAAAGTAAGGGGGGAAACACTCTTTTCTAGCTTTTTCATTGGCTTTGGAGTCTAATGCCTTCTTGGAACATCGCCCCAACGCACAGCGAGGATCTTGTCGAACAGCTCCTTGCGGTTCGTGATATTGACGTCGCATCGCGCGATGTTTTTTTGCGGCCTGATTGGGATCGCGATACGCATCATCACAGCGAGTTTCAGCAGATGTCGCAGGCCGTCGCGTGTGTTTTTGAGGCCCTTGAAGCTGGTCAAAAGATTACCGTTCATGGTGACTACGATGCCGACGGGACCTGCGGATCCGCTGTGTTGTATGAGACGTTGACGGAGATTGCGCAGAAGATGGATTGGACGCCGACGATTGAAGTTTTTTTGCCAGATAGAGAGGAGGATGGATACGGAGTTGCGCTGCACACAATCGAACGCCTAGCGCAGGAGGGAACGAACGTGTTGGTTACGGTTGATTGTGGAATCGCCAATGCGGCGACACTGAACCGAGCGCACGAGCTTGGGATGCGGGTAGTGATTTGTGATCATCATCAGCTTGCTCCAGAGTTGCCAGAGTATGCGTTTATTATCCATCCACTTGCTCCAGGCGAGACGTATCCGAACAAGTCGTTGTGTGGCACGGGCGTGGCATTTAAGTTTGCATGGGCATTGTTTGATGAAGCGCGTGATCGCGGCGGAGATATTCCTCCGGGACGTGAGAAGTGGTTGATGGATTTGGTCGGCATTGCGACCGTAACCGACGTGATGCCGCTGGTTGGCGAGAACCGAGCACTTGAGCTCTTTGGTCTGAAGACCTTAAACCAGACACGTCGACCCGGCCTCTTACAGTTGATTGCGCAGTCGCGCAGCGAGCTAGGCTCGATCGATACCCAGACGATTGGTTTTCGCATTGGGCCACGCATCAACGCCGCGGGGCGTGTCGCATCAGCTCATGAGGCCTTCAGGGCGTTGACGGCGCCGTCGAAAGAAGAAGCAACGGAGCTCGTCGCTCGCCTAGAAGAGTTGAATCAACGACGCCGACAACTCACAGACGGTTCGTACAAGGAGGCGAAGGTACAGGCGAAAGAAAACGGCGACGCGTATGTCCAGGTTGTTTGGAGCGAGACATGGGCGCCGGGCATTGTCGGGCTTGTGGCAGGGAAGTTGGCAAATGAGTTTGGTCGGCCAGCGTTCGCCTTAACGCGTGCAGGCGATCAGTATGTTGGTTCTGGTCGAACGGCTGCAGGATTGCATCTTGTGGAGGCAATGCGAGCGTGTGGAGATATTTTTGTGAAAGCCGGCGGACATCCACAGGCGTGTGGATTGACGATTTCAACCGAGGATTTAGTAAAAACGTTTCAGGAGCGTGTGAATGTGCATGCGGCGGAAGTGTTCGGTGACACGCTGCCTGAGCCGGAATTGAACATCGACGCCGAGTTGTCGCTCGCCGATGCTGATTGGCAGACGTTTGATTTGCTCAAGCAACTCGAACCGTTTGGTCAGGGGAATCCGGAGCCGGTGTTTGTGAGTAATCGCCTACAAGTCATCTCTGCAAGGGCTGTCGGCTCAACAGGATCTCACCTTAAGCTGACGGTTAATCCTGTTGGCGGACGTGTGTGGAAGCTCATCGGCTTTGGGTTTGGTTCCTGGGCCGATAAGCTCAACATGGGTGACGCGATCGATATTGTGTACAAGCTTCGTGTCAACGAATGGAATGGCTCGCGGGAGCTTGAAGGCGAGATCGTCGATTTGCGATATACTACAGACGTATGATCAAACGTGTGCGCATGTACACCGATGGTGGTGCACGGGGCAATCCCGGACCAGCCGCAACAGGCGTGGCGCTGTTTGAGATTACCGACGAAGGGAAGCAGGGCGCGAAGATTCATGAGTTTGGTGTGTACATCGGCGAGACAACGAATAACCAAGCTGAGTATCAAGCCATTATTCACGGTCTGCAGAAAGCGAAGGAACTTGGGTACAACAGTGTGGACGCGCGTTTGGACTCCGAGCTGGCCGTAAAGCAGCTCAACGGTGAGTATCGCGTGAAAAATGAAGGCTTGGCTCGCAAAGTGCTGGAGATCCACAACCTCAAACAATCGTTTCGCGACGTCCGGTTTACGCATGTTCGCCGTGCACTGAATAAAGATGCGGATGCAATGGTCAACAAGGCAATTGATGAGGCGCTTGGCAACTGATATACTTTGGACAATCTATGGGACTCTTTTCGAAGAAAAAAAGCCAGCCGTCTGGACTGATCGGCATTGATGTTGGTGCAGGAGGAATGAAGGCCGTCGAGCTTGCTTCGCAAGACGGTCGTTTGCGTTTGAAGACGTACGCGTATTCGTCGTTTACAGATCAGTCGGCTGAGCGCAAACCATTGCTTGATGATCCAAAGAAGGCGGCGGCAATTTTGCGTGAGATGTTGAAGAAGTCCAAGATGACGTCAACCATGGTGAACGCAGCGTTGCCAAGTCATAGCGTCTTCCATGCCATCGTAACCATTCCACAGCCAAAGGATGCGAAGGAAGACATTAAGCCGATGATCGACACGCAGGTGAAGAAGCTGTTGCCGATGCCAATCGAGGACATGATTCTAGACTCAACCGTGATCGACAAGCATCTCCTGCCAAAAGCAAAGGGCAAGGAAGAGAAGGGTAAGGAGAAGAAGGTGCAGAAGAAGCCAGTCTCTCGCGACGACATTGGCGTGCCAACACCGAAAGATCAGCAACACATCCGCGTACTCGTTTCTGGTGCGCCAAAGGAGTTGGTCAGTAAGTACATCAGCATGTTCAAGATGGCGAAGCTTACGCTCGCGTCGCTCGAGACGGAGGCGTTTGCATTGATTCGGTCGCTGGTTGGAAAGGACAAGGCACGCATTATGGTCGTCGACATCGGCTACGAGCGTACGAACATTACGATCGTCGACGGAGGTATTCCATATCTTCACCGTTCGATCAAAGCTGGTGGACACAATGTGACGGCGATGATTGCCAAGCAGATGAGTCTACCGATGGATCAGGCTGAGCAGGCAAAGCTGGACTTGGCGATGTCGGCAAAGAACGGAGAAGTGCCGCCCGTCCTTCGTGAGGCGATGATGCCGATTTTGCACGAGATTCGATACGCCATGGAGTTGTACGGTCAACAGGTATTTCATGATAGTAATACGGTCGACAAGATTATCCTTACCGGTGGTTCGGCACACATGCCGCAG
Organism: uncultured Gammaproteobacteria bacterium; assembly: GCA_964344145.1. GTDB lineage: Bacteria > Patescibacteriota > Patescibacteriia > UBA9934 > UBA9934 > JABJOE01. The sequence continues at coordinate 21,045 of CAYFME010000012.1, forward strand.
CTCGATCCGTTTTTGACAGAAGCGCTCAACATGAACATCTATCTAGGTGATCCATGGGCACGCGTAGCAGCGCCCGACGGGCTGCGACCGGTGTTGAGTGAGATTGGTCCGCGATTTTCTGTGGCCATTGGTTTGGGGATGAAGCTCGGTAACAAAAAGTAGCTATGAAACGGCCACGGATGTTGATGATCCTGTGCGATCCGTATCTAGCGGGAATTTATGGACGTAAGTTTGAGCAAGATGGTTGGGACGTAGATGTTGCCGAAGAGGTTGATGATGGAGAGAAGCGTGCGGCGAAGACGCCCCCGCAGATTCTCATGCTCGAAGTGGACTGTGTTGCCGATGCCGTTGCAGAGGTGAAGCGACTGCGATCGTTGCCAACATTGATTCGAACGAAGATCGTTCTCCTTGCAAAAGAAGCAGATCGTGAACTGATTGACGATACACTAGCCGTTGGCGCGGATTCGTTTCTTCTCCTGGGTCAGTTTGTCCCTCAAGAGGCTGTCGCAAAGATGCGAGACTTGTTAAAATGATTCTATGAAAGCGTTAGGAATGACAAAAATTGAGATCCTGATTGTCGCTGCGATCATTGGTATTCTTGGACTTGCCGCCATCATTGCGGTCACGACGGCTCGCTCACGAACGCGCGACGCGGTGCGGCTTGGCGACGTGTTTCAAGTACAGACATCTTTGGAGTATCACTTCTTGGATCACAATGCGTATCCTGTAGCCGATGAAGCGAAGGCTATTGGTGCTCCCGCTGCGGCTTGTTTGAGCAATCAGGGATGGTCATCAACCTGCGAAGGCGACGAGGAGATCTATCTCTCTGCAGCACCGTTTATCCCGACGTCTGGATTGAAGGATCTATCTGGATGTGACGGATATTCCAACGCATATTGCTACACGGCGGATGAGGAAAGCTACCGTATTGAATTTGAACTTGAGCATGCAAATAGTCTTTTGGAGTTGCAAAAGGGACTAAACTGCGCGACCGAAGAGGGAATCGAAGCCGGAGCTTGTAGCGCGTTGCCGTAGATATGAACCTCGTCCTTTGGACAATCGTCGTGAGCTTGCTCGGCATCGCCGTTGGGTCATTTCTCAACGTTGTTGTTTTTCGTGTCCGAGAGAATGAACCATTGACCGGCCGATCAAAATGTCGCACTTGCCTGGAGCCAGTACAAGGAATCGATCTTGTTCCGATCATTAGTTTTTTTGCGCTCAAGGGCCGCTGTCGAAAGTGTTCATCGGTGATCGAGTGGCAATATCCTGTGATTGAACTTGTAACCGGCGTGATGTTTGGGTTGCTTTTTGTACGAGCAGCGCTTGGGGTTGCTATCCCGGATTTCATTTCAAACGATGAGCTGATTTTGCTCTTCATCCGCGATGCGGTTCTTGCGTGCTTCCTGTTGATTATCTTCGTGTACGACTTTAAGTACTCGTACATTCTGGATAAGTTCTCGGTGCCGGCGATGTTGATCGCGCTGATGCTGAATGCAGCGCTTGGCGCAGACGTACAGAACTTGTTGCTTGGTGGGTTCTTAATCGGTGCATTTTTTGCCTTCCAGTTCTTGGTATCACGCGGTAAGTGGGTTGGCGGCGGTGACATTCGCATGGGATTGCTGATGGGCTTTTATCTCGGCTTAGAGCTTGGTGTCGTGGCGCTGTTTCTGTCGTATGTTCTTGGAGCAATCATCGGTGTTCTATTAATTGTCTTCAAGCATCGAAAGCCAGATAGTCACGTGCCGTTTGGTACCTTTATGGCTCTGGCGACCTTTGCAACCCTGTTTTTTGGCCAAGATTTGCTAGATTGGTACATGGCCTTTTTCCTTTAATTTTCAGCAGGTTGGCGCTGAATGAGGCTTGACAAAGGCCTCATTTTCTGCTTAAATACGCTCTTGCTTTGCAAGGCGTCCGGGTAGAAAACGGACGTACGTACAACCCAGCCGACTACACATCTGGAGGGATCTGTGGCTGACGAAATCATCAAGACCGCAGTGGTCTTCGGGCTCCGCTACCGTAGCGGCGCTCGGCGCCTGATCAACGTGGAGGGACCGCTCACGCGAGAGCGCAAGCGCGCCCTGGCTCGTGAGCACGACGTGGAGAACATCATGGCGTGCCGACCCCGTCGGCGTGGTAAGGCCATGGCGGTGCGTCGGGTTCACTTCTTCCTCGACGTCAAGATCGACGGCGATTCCCACACGATCTGGATCGAGCGTGATGTCCGCCGGGCCTTCCGTGTGCTCAATGGCTCGGCTCGTGACGCGATGCAGGCGACGCTGCCCGGCGAGATCCAGGTCGTGCAGACCACGGGCCGCAAGGGGACGGTCTACTACCGCGTGGCGCAAGAGGACATGGACGCCTGGATCCAGGCCGCGTCGGACACGGAAGAAGACCTGGCCAACCGTCTCACCAACAGCCGGTGCTGGCGTGAGATGCGCAAGGCCATGGTCGACGCCGAGGACGCGAGCGATGCCCAGGAGCGCCTGGAGGACCTGATGGAGGCCTACGAAGTCGGTGACGGCGAGTACAACCTCGACGGTGACGTCTGGACCCTCAAAGGTCAGGTCGCCGGCTCGGCGCTCAGGGTCGAGGTCGACCGTTCCGCCGCATGACGCGGCGCCACCGTACACCCCCGTTCTGGTACGCCAGAGCGGGGGTGACGTGCGTCAAGAATACGCCACCCGGTGGCGTATTCGGGGCTTGACGGCGTGGCGGTTTTCCGCTACGATGCCATCGCTCATGTCGCTCGGACCGTGGGGGTCCTTGTAGCGTTCCAAAAACAGCTTTCGATATGAGGGCCGCAACCGTCATGTCGAGGACGCGGGTCCAAGCCCCGCCGTGAGCTTCGCACTGTGCTCGCGACGTACTTGACATGGTGTCCAGTCCGTTTTCATAAGCAAGGAAGAAGATTCCGCTCAACTTGGCGCCGCACAAGCCATTCGAAAGCAGGTCCAACTCCTGCCGCGAGCCACCTCGACCCCGAACCTGGAACTCCAGGCGCGGGGTTTCAGCTTTTGATATAATAAACACGTGGATAAGTCTGAGGCGAAAAAGCGCATTAAGAAGCTCAAAGAGGTGATTGAACATCACCGTTATTTGTATCACGTCCTTGATACGCAGGAGATCTCCGATGGAGCACTCGATTCACTCAAACATGAACTATTTGAGCTTGAAGAACAGTTTCCAGCCTTCCGCACCAGCGATTCTCCAACGCAGCGCGTTGGAGGAGAACCTCGAGAACAGTTCGCAAAGATCACTCATCGGACACGTATGCATTCCATGGAGGACGTGTTTTCGTTTGAGGAACTTGAGGCATGGTTGAAGCGTGTCGAGAAGATCGCGGAAGACCCGGTGGAGAGTTTTTATACGATGACCAAAGTCGACGGTCTTGCTGTCAGTTTGACGTATGAAGATGGTGTGCTTGTGAAGGCGGCGACGCGTGGCGATGGAAAGATTGGTGAGGACGTTACGCAGAACGTCAAAACGATTGAGTCGGTTCCGTTGAAAACACGTAAACCATTGCGCGGCACGGTTGATGTTCGTGGCGAAATCTATATTGCAAAGAAAGATTTCGATAAGCTCAACAAGCAATTGGAAAAAGCTGGTGAGAAGACCTACGCGAATCCGCGCAACTTATCAGCAGGAAGTATCCGTCAGCTGGATCCAGCGATGGCAGCGGCTCGACCACTTCGTTTTATTGCGTGGCATCTTGACGACGTCGGACAGGCGACGCAGACGGAAAGCGTAAAGCGCTTGAAGGAGCTTGGCTTCCCAATTGTTGACGGTTCAACGCAGAAAGATCTTACTGGAGTAAAGAAAGCGTTTGAGAAGATGTCCAAGACTCGTGACAAGTACAAGTATTGGATCGATGGCCTCGTAGTCCGCGTGGATGATCTGCATCAGTACGAAGACCTCGGCGTGGTCGGTAAAACACCTCGTGGCCTTGTTGCCTGGAAGTTTCCGCCAGAGGAATCGACGACGCAGGTTGAAGAGGTTAACTGGTTCGTTGGTCGAACAGGGAAGTTGACGCCGGTTGCGACCGTCGCGCCGACGTTTATCGCCGGAACGACAGTCACGCACGCAACGTTGCACAATGCTGATGAGATCGAGCGCCTCGATGTCCGTATTGGCGACACCGTTGTTCTTACGAAGGCTGGTGACATTATTCCAAAGATTACGAGTGTTTTGACTGACCTGCGTGACGGCAAAGAAAAGAAGCTCAAGATTCCAAAGAAATGCCCGGTTTGTGGATCAACAATCGAGCGTCGTGAGGGCGGCGTTGATGTGCTTTGTACCAATCGGCAATGCTTCTCAATGGAACGAGAGCGTATTCTTCACGCCGCAAACGCGTTTGACATCATGGGCTTGGGCGGAAAGACCGTTGAACGTTTTATCAACGAAGGTCTGCTGACGTCGCCACCAGATTTGTTTCGACTCAACCCGGCCGAGATCGCACCGCTTGAAGGCTTTGGAGAGGTGTCAGCGCAAAAACTTGTTGATGAGATTGATCAAAAGAAGACAATCGACTTGCCGGCATTTCTTGTCGCTCTTTCTATTCAGCACGTTGGTGAGCAAACAGCCTTCTCATTGGCGCAAGCATTCGGCACGCTCGACAAGCTGCGCAAGGCTTCGCGTGATGATCTTGTTGCTATCGACGACATTGGCGAAATCGTCGCAGATGCTATCCTCGATTTCTTCAAGCGCGATGAGTCAAAGAAATTGATCGATGATTACGAGTCGGTTGGTATCACGATCATTGCCACAAAAAAACAGAAACGGACGCTGGACGGAAAGACATTCGTTCTGACTGGAACCATGGAGAAGCTATCGCGAGAAGAAGCGAAAGATCTTATCCGTTCACTTGGCGGAAAGGCGAGCGGATCGGTCAGTAAGAAGACGGACTACGTTGTTGTCGGCGACGATCCTGGCTCAAAGGCCAAAAAAGCCGCTGATCTTGGCGTAGAGGTCTTGTCTGAGAAGCAATTTTTAGCTATGGTAGGCCGCGAAGGATAACCCTATGAGCAACATTGATTTTGATATCGACAAGGTCGCTGCATTGGCGAAGATCGATTTGACCGATGAGCAGCGGGCAAAGTTTGCAAAACAGTTGCCAGATATCTTGGCGTACGTCAGTCGTCTGAACGAAGTTGATACGAGTGACATCAGCGCGGATGCGTATCTTACAGATCAGCACAATCAGTTTCGACCAGATGAGGTGCAGGATTGTGAGCCGGCCATTAAGCAGGCGGTGATCGATGGATTTCCAAAGCAGAAAGGTGGAGCTCTTCAGGTTCCAGGAATTTTTTCATAGATATGGCATTCAAAACAGCGATTGAGATTCGTGACGACATTGTAAGCGGAAAAACGACAGCGGAGGAGGTTGTGATCGACACGCTTGCCAAGATCAAAGAGCACGATAAAGAGATCGGCGCGTTTTTGGAGACGTTTGATGACGAGGCGCTGGATGCGGCGCGCAAGATTGACGAGATGAAGAAGGCCGGCGAGCCACTCGGGCGCTTGGCTGGCGTGCCTGTGGCGGTAAAGGATGTCATTTTAGTGAAAGGACAAATTGCATCTGCCTCGTCAAAGATTCTTGAGCATCATAAGGCTGCGTACGATGCGACGGTTATTGCACGTCTCAAAGACGCTGGTGCCATCATCATTGGGAGAACAAGTTGCGACGAGTTCGCGATGGGTGCTTCCGGTGAAACATCATTTTGGCAGAAAACGTATAACCCGTACGATACAACCAGGACCTCGGGGGGTTCATCGAGTGGCTCTACAGCGGCTGTTGCTGCGGGATTCGTTCCGATCGCACTTGGAACTGATACTGGCGGATCTATCCGTCAGCCGGCAGGATTTTGCAATGTCGTAGGTCTGAAACCATCCTATGGTCGTGTTTCGCGTTATGGAGCCATCGCTCTTTGCTCAAGCTTTGATCAGATTGGACCGTTGGCACACACGGCAGAAGACGCAGCGCTTGTTATGGAAGTCATGGAAGGAAAAGATGATATGGACGCAACGACAGAGGATGTCCCGGGAACGATTGTCCCAGAGCTGCTCGAGAAAAGCTTCAAGGGGCTCCGTGTAGGATTGCCGAAGGAATACTTTATCGATGGTATGGATCCGGATGTGGTAAAGTTAGTTGATGATGCAAAAAGACTCATCAAGGATCAGGGTGGAGAAATTGTCGAGGTCAGTCTGCCGCTTACCGAGTATGCGGTTCCAACGTACTATATTTTGCTACCTGCAGAAGCTAGTTCAAACCTCGCAAAGTTCGATGGGATGCGTTATGGCACACGTGCCGAGACTACGCTGGCAGAAAGCTATCTAAAATCACGTGGAGATGGATTTGGTGACGAAGTGAAGCGTCGAATCATGATTGGAACGTACATTCTGTCCGCGGGATATTACGATGCGTACTACAAAAAGGCGCTTGCTGTGCGCCAGGCCATTCGCCAGGAGTTCGATAAGGTGTTTGAGAGTGTTGATGTGCTTCTCACACCCACATCACCTTCTGTGCCGTGGAAGGCTGGAGAGAAAATCGATGATCCTGTAGCTATGTACTTAGCTGATGTATTTACTTGTGGAGCGAATATTGCAGGAATTTGTGCTATTTCCGTTCCGGCAGGATTTTCACAAGACCTCCCAGTCGGCATCCAGTTTATCGGTAAGGCGTTTGATGAAAGTAAGATTCTCCAAGCTGCAGCGGCGTATCAGTCACTCACGGATTGGCATCTGAAAGAACCTAGTTAAGACCATTTCGACCGCAGGGAGAAATCTATTCGAGTAGATCTCTCGCCTTCGGCTCGAGATGGGAAGTGTATGATCCCATACATCGAATGGACAGCGATACAATTAGGTCCTCTGACGTTGCATGTCTGGGGCCTTTTTGTGGCGCTTGGATTTGCACTGGGAACGTTTATGGCCGGAAAGATGGCAAAGAAGCGCGGACTCGACCACAAAATTCTCTACGACCTGGTCGGCTGGATGGTCATCGCAGGCCTTGTTGGAGGTCGGCTCGGACATGTCTTTTTCTACGATGCGGCGTACTACCTCGTCGATCCCGCGGCGATTTTTCGTATTTGGGAAGGTGGCTTGTCATTGTTTGGTGGGTTGATCGCTTGTATCGCGACAGGTATCTGGTATCTTCGCAAGCATCAGCTTGATATCTGGAAATATGCCGATGTCGCGGTTTTTGGTCTGCCGTTTGGCTTGTGGATAGGTCGCATTGGGTGCTTCCTCATCCATGACCATCCTGGGACGGCAACAGACTTTGTGATGGGCATTGAGTACCCCGATGAGATTGTGCGTCATGATCATGGCCTATATTTATCGCTCAACGGTCTCGCATTGGCGATCTTATTCCTGATCTTAGCCAAAAAGAAGCGCCCGGTTGGGTTCTATATTGCGACATTTGCCGTTTGGTACGGAATCGTGCGTTTCACCCTAGACTTCTACCGTCTGCTTGATGTAAAATACTGGGGCCTTACTCCGGGACAGTGGTTTTCATTGGTCCTAGTAGTGTTTGGTGCTTATATATTCATGTCATTCCGAGCGAGGCCGTCTGACGGCCGAGTCGAGGAATCTCTAAGAGATCCTTCGACTCCCTTTGGTCGCTCAGGATGACAGGTCATTCATAACTAGTTTATGTCCAATAACAATAGTCCTGGCTTTTTCGATGGCAACCCAAAGATGATCTTCCTCTTCGGACTCGTCTGTGGAATTGCCCTCATGTTTATTTTCGGCGGCGGTCTTCCGTCGTTTTCATTTGGTGGTAGCGACGGTTCTGATGTCGTGCGAACATTCGACGACGACGATGACGGCGAAGAAGATGAAGACGATGATTCAGGTTCAGCCGGAACGCTTGCAGCCGTGACCGGCGACGAGTGGATTCGTGGTGATCTTGAAAATGCTGCCGTCGTACTCGTTGAGTACTCCGATTTCGAGTGCCCATTCTGCTCACGCCACCATCCTACGATGGAAGAGGTAATGGAGACGTACGGCGATGATGTTGCGTGGGTCTACCGACACTTCCCGCTTTCGTTCCACGCCGAGGCTGAGCCATCCGCAAACGCATCTGAGTGTGTTGGAGCGTTGGGTGGTAACGATGCGTTCTGGAAGTTTGCTGACGCGATGTTCGAGAATCAAGATGATCTCGGTGACGACTTCTACCTTGAGCAAGCAATCGCTGCGGGCGTTGATGGTGACGAGTTCACAGAGTGTTACGACAACGAGGCATACGCTGACAAGGTTGATGAAGACTATCAGTCTGGTGGTCAGGCAGGTGTAAGTGGTACACCGGCAACGTTCGTAAACGGTGTAATGGTATCCGGAGCTGTACCGTTTGAGAGTTTCGCTGATCTGATCGATGCGGAGATCGAATAAGTTGGAAAGTAGACAAAAAGCGACCAAACGGCCGTTTTTTGTTATTTCACTGCCTCCTCATGCCTATATCTCCATGGAACATGCGAGAGCTCAACCGTCTCTCGCTGTGCGATCGCGGACTCGATTGCTGAGAAGCACGCATCGTGAACATCTATAATCGCCGGTTCAGCGTCGATGACAATGTCGGCATGTTGTTTTGATGGCATGATGTACTTTTTTGCATTCGGAAGCATCACGTTGTGAAGATAGTGATCCTTTACCCACGGCTGCCGCTCGCGACGGCGCGTGATTTGGCTGTCACGCGAGAGATCAAAGAAAATAGAAAGATCAATCAGCTCGCGCAGCTTCTCGTTTACTAATGTCATAAAGCCGTCAACGAGCATGATTGGAGCAGGGAATACGCACTTTTCGCCGATCATGCGATCGTGCATGCGCGAGTAGTTTGGCACAACCGCGTATCGTCCGGACTTCAGATCACACGCCGCTTGCAGGAGTTCGTTCCACTTAATACTCGACGGGTTGTCCCAGTCTTTACTTTCACCAATGTTCGTAACGTCTTCGAGATCTTTGAAAAAATCGTCGAACTTCAACCGCGAGATATTGGCATAGCGTTTTTGAAAGTGTCGGCAGAACAACGATTTGCCTGCGCCACTCGGACCAGCGATGCCAATAAAAAACGATTGCATATGTATGAAGTATAGCAAACAGAAACGTTGACCCATACTGTTGACAGGCTTTCTGGCGGAGAGGACAGGATTCGAACCTGCGAGGGATTGCTCCCCACACGCTTTCCAAGCGTGCGCCTTAAGCCGCTCAGCCACCTCTCCCGGGTCTAGATTGCGCCGGAACTATACGTGATATCGGCGATTTTATCAAGGATCTGCTACAATACTCGCGTATGCAGATGTCCTATCCAGAAGCGCAGGTTCCAAATCCGCTTGCGGTGATGCGCAAGGCGGGTTACTTCGAGTTTACTGATCCTAATACGCATAAGAAGAGCTTTATTTTGCGACCGACATCGGAGCGTTATCCACGGTGGCATCTCTATCTGAAACATGAGAATGGACAGGTGATTTTTGATCTTCATCTTGATCAAAAGAAGCCGAGTTATTCAGGAACACGCATGCACGCCGGTGAGTATGAAGGTCCGACCGTGAAAAGAGAACTTGAGCGCATCGCCAAGTGGGTCGGTGCAGTAAAAAAGGGAATGTAATATGAAAACAGCCGTCGCCCTCGTCTTTTTCTTTGCCGCGTTCGTGATGATCGCGTGGTACTTTCCGTGCAACAAGCTGCCAGAGAGTTGGTGCAGCGGTTTGCCGTGGTGTGAGCAGGTTAGCGAAGAGCCAGTTTGTGAGCATGTTCGCGATGTGTAACGAAGCCAGGCCGGAATGTCGGCAGGGCGAAACCGTGGAGCCCCGTATAGATAGGACATTCCGGCAGTCCCCGCAGAATGGACACAAGCAAGAGGGGACGCCCTGGCCAGAGTACGGTTTTCTTTTGCATACTTTTCTTTGACCGAACAAAGAAAAGTATGGTGCCGCCGGTCATCACCGGCATTCTCGCAAGAGTATTTGCAATTGTATGCCAGATCGCAATTATCGACGCAGCAATCAGATCGAATGTATTGATCTGTACGTTTCCAAAACAGCGAAGCGGTTGGCTGCAGAACTTTTGAGTCCAACCTCGATTCACTTAGTGAGTAGAGATCGGCTTTCCAAAGCGCTTCTTTTTGAACTCGATCAGCTCGCAGATATCACTCCATGTCGTGTGAAGATCTCCGACAACCGTCAGCGGCACAAACGAAGCGGTGGAAGGGTTGTTTATCGTGAATACGGTCATTACAAGCCAGATCGCGGCTACATTTACATCACAAATCGGACCGCTGTGCGTGAAAAACCTCTGGCACCAAAGACCTTCCTGGACACGCTTTTGCACGAATGGATGCATCATTACGATACTTGCAAACTAAAGCTCAACTCTATCCACACCAAGGGATTTTACGCTAGATTGGCAAATTTAAAGCATTCTCTACTTAACTAGTATCAAGGTTTAACCTTGTGCTAGTCTGATTTGGCTAAGGTTTGCGATTTTACTCGTCAAGGTCTAACCTCGGTGAGGTTTAACCTTGACGGTGGGGCTATTGCCTTATCATGGTTGTTTAGGTAGGATTTATCCATAAAATTAACTGAATTGTTATGCAGGAAAAGTCGAAAGGACTCCTTGGCGTCGTTGTGATCGCCATTGTCCTCATTGTGGGCTACTTCGCCCTGTCTGGAGGGACGGAAACAGTCGTTGATACCGATACATCTGTCGGCGAGGGGGATACGATCACGATTGGATACCTTGGACCGCTAAGCGGTGATGCATTTGCTTACGGTGAGCCTCTTTCAAACGTTTCATTGTTGGCGGTTGAGGAGATCAACGCCGCTGGAGGTGTGAACGGTGCAATGCTTGAGCTTGTCCTTGAAGATGGTGAGTGTGACGGAACATCCGGCGCAAACGCTATGCAGAAACTTGTTAACGTCGATAAAGTTGAAGTGGTGCTCGGTGGACTCTGTAGTAGCGAGTCCCTTGCAGCTGGACCGATTGCCGCTGATGCAGAAGTCTTGCTCTTCTCCGCAGCTTCCAGTAGTCCAGATTTGACGACTGATGGTGGTGAGTACTTCTTCCGCAACTATCCAAGTGATGCGTTCCAAGCAACCGTGACGGCCGATGTTGCGTACAATGATTATGAGTACCGCAGTGTTGCAACGATCTACGAAAGCACGGATTACGCACTTGCCTTGAATGATGCATTTGCAGCAGCGTTTGAAGGGTACGGTGGAACCGTTGTATCAGAAGGGTTCGCTCCTGAGACTGAGGACTTCCGAACGACGCTTGCAAAGCTTCAAGCGGAAGAGGTTGATGCGCTGTACATCTCAACACAGACCCCAGCGTCATCTGAGCGAATCTTGCAACAGATTCAGGAGCTTGGATGGGAAGTACCATTGATGGCTGGTGACGTGTTGACAACGTCTGACCTGCCAGCCGAGTACCCAGAGCTCACAGAGGGCCTTATCGGAGCGGTATTTAGCTACGATGAGGAGACAACGGCTGACCTCGCTGCTGCGTACGAAGACCGTTTTGGCATGGCGCCTGAGTTCATGAACTACGTTCAAACACAGTACGATGCTGTCTACATGCTTGCCGACGCGCTTGCAGAGGTAGGTAATGATGGTGCGGCACTGCGCGAATGGTTCGAGGAAGTGGAAGGATGGGAAGGACTCTCCGGAACCGTCGAGTTTGACGAGAACGGAGACCGATCTGTCGGTGGTCACTCCCCAGTGATCGTTGAAGGCGGAGAGGTTGTTCCATACGAGGGCTAAAGGAAAAACAAGAAAACGCCCCTACCTACTAGGGGCGTTTTCTTTGTAAAAATCATCTTGTGTCAATCGTCCCGCAACTTATCGCGAACAGCTTAATCGTAGGCTCAATCTACGCCATGGTTGCGATTGGGTTTAATTTGATTTACAGCACACGGAAGTTTTTTGATCTCGCTCACGGTAGCATGGCGGTGATCGGTGGCTATGGGGTGTACGTATTTACGGGCTCGTTTAACTTACCGGTTTGGCTGTCGGTAATCCTTGCAATCATCGTGGCCGGCCTTGCAGGACTTGCGCTTGATTCGACATTGTATCGAGCGCTGAGGGAGAAAAAGGCAACGGGCTTGGTGCTTCTTGTTGCATCGCTCGGTGTCTTTACCTTTATCCAGTCGATGATTTCGATTTTCTTTTCTGCTCAGTTCCAACGTGTCGGATCTAGTAATGGAGTGCAAAGTTTGGAGATCCTGGGCGCAAACGTCACACCAACACAGATAACCGCAATGGTGTTGGCTGTGTTAACCTGGCTGTTTATCGCTGCATTTCTAAAATTTACGCTTTTTGGTAAGGCGATGGTGGCCGTAAGCGATGATGAGGAAGTTTCCAGTATCGTCGGCATTAATACAAAACGAATTTTCTACGGAGCCGCTTTTATCGGTTCCGCGCTGGCAGGACTTGGTGGGGCGATGTTTGCGATCGACACAGGAATCGAACCGGTGTCTGGACTTATGCTGATTCTTAAAGGAATCGTTGGCGCCATCATTGGTGGCATTGGAACGATTCATGGGGCCTTTTTTGGGTCGTTTCTGTTGGCGTTTGTCGAGAACTTCGGTATCTGGAAAATTTCTACTGAATGGCGTGACGCGATTTCGTTCGGTCTCCTTATCATCTTCCTGATCTTTAGGCCGCAAGGCATCTTCAAACGATAGTATGGAGTATTTGTTGCACATCGGAACGCTCGTTGCCTTGGCAGGTATTTATATCCTTGGGTTGAATTTGATTGTTGGATATACAGGACTGCCGTCCGTTGCTCACGCAGCATTTTCCGGCATCGCAGGCTATGCCATGGCGATCTTGATGCGTCAGACAGATTTTTCGTTCCTTGTTATTCTCGCAACGAGTATTGCCGTTACCATCATTGCTGCCTTTTTGATCGGTCTTGTCCTTTCAAAGTTTCGTGATGACTACTATGTTCTTGCGACCGTAGGCTTTTCATACATCTGCTACAACATCGCACTCAATTGGCAAGAGCTAACAAGGGGTCCACTGGGCATTCCGGGCATCGGTCGACCAGAGATCTTCGGATATACGTTTTCATCGGGTTGGCCATTTTTCCTATACTGCGTCGCAGGGCTGATTGTTGTGTATTATTTTTGTCGTAAGATTGTTGATTCTTCCTTTGGACGTGTTCTTAAGGCGATCCGTGAAGATGAGGAAGCGATTGCTGTATTCGGATACAACGTCACTTGGTACAAGCTTGGTATTTTCGTCATCGGTTGTGCCATGGCGGGACTTTCTGGAACCATGCTTGCTTCGCATGTCGGATTCCTTGGACCGGTATTTATGGATGTAATGAAGTCTGTTGATGCGTTGGTGTTTGTCATCGTTGGAGGACTTGCCAGCCTGCGAGGCAGTTTGTTGGGGGCTGCATTTTATATGTTGATCCCGGAACTCCTGCGTTTTGTTGGCGTACCAGATGATATTGCCGGAAACGCTCGACAAGCATTGTTCGGGCTCGCTCTAGTTCTCCTCATGCTCTACCGCCCTCAAGGTATTCTCGGTAAGTTCAGACTATGATCGCGTTGGAAGTCAAAAAGATGAAGAAGTACTTCGGTGGTGTGAAGGCGGTCGACGGGTTGAGTTTGCAGTTTGAAAAAGGAAAGATCACCAGTTTAATCGGTCCAAATGGCGCAGGGAAGTCGACAATGGTGAACTTGATGACAGCCATGTATCCGCCTGACGCTGGTAAGATGATTATCTCGGGTGTGACGCTGGAAAAATGGAAGTCGTACGATATGCCAACGTACGGCGTGACGCGTACGTTCCAGAATATACGACTGTTTGAACAGATGTCTGTACTCGACAACATTCTTGTTGTCTTAACAGAGCGCGGCGTGTTCCGATCGCTGTTCGAGCGTCATGGCGAGTTGCATCTTAAACAAGCAGAAGAGATTCTCAAGCGTGTTGATCTTTGGAAGAAACGAGATGATAAGGCTGAAGATCTGTCTTACGGTCAGCGAAAGCTGCTCGAGATCGGTCGTGCGATTGCCATGGACGCTGATATTTACTTCTTTGATGAACCATTCGCGGGATTGTTTAAGGAGATGGTGAAGATCGTTGTATCAATCTTGAAAGAACTCCGCGATCAAGGAAAAGCCGTTATGCTTATTGAGCACAACATGGACCTCATCCGCGAGCTTTCTGATCATGTTGTGGTTGTCGATGCTGGAAAGTTTTTTGCGGAAGGTGGTGCGGAAGAGGTTTTGTCACGTAAAGACGTTGCCGAAGCCTATCTTGGAGAATAGTATGTCCAAAGAAGTACTGCTTAAACTCAAAAACATCGACGCTGGTTACGGTCATCTGCGGATTCTTCATGACGTGAACGTGCAGATCGATGAGGGCGAGGTTGTGGCGATCATGGGGCCCAACGGCGCTGGGAAGTCGACGGTGCTCAAGACGGTGTTTGGGATGACCGAGATTGAGGGCGGCTCAGTACAGTGGCGCGAAAAGAAGATCAATCCTGTACCGCACGAGGTGGTGCGCATGGGCGTTTCCTACGTTCCGCAAGGTCGGCGTGTGTTCAAGTATCTGACCGTTGAAGAGAATCTCGAGATCGGCGGTTACACGGTGAAGGACAAGAAGGAGGTGAAGCGTCGTATTGAGGAGGTTATGGACATCTTTCCAGATCTCAAAAAGAAACGAAAGGAGAAGTCCGGAAATCTTTCTGGTGGTCAGCAGCAAATGCTTGCGGTTGCGCGCGGCCTGATGACCGATCCGCACATTTTGCTACTCGACGAACCAACGCTCGGTCTTTCACCAAAGCTTGTGAAGGACGCCTTTGCAAAGATCAAAGAGATCAATGAACGTCGCAACATGGCGGTTGTCATTGTTGAGCACAATCTAAAGTCACTACTCGGTATTGTCGATCGAGCGTACGTTTTGGATAAAGGAAGAGTCGTGATCGAAGACACGGCTGAGTCCCTTGCATCCTCAGATGCTCTGGAACGTGTGTTCCTCGGCACATATAATAAGAACTAATGGCTACTTCAATCTTTTTCATTCTTGCTGGTTTTGCGCTGCTTATTAAAGCGGCTGATTATTTGGTTGATGGAGCAAGTAGTATTGCCAAAAAGCTTGGTGTTTCAACGCTTGTCATCGGCCTGACGGTTGTTGCGTTTGGAACATCTGCCCCTGAGTTGGCGGTGAATATTCTTGCGGCTCTTTCTGGAAGTTCCGAGATCGCCCTTGGAAACATCAACGGATCTAACATCGCGAACATTTTATTGATACTCGGTGTTGCCGCAATGTTCGGCTCCATTCCCGTGAAATCGCGAACAGTTATTAAGGAGATTCCGTTCATGCTTTTGGCGGCGTTCGTTCTTGTTGTCCTCGTTTCTGACAAGGCTCTCAATGGCAATGGACTCAGTGAGATTTTTGTCTCACGTTCTGATGGTTTAGTTCTTCTTTCATTCTTTGCAATCTTCATGTATTACCTCTTTTTGAGTGCAAAGGATATCGAAGGTCCGGCAAAAGAGGAGCGTCCGAAGCATTCCATGCCCGTTTCGATCGGGTTTACCGCAATGGGTCTTGCGGGTCTGATCCTCGGAGGAAAACTCGTCGTTGATGGAGCGGCTGGATTTGCTCTAGAGCTCGGTCTATCAGAAACATTGATTGGTCTGACAGTGGTTGCCCTCGGAACATCATTGCCAGAGCTGGTAGCGGCAGTGGCAGCGGTGAGAAAAGGAGAGCCTGATATGGCCGTTGGAGGCGTTGTTGGGTCAAACATTTTTAACATTCTTTTGGTCCTTGGTGTGACGTCAACGATCACGCCAATTTCAGTGAGCCTTTCCAGCGTATTCGACAGCGTAGTTGCTCTTGCGATCATGGCGTTGTTCTTCCTATTTGTGTTTGTTAATGTCACAAAGACCGGTCTTAAACGAGGTGTGGATAAGTACGAGGGTGTCATTTTCTTGATTATTTACGTCATCTACATTGCCTACACGATTTTCCGCGGATAAGGTAAGATCCGTTCATGGAGCCAAAGGAAGAGATCCGACAACGCATTGATATCGCCGATCTCATTGCTGAATATCTGACTCTCAAGCCTGCCGGTAGCGGCAGTTTTAAGGCGCTCTGCCCGTTTCATAACGAGAAGACGCCTTCTTTTCATATCTCACGCGACAAGCAAATTTGGCATTGTTTTGGCTGTGACAAGGGTGGTGACCTGTTTGCGTTTGTGATGGAGATGGACGGGATGGACTTTCCATCCGCGCTGCGATTTTTGGGGAAGAAGGCTGGCGTGGAAGTGGAGCTCAAGCCTCGTCGCGGACAAAACGAGTATGATCAGCTGCGTGAGCTACACGTTCTTTCAACAGCGTTCTATCAAACGGTTTTGCACAAGCACGAACTTGGCGAGGTCGCTCGAACGTACATAAAGAAGCGCGGTATTGACGTTGATCTTGCAAGGACGTTTGAGCTCGGGTGCGCACCGGATAAGTGGGATGCGCTTGTGTCGTTTTTAAGCAAGAAGGGCGTGAGTGAGCAAATGATGCTCAAGGCGGGACTCGCAAAGCGATCAAGTAGTGGAAATCTCATCGATCGTTTCCGTAACCGGTTGCTGATTCCGCTGCACGATGCTCAGGGGCGGGTGGTTGGCTATACGGGACGACTGCTGGGCGAGCAAGGAGAGAAAACAGGTCCCAAGTATTTGAACACCTCGGAAACACCGATCTATCGAAAGTCAGACATTTTGTACGGCTATCACCTTGCAAAGCGCTCTATGCGACAGGTTGATGCAGCGATTGTTGTAGAGGGGAACTTGGATGTGGTGGCGTCGCACAAGGCGGGCGTCACACACGTTGTTGCAAGTTCGGGAACAGCCTTGACGCAGAGTCAACTTACATTGTTGCAAAAGCAGACGAACCATCTATTGATGTGTTTTGACTCAGACAGCGCTGGCTTTGCTGCGGCACAACGTGGTATTCGTCTTGCGCAAACCATGGGATTTGATGTCGACGTTATCTCGATTCCCGATGACCTTGGAAAGGACACGGACGACGTTGTGCAAAAAGATCCGCTTGCGTGGAAGAAGCTGGTAGAAAAGCCGATTCCGGTGATGCGTTACTACATTGATCAATGGGCGCAGGACATGGATCCCGCGGATCCCCGATCAAAACGTGACTTTGCAAAAAAGGTACTGCAAGAGATTGTGTATGTACAAGATGCGGTTGAACGTCAGCATTGGTTGCAATTGGTTGCGGATATGACCGGTGTAGCCGTGTCGGAGCTCAAAAAGGCGCTACAACGTCAGAAACGTCCTGAGAAGGTCGTTCAGGAGCCAGTAACAGCGGTTATCATGAAGAAAAAGCTTACGAAAACGGAAAAGTCCCTTCGATTTTTGATCGGCGTCGGCTGTTCTGACGAGTCATTGTTGTCGACGGTGGCTCAGGGCCTTGATCAATCGGTCGTCGAGCGTCTCTCTGATTCCATACTACTGCAGGTTTACAAGTCGTTGCAGCTCCTTTATACTACCGATGTTGACCACAATTCGGCGCAAACTCCTATTTTTCAGCGTCTTCGCGACCGTTGGCAGTCAGACGAGCACCGTGAGCATCTTCATAGCATCGATGCCGCTCTCGTTTACACAGAAGCCACAACCGCAGAAATGAACGCTGACCAGTTGCGAACCGAAGTGGATCGTCATATCGCGTTTTTGCAAACGCACGCGCAATCGTCGCGCAAACAACAATTAGCGGCACAAATCCGTCAAGCCGAGCAGGCTGGACAGGCGGATCGCGTCCGCGAGCTCCTGGAGGAGTACAAATCATTTACGTGCTAGAACCAATGGTGCTCGTTTTTGGTTCTTGCCCATTATCTTGTTATGCCTACAGCGACTATGCCCAAGGCCAAGACCACAACGAAAAAGAAGGTCGCAAAGAAGACGGCCAAAAAGCCTGCTAAGTCTCGATCCGCCTCTGGCGGAAAAACTGCTGCAAAGAAGGTTGCCAAAAAGCCTGCAGCAAAAAAACGCACGACAGCGAAAAAGGCGCCGGCGAAGCGTGTAAAGAAAGAGCGCTATAAAAAGTCAGCGGCTCCAACACAAGAGGTGTTGGATCGCGTGGTTGAGCGTGGATTGATGCGCGGATTTGTCACGGACAATGAAGTTATCTTCGCGTTTGGCGAAATTGAAGATCATGTTGATCTGTTTGAGGAGTTTCTGGACTTACTTGAGCGCAAAGGCGTGCACTTCATTGAGCTTAAGGAGGGATTCCTCGGACAAACAGGTACTTCAGAGGAGGTGTACGATAAACTGCGCGTGAAAGTTGATAATAAAGTGGATCTTTCAGACATCACGCAGGACTCTATTCAGATGTATTTGCGTGAGATCGGTAAGATCCCGCTATTAACGGCTGAGGAAGAGGTCGCACTTGCAAAGCGTAAGGAGCGCAATGACCAAGAAGCTGAGCGACGTCTGATTGAGGCGAACCTTCGTCTGGTTGTTTCGATTGCTAAGAAGTTTGTTGGAAAACAGCTATCCTTGCTTGATTTGATTCAAGAGGGAAATGTTGGGCTGTTCCGAGCGGTGAAGAAGTTTGAGTATCGAAAAGGATATAAGTTCTCCACGTACGCAACGTGGTGGATCCGACAGGCGATCACGCGAGCGCTCGCTGATCAGTCACGAACGATTCGTATTCCGGTTCACATGGTTGAGACGATCAACCGCTTTAAGCAGGTTGAGCGTCGGCTGATTCAGGATCTTGGTCGTGAGCCGCTGCCGGAGGAGATGTCCTCAGAGCTTGATTTGCCGATCGAGAAGGTCCGACATATCAAGAAGATTTCGCAAGAGACTGTTTCGCTTGAGACGTCCGTTGGTGATGATGACGAAGACTCCAAGTTGCAAGACTTTATCGAAGATACGAAGTCTGTTTCGCCTGACCGTGCTGCGGCGCGAGAGCTCTTGCGTGACTATGTGCACGACGCGATGCGTGATCTCACGCCGCGTGAGCAGAAGATTCTTGAGATGCGTTTTGGTCTTACCGACGGCGTCTCCCACACTCTTGAGGAGGTTGGACGTGAGTTTGATGTGACACGTGAACGTATTCGTCAGATTGAGGCAAAAGCGCTTGAGAAGATTCAGCAAAAAGAAATCATTCACAAATTACGCGACTACTAATATGCCTGGAAAGATGGGTAAGATGCCTGGTCGGCGACCGCGCAAGCCAATGGGCAAGCCGCGTGGACCGCATCCAATGAAGTTCCGTAAGCCGCCGCTCCCTGGACACCGGCCGCGAGCTGGATGTATAGGTGTGCTACTCTTTGGGGCTGTGATTGTATCAGGGGGTTTGTTCCTCATCTAAAAACAGAAGCGCCCGGCTCAGCCGGGTGTTTTTGCATGTATCGTTGATAAAAAGTTACCCAAAAGCAAAGAGCCGCTGGGTTTTCACCAGCTGGCTCAGCTGCTTCTACGACTCGAGGGCCGGTTTAACAGTTCCTTCCACGTTG
>CAYFME010000013.1:0-6075 GCA_964344145.1 uncultured Gammaproteobacteria bacterium
GAAGTCGTAACAAGGCATCCGTAGCGGAAGCTGTGGATGGATCACCTCCTTTCTAGGGAACTAGAATTGTCGACGCTCCCAACGGAGCTCCGCAAGGAGCGAAGTGGAGTAAGAGACGTTGTAATCACATAGTGGTGAACAGCCTCACAGATTGGTCAAATGCAAAATACACCCTCACGGGTGTTGTTTTGTTATTGAGTGATTGACAAACGCCGTGATCCGTGCTAGATTGCCCAGTCCGAAAAGGACAATCTACCCAAGGAGTCGCCATGAAGGCGTACACGGTCGACGGACAGCACGTGATCCCGGGCATCCGGGTCAACCAGGAAGGAACGGGACTGGTCATTGCCAAGGATGGTGAGCCGCTGCCTTTCCTCGCCATTCCAACGGCAACGGGATCGCAGGTCATCGAAGGCCACAAGCCGGAGATCATCGACGGGCGCGTTCTCGCCTGCGAGATCACCATGGCCGGCCCGGCCACCGCAGCCAACCTCATGACCGGAGCCGAGAACAAGCCCTTCGTGGTCAAGGAGGGCCAGGAGAGCGACAGCATCCTGGTGCTCTGGCGCATCCACAGATCTCAGTTCGGATTCATGCCGCCGATGGCGCGCGATGAGAGCAGACCCCCTACCGGGGGTGAGACCGACTTCGCCACTGAGCACGTCGTCTTCGCGCACACCATGAGGACATCCCAGCTGCTGCTGATCATGCCTCCGCACTCAGCATGCATCGCCATCCCCCCGCATCTGGCACAGCACGTGATGGGCTTCATGTCCGATGATGCCATCCACATGCGCCGCGACGACGGCGACCCCTACATCTTCACGCCCTCAGACGACGCCAACGGGCGCGACTGAGATCCGACGGACCCTGCGTACAGCGCCCAGCATCTGCTGGGCGCTCAGTCGTTTCACCCCGCGACCACTCTCGGACGGGGCGAACGTGATTCTGGGCGTTGACAAAACGCTCATTTCGTGGTTTAATGGCGGGCACCTTCAGCAAAGGAGAGCGCTCTATGCGCATCGCCGACCGACTCACGCTCCGCCTCCTCACCTCCGATGATGGCGAGCCTGAGACCATTCCGCCCGAGATCGACCAGGGCGTCCTGGTCCAGCTCATGCAGCACACGGATGCCAGTACCGGGCGTGGCTGCTACGTCACCGTGACCAACGCCGACGGCCGCCAGGGCTCCTGCCCCGCCGAAGAGCTCCGCTTCGCGGACTTCTTCTACCCGGGCGAGGGCCCTGCCGACATCCTCTTCCTCGCCGACCCCCTGCCCGAGGACCTGCGCCGCGCGCTGATGGGCACCGTCTGGGTGCGTACCGGCAGCGAGTGGAACCCGAACCTCTTCAAGGCGGTCGGTGACTTCGACTGGGGCGGTGACTCGCTGGGCACCCTCCTGGTCGGCAAGATCGGCGGCGGTCACATGCCGATGGGGGGACACACCCCGACGATCGTGTACGGCCACCCCGTGCGCTTCATCGCGCAGCTCCTGGAGTGCTCACAGGCGACCTGCCTGAAGACCGGTGGCTTCGGTCGCAAGTCACTCGAGCGGGCTGAGGCCTTCCTGCGCGACACGCTGCATCTCCCGCCCCTGGGCACCAAGCTCCCGGACGACTTCCCCCGGGATCGTCTCGACTTCTCGAAGTTCCCGGACGACTAGGTCGTCTCGCCACCCAAGACCAAACGCCCCGTCCAGCCGAGCTGGAACGGGGCGATCGTGCTTACTCACTACATTGATTGGACAGAATCTTGTTTGTATAAGGCAAAAACGTCAGCTCTATCTCTGACATGCATGACTGAGCCGCGGCACTAATCTTATCGAACTGACTTGGCGTGACGTCGAACTCAAACACATCATCTCCTGAGCGAAGTTCAAAGACAATGCGGTCATTCTCGTCGATTGAAGACTTAAACGACTGCTTGATAAAAATCGTATACGAACCGGTCTGCGTGATCGACCCTGCGTAGCTAACAGGACCTACGGCGATGTCACCAATCGGTTTCCAAAAAAAGATGCCAACAACCGCGATGGTCAATACAATACCGACCCAAGCGTAGCCAAATGCTTTGCCAATGATCCAGGAAAGAGCGAGAAACCCCGTGGCAAAGACGCCGACATGCAACACGGAAAACAGCAACCACACCTCTGTTCCCATCCCCAAACGAAAAAGTGGAGCGCCAAAGACAGCAATCGCTCCATAAACAATGAGGGCAATCTGCCAACCCGATAACACGTCCTGTCTCCTTTTTAACTTCATGCGTTATTGCTTCACCACTTTAACCTTCTTCCCAGGAATATCTGGGTAAAGATTTGTATAAGTAGCCAATCGATACTTCTTCAACGACTTGATAAGAGACCTTGGAACAAACCCGGAGCGGACAATGGGTTCTGGGAAATATGGAATGGATCCAATCTCATGGAAGAGTCGAATTAACGGCTTCCATGTCCAACCAGAGCGCCCCCACTGCAACAAATCCAATCGACGCAAAACAAGGAGTAGTAAAACAACGCTCGTAGCCAAAAGTCCAAACATCAATTGCAAAAAGAGCGTCTCGTGTGGCATGAGCGTTATGCAAATCTCCAAAATCAATCCCAACAACAAGAGCGATCCCCATTCATATGCTTTCATACGGCTTCCAGTTGCATTAACAATAAACCGATCTGACTCCAGTATCGGTTCAACGAGCTCAATCATCCTGCCATGCAACAACTGCTGCGTGTTCGTTCTAGGTTTCAGAGAAAAAATATACGCTTGCAAATCAAGAAGGGTTGGTGTGGTATAATGATAATCTTCCAACTTATAGTCCAGCTGCGCGACAAGGTAAGCGTCGATTACGCCTCGACACTTCTCCATCTGCTTTTTCCCAAAGACTTTACTTGCTTGATAAATATTCAACAATCGCGCATCGTCGGTTAGAAGATAATTCTTCAATGTTGTGTAGCGACTGTAGCGATTCGAGAATAGGAAACCAAAAACAATAGCAAACAAAAACGTACTGATCGAAAGCAATACCTCGATCGACTCCTGATCATCTGCCGGCTCCACGACCTGAAACAACAGAAAGAAAAAGGCAAATGTCGCCGCCAATCTAACGTAAATGTTCCTCCACATACAACGTTAGTATATCACGTTGTCCAGTATATTTTGTAAACGATCGGTAGTCTCTCGACGATCCCCTCCCGTCACCACAGCATATCCAACGTACCCATCCTCAAACCGCATCCCCTTTTTGTAAAACAGACTTTTGTACGTTGATGATGGATGGTCAAATGCCCCTGACAAACCCCCCTCATGCCAAGCGTCCTTCAACACAAACCCATGTTTGTCTGGTTTGATCTTTGAGTGTGCCCAAACGTGTGGATACTGAATCTGCGCAAACGTTTTTCCAAATAACGTGTGGTCATCGATTGCGCAGTCGAGTTCATGGTCTGTCAGATTGATACCAACCGCCTCAAGCGCGAGGAGATTACAAACGTATCCACCTTGACGGCGCGGATTGAGATCAACCGTGTACAGATTGTCGTTCTTGTCGACTAAAAAATCACATCCGAACGTTCCGCGAAATCCTTCACGTGACAGATGGTCGCCGATTGTCTTGGTGATATGTAGTATCTGCTCAATCTGCTCAGAGGATGCGCTTGTCGGGTACACATTTCCAAGATAACGCTTCCCGCGCATGAGCTGATCGGTGATAACCAACGGCACCGTCCGATTCTCATCGATAACGATTGCGTTAATATTCAGCTCAAGCGCGAGGTCGAGCAGTTTGGTCACCACAAACGGCGCCTCGCGGTTTACGTCTCTCAACCCCTTCTTGAATGACCGCCAATCCTCCGGCGTGTAAACGTACGCGCTCTCGTTGCCGCCGGACGTGAACGACGAACTGACGAAACAAGGTGCAAGTTGATTGATCCGTTCGTCAATTTGTACTGCAGACAAAATCTCTCCCGGAACCGGTGACACACCCAGTTCGTGAAACAGCCGGTAATGCGCAGCCTTGGAATCGTACTTCGTAGCGATCGCCGATGCCGGACCAAGCATGGTGAACCGATCATCGGTATCGTCAAAGAACGAAGACGTAAAGCTGTAGACGGGAACAATCGGTTGGCGCGGAGCAATCTCATCGACGATCTTCGCCACCTCGTCAGAACGCAGAAACTCCACATTCAGATCCTCATATTCCTGCAAGTCAATGACATCATTGGCATCGTCTCCTAGACGTTCGTTCAAAATGATAAACGGATCATCTTGATAAAACGCATTCGGAGCGGCACTCAAAACGTTGATCGCCTGCCATGTCCCGCCGTAGCGCCTCTCCAAGGAACCGGCCATCAGACGATTCGCCTCCACAAAACGTGGGCCAAGGAGCGAAAAGAAATACTGTCGATCAGATCTGAGCATACGCTACGGAGCGTAACAGAAATTTCGTGTAAATTTCAACATTGTCTCGTTCAGCACAGTCGTGTAATGTATTGCCATATGAATAGAGATGTGAAAGGTGGCGGAGATCCAGCACGCAAAGGGGGATCATTTGGCGAGCGTGTTGCCGAGCAAGCTGAGGCGCGTCAGCGGATGCGTGAAATCATGGATACCCTCACTGAGTGTGGAATCAACAGCGTGCATATTACGGAGACAGTGATGGAGCGACTAATGCGACTCCATGAGATGACGCGAACGTTTAAAGACGAAAGGCGAGCTGTTGAGTTCGCCATCGATTTGCAGATTTATCTCATCGACAACGTACCCGAACGTCAACCGACCGGTGATCAAATGGATGCCATCTTTGGTGGAACATTTTTTACGGACATTGGAAAAACCGGCCCGGCAGATGCAACGCCCGAGCAATCGATGGCCGTTACCCGCCTGTATGGTGTTGATCTAAAATGGTCTCCAAAAAAATCAGCAGCAGAATTTGTCGACACGTTGCTGAGTGGAGATATTGACAAGCTCCTTACCTATCTGGAATCGATCAATTTTCAACCTGAAGGGGAAACACTCGAAGCATACGCCGAACGTTTCATTAAAGAACATGTTGATCGCTACCCAGAACAGCCCGCTGATGCCCTTCTAGCGGATCTCGCATCCATTGAGCGCATGTCGTCTGATATGGATATGCGAGACTTCTGGGACGCGCATGTGTACTGGAGCTATGACCTCATCAAGGATAGCGATCTGCCCGAGGCATCAAAAATCGCCGCGGCCAGTCATCACATTCTGGAAGGCAACTTCCCTCCAGAGGTGATCGACGAAACGGGGAGAATCGTAGGAACAGATGATTATATTGGACTCCCCGAAGCGTGGGTAATGATGCTCGACAAATACGATGCCCAACGAAATCGTGCAGGTGCTACGCACGATGAGGCCATCCTTTGGCTATCAGGGCTGGAGCAGAGGGAGAGTTGGTCAAAACTCGACACCAAGGTTCAAGAAATTCTTGATCAAACGATCACAGACATCGATGTAGCAATGGGAGCGATTGAGACCAGAGCAGACGAGGCGGCAGCATAGAAGGCAACAAAACAGCACCGACAATCGGTGGCCAAAATAAAACATGCTACATTGGAGATAGTTTTAAAAAGGGGACATGCTAAAACTCCCTGATTTGAGATCAGTTTCGGTGCACGGGTGGCGGTCAAGGAGTCGTACTGCTTTGTACGATGACGATGACCGTCGGGACCCGTAAGCCGAAAATGGTCCAAATCAGAGAGTTTTAGTGGTGGGTGTACCTGGACTTGAACCAGGGACCTCAGTCTTATCAGGACTGCGCTCTAACCACCTGAGCTATACACCCATAATGTCCCAGATTGGCGCCCTGCCGGCTTGCGGCTGTGCTCCTCAACAACGTACAGGAAGTACGTCTTTCTGCGGTGCTCGCCGCGCACCGACATTGCATCCAATCTGAAACATTCTGTTTTTCTCTGGTGCCTGGGGAGGGAATCGAACCCACGACACGAGGTTCTTCAGACCTCTGCTCTACCACTGAGCTACCCAGGCATGGTGCGCTGAGAGGGATTCGAACCCCCGACCAATTGGTTAAGAGCCAACTGCTCTACCACTGAGCTATCAGCGC
>CAYFME010000013.1:6175-37742 GCA_964344145.1 uncultured Gammaproteobacteria bacterium
TTTTTGAAAAAGCGAGGTAATAATAGAGAATACTGAGCGTTTCGTCAAGGGCGAAACAAACCGGAAACGGAGGTATTTAATCGTTTTGCTGGTCTTGAGGAATTTCCCTTCAAATCGGGTTTGAATAGCCGTTGCCGGATGATTTGACTCGTAGATATCGTCGACCTTCTCCAGTTGCTCAACATCGTCTCTTTGCTCGAGTACGTCGAGTGTATAGCTGAACATCAGATCGCTATCGGTCTTCAGATGAACCACCCCGCCTGGCTTAAGGATCGATTTGTACAGATCGAGAAACCGCGGAGCTGTAAGACGCTTCTTCGCCTGCGACTTCTTTGGTCGAGGTCCCGGAAACGTCAGCCAAATCTCGTCGACTTCATCTGAAGCAAAGAACTGATCGATCTCTTCGATACGAACGCGCAAGAACGCGACGTTCTTTAGTCCTTCGTCAATCGCCCACTGACTTCCATACCAAATCCTATCGCCCTTGATGTCCACGCCAACGTAATTCTTGTCCGCGTTCTCTCGCGCCAGGCCAACCGTGTATTCACCTCGACCACATCCAAGCTCAAGCACGATCGGCGCATCGTTTTTGAAATACAACGAACGCCAGTTTCCTTTAATCTGGCTGTACAGGTCCTTTCCAGGCTCGATGATATTGTCACGCTGTGCGTTGTCGGCAAAGCGCTCTTTCTTCCCACGACGTCCCATACTATCGATAGCGATCGACAAACCGCTTCATAATCTCCATTGGTGTGGTGATCACCTTGTCGGCAAAATACGCCTTAATCTTGTCCAGCTCATCTGGTGGAAAATATCCCTCATGCTGATACGCGTCCGCTCGCACATTGACAACCCCTTGATCTGCTTCCGGATGAAACTGTGTTGCATACACATTCTGACCAATGCGGAACATATGTGTTGGGCACGCATCAGAACTTGCCAGCACAACCGCACCCTCAGGAAGCTGTTGGCAAGACTCTTTGTGGCCTGAGACGGCGAGAAACGGACTCGGCAATCCCGCAAGCAATGGATCCTTCTGTCCTTCTGGTAAAATATAGATATCAGCCGCCTGTAGGTCCTCCGCGTACGCACCCTTTCCCATTTGGCCGCCACACACTTCTGTTAAAACGCCAAGGCCATAGCATGCTCCGAGGTACGGCACATCTCTCTTCACGATCTCGCGCATCAACGGCTCAAGCTCTTGCTCAAATCGCTTCTGTGCTTGGGATTTCTTTTCTTCTTTGTCGGAGATGTTGCTCGGACCTCCACCAATAATCACCCCTGCGTAATCATCCAGATCAATCGCTGGCAAAGGCCCTTGTTCCATGCGAACGCGATGAACCTCAGACTCCTTCAATCCTCCGTACCTCAAGAATGCCTCGAACTCATTATCCGAGACAACATCAAGGGGTCGCAATTGGAGAATCAAAAATGGTTTCATACGTAATGAAAAAGCATTGTATTGGAGATTATCACGATAATAGCCCAATACAATGCTTTTTTCTGGTCGGGCCGGCGGGACTCGAACTCGCGACTTCCACGTCCCAAACGTGGCGCTCTGTGCAATGGATTTACATTCTTGCTGGTCGGGCCGGCGGGACTCGAACTCGCGACTTCCACGTCCCAAACGTGGCGCTCTAGCCTACTGAGCTACGGCCCGAAGGACAAGAATGTAAATCCATTGCACACATCTAGCCCCAGCCACGTATTTTTCTTGAGGCTGGTCCGCCTCCGGCGGATACTGAGCTACGGCCCGTAGCATCACTTAATGCGCGGGCAGTGTAGCAAAAGCGGTGATTTCTGGCAAGACCATCCCCTGGTTGCAAAAAGAGACCAAATCCCCTAAGCTGCGTCCGCACCTTCCATTTGGAGCACACTGTGCGAAAGACGGTTTTCGGCATCGTTGTCGCCGTGAGCCTTGCCTACTGGGGGATCTGGTCCATCAGCCAGGGGTCCCCACTGGGCACGCTCATGGGGAAGTTCACTCCCATCCTGATCCTGCTCGCGGCCATCGCGATCGTGATCAGCGGCCTGAAGACGCCCGTGGGCATGGATCACCTCACCAAGGAGTTCCGCACCCGTCGGGTGATGAACTGGCTGCCCCTGGGGCTCACGTACGCATTCCTGTACATGGGGCGCTACAACCTCAAGGTGAGCAAGTTCGCCTTCGAGGAGATGGTCGGCCCGGACGGGACGGCGCTGATGAGCAACCAGGACTTCGCCACGATCTTCACGGTCGGCGTGTGGGTCTACGGCTGTTCCTTCCTGATCAACGGACCGCTGACCGACCGTCAGGGTGGCCGCTTCGCCATCCTGATGGGTGCCGGAGGCTCGCTCCTCGCCAATCTGCTGATGGGTCTGGGGGCCGCCACGCTGCTCTGGCAGGGTCCGTACGCCCAGGAGCTGGCGCAGAACTTCGTGGTCGTCTACTCGGTGCTCTACGGCATCAACATGTACTTCCAGAGCTTCGGCGCCGTGGCCATCGTGAAGGTCAACAGCCACTGGTTCCACGTGCGCGAGCGCGGGACCTTCGGAGCCATCTTCGGCATCCTGATCTCGCTGGGCATCTACTTCGCCTTCGACATCGGGTACCTCATCCTCAACGAGTTCGGCACGCTGCCCGATGGCAACCGGGTCGGCCTCGTGTGGGTGTTCCTCATCCCGACCATCCTGCTGGCCCTGTTCTGGCTGATCAACGTCGGCGTCGTGCGCAACAGCCCCAAGGAAGCGGGCCTGGCGAACTTCGACACCGCCGACGCGTCCAGTGGATCCAAGGCAGAGGCCAGTGATGCGGAGATCTGGGATCAGATCCAGACGACGGTGCAGAGCCTCTCGCTCAAGCCGCTGGAGCCGGGGCTGGGCGTGAAGAGCGCCATCATCATGATGACCCGCGTGTTCTGGGTCTTCGTGAGCATGCTCACCAACCCGGTCGTGCTGTCCATCGCGCTGATCGAGTTCTGCACGGGCTTCCTCCGGCAGGCCATCATGCAGTGGTACCGCACCTTCGCCAAGCAGACCGACGTGATCCTGGGACTCAAGGGCGACTTCGTCTACGAGAACTGGGGCCTGCTGCTGTGCTGCGCGGGCATCCTCGGCGGTGTGTTCGCCGGCGTGCTCTCCGACCACGTCTTCAAGTCCCGACGCGGCCCGGTGGCCGCCGTGCTCTACGGTCTCATGCTGCTGGGCGCGGTGGTGCTGTGCTTCACCTACGACACCGGCATGGTCGGGTGGCTGGTGATCGGCATGTCCGCGTGCGTCATCGGCGTGCACGGCATGCTCTCGGGCACCGCCAGCCAGGACTTCGGCGGCACCAAGAACGTCGGCATCGCCGTGGGCATCATCGACGGCTTCGTCTACCTGGGCACCGGCGTCATGTCGCTGACCTACGGCATCATCCTGCCCGAAGAGCAGTTCGACGCCTCAGGGGGCCTGACCGGCCCGGTCACCGACCCGAACAACTGGATCGGCTGGCCCGTGGCCATGGTGCCCTTCGCCCTGGTCGGCCTGCTGTTCGCCTACAAGATCCGCAACGCCGTGGCCAGCAAGAAGGCCGCCTAGCCCTCATCGCTCATCGAGCAGAGTCGCCCTCCGACTCCTCGGTGGGCGGTCGCGTAAAGGACGTACAGCCTTCGGCTGCGTCTCACGCGACAAGCCTGCCCCGTACGACCGCAAGGTTCTACGGGGCTTCGTGCATTCAGGGCTATTTGCTACACTGATGTTATATGAAACAGCTGCTTCCTTTGCTTACTTTTGCCCTGATCGGCTCTGGCTGCGTTCCATCTGTTGACTTTGGAATGGTCACCTCATCTGACGACCTCACGTTCTATGTCGACGGCATGGTACTGGAGACGGCCTCCAACCCAGGGGCCAAGGTTGATGACGATGGCAACGTCTTGTTGCTGTTTGAAGAACGTGGCGACGATATCAGCGGCAAGAATGGTATCGCCATGGCATCAGAAGATTCAGATTGGCTTTCGTTTACCGTCGTTGACGAAAGCGCCGACATCGGGGCGTTCCGTGCTCTTGAGCTTCCAGACGGCACCTATCGAGCTTACGGCGTTGATCCAACAAAAGGCGTTGCGGAGGGCTACGGCTGTTTCACCTCCAGGAGCTCACAAGACGGCGTGACGTTTACGGAAGATGAAGGATGTCGATACGTCCTGCAAGACTTTGACCATGAATCCATTGGTGTCTACGAACTGTTTGTCAACAGCGACGATGATGTGATTTTGATTTATCTTGGGAACCTTCGAGGACCGGTCGATGCACAGTGGGGCAAAAATACAGCTCGACGCGCCGTCTCAACTGACGGAGGTTGGACCTTCGAGTTCGACCGTGGATACATCCTTGGAGACGAAGACGACGATGAAGCAGATGCGTATGTTGATCAAAAGGTCATCTCACTTGGCAACGAACGTTGGCGACTCATTAGCATGTCGGGCGGTCAAATCTACTCCTTCATAAGCGAAGATGATGGTTACTCCTTTGTGCTAGAAGGTCAAATCCTCACCACCAACGATTTCGCCCAGTACGATATCGGTTCGTTGCACGATCCCGTGATTGTTCAGCTCCCTGACGGTCGATTCCGTATCTACGTCACAGGAAAAGTCGGGGGATCAGACGAACAGCATCTCTTCAGTGCCACAACAAGGCTTGACTGATTTGAACCCCCTCGTATTTATTGGTATAATGTACTAATGAAACACGCACTACGAGAACAAGCTATCAAACTACGCAGTGAAGGATGGTCATACAATATCATTGCAGACCGTTTAAGTGTTTCCAAAAGCACCTTGTCGTGCTGGTTGCGAGACGTGCCTTTCAAACCCAATGCAACGGTTAAAAAACGCATGAACGACGGGTTGGCAAAAAGCGTTGCAACACGTCACAAAAAGAAGCTTCAATCAATCAAAGATGCTCGTGATAAAGCTAGGCAAGATGTCGGCGCTCTCTCGAAGCGTGATCTTGCTATGCTGGGGATCGCTCTTTACATGGGCGAGGGAATGAAACTGTCCGAGAACACGCGGTTCATCAATTCAGACCCGGCCCTTGTTGCTCTATGTATGCGCTGGTTCCGTGAAATTCTTCATATTCCAGAAAAGCATTTTCACATTAATCTACACATCTATCCGGATCTATCAGAAAAATCAGCACAACGCTACTGGTCAAAGATTACCGGAATCCCTCTGAAACAGTTCGGTAAAACGCAGGTCGATCTCCGCGAAAATAAATCTCGCATCAGGAAACGCAAGCTACCCTATGGTACCGCTCACGTGAGCGTAAGGGCTTGCGGAAAATCGGAGTTTGGTGTACATTTGCACCGCTACATCATGGGTTGCATTGAAGCAATCTACAAACAAGCGGGTGTAGTTTAACGGTAAAACGACTGCCTTCCAAGCAGTGGTCAGGGGTTCGACTCCCCTCACCCGCTCCAGAAAGACTGTCTCCTCGCGAGGCGGTTTTTCTGTTACTGTACTTGTATATGCTATCTGACGAACTCATCGCATCCATCGATACGGCGTTCAAACGGTCAAAGTGGACGATGGTTATTGTCGCTCTTATCATCGAACTGACGGGTATTGGCATGATCCTCATGGCCGTCCTGGGCCTGGATACCGCCGCAGGAGACGCAACCAACATCGGCGTGATCATTTTGGGCATCTTCATGTCAGGTGTGGCGGGGCTGATGTTCTACACAGTGCTGCGACCCAATCCAGTGGTCGATTATCTTCGTGGCGATCCCGCGCAGGTCGTTTGGATCTACGAGCAGCAGGTCCTCACGCCAAAAGGTATGGCGCAAACCACGCGTGGTAACTTGATGATCTGTACCTCAGACGGAAGGCGGCATGTCATCACAACGAGTGCTGAGAAGGCGCACGAGCTCTACCAAGCCCTGAAGCGCGAGTTGCCCAATACCGTTTTCGACTACACCGACGAACGTCATCGGCAGTTCAAAGAGGACCCGCAGAGTGTAACCTAGACAGACAAACAAAAGAACCCGCTTGCGCGGGCTCTTCTGTTTATTCATACCGGATTCATTCAGTTGGATGCAGTTTCGATGAACGGGTGGCAGACAAGGAGACGTACTAACTGTACGTTGACGATGTCTGTCGGGACCCGTGAGTCGAAAATGCGCCTACTGGATGGATCCTACTCAACGATCGTTCGGACTTGTAGGAAGTTACAGGTCAGACCGTCGTCGATACACACGTCAAAGGCTCCTTGGTAGTCACCAGCGGAGAGTGCCTTTCCAGTGAAGGTCACGCTTGCTGAGTCACCGTCAGCCACATCGATGATGAAAAAGTGTGTATACGTTCCGTCATCGAGCAAGAAGCTGTCAGAGAACGCTGGGTCGGTGTCAACGATCGCCACACCCTCAAGGTAGGTCTCACCAACGTCGATACTGTGCAGCACCTGATCGTCACCTGTGTTGTTCGTGACCGTTGCGACGATTGTGATCTCGTCACCTACTGCCGCCTCGGTTGGGTAGTCGACGTCGACCTCCCATCCCTCAGGGATTTCATACGAACCGTAATCGTAATCATCGTAGTAATCATCAAAATCGTAGTCACTGGTGCCAAAGCTGCAACCAGCTCCCATCAATACTAGGGCAAAGGCCCCATAAAGAAATTTTTTCATAGAAAACATTAAGAATTTCTGGCCTAAGTATACGCCACGCGGGTTGCCCCTGTCCAGGCGATGGCCAGGGCGTCGGCAGCGTCATCGGGTTGAGGGATTTGCGCCAATCCAAACACACTTTTGACCATCTCCTGCATCTGATGCTTGTCGGCAGCGCCATATCCTGTGAGCGCTTGCTTTACCTCGTTTGGCATAACCTCAACGACCTCGAGCCCCGCTCGGCGCGCTTGGAGCATGATCACACCGCGTACCTGGGCGACCTGCAAGGCCGTCGTGGTGTTCTTAGCGAAAAACAACTGCTCAATAACGAGCATGCGTGGACGATGACTGTCGATAATCGTCGCAAGGTCGTTGGCGATCTCCAAAAGGCGATCAGGAAAGTCAGTCTCAGCCACCGTGGTGATCACACCGCTTGCCTTGTGTCGCCAGCCATTGGATGCATCGTCGTCACGCACGATCACACCGTACCCGCAGCGTCCGTATCCTGGATCGATTCCTAGGACGGTCATACATCTGTCTTCACTTTTCCCGTATTCACAACGAGCATCTTCTTGGTTGTATCTACGTCTTCTTTCATTTGTAGCAACATGGCCAGTCCGGCGATTCCAGATGGTTCGCACGTCACATCATTGCTCTTTGCAATTTCCATCGCCTCCCGCAAAAATGGTTCCTGCAAATAGCGCACGCCAGACTCTGATCCAATAAAAGCCTTCTGTTTCGCCAGCTTAATCCACTGAGCATCCAGATGAACGAAAGGAAGATGAGGTGAGTAGAGCTTGTCTGCTGTCGTATTAGGGTTCTGCGTTGTCGCACCAATAAAATGGCAGTCACGGACCTTCGCAATACTTCCACGAAAACGATTATCATGAAACGGTGCCGCTGCGACCTCTGACTTGGCAATGTGCACAATGTTCTCGAACAAAAATCCAGAACCGTATGGAACAAAGACGTAGTAGGCATTCTGACTGATGACGTCGTAGCCCATCCAATCGTAAAAGTTACTCATCGGACCGAGCGTCTCGTCGGACGTAATATCGATCCCGTCTTCGTTGTTTGTGAGTTGCAAGATATCGTCCGCTTCGAGCTGCGCGGTTGATAGATCTGACTCAAACAACTCGCAGCCCATCCGCTCGAGCTGCTCTTTGATCTCGCGTTTTAGACGAAAGTCAATAAGGACTTTCAAACTCGGAAGATGGAACTGAGAAAGGACGTGCTGCACCGCGACAGCCGCGGAACCTGATGAGATCACCGACATGCTCGGCAGTGAATCAATGCGTCCAAGCTCCTTTGCTTTGAGTAGATCACGATACGTCACAACCATCTCCCAAGCCATGCGGTCCTTGTGCGTCCCTGTTGGATTCATGCTCTCGTCTTTCAGCCAAACATTGTCAAAACCAGGAACCTCAATCTGAAAGGTCGGTGTCGAAGGATAGTGCGGATCGTTTGGCGGGAACTCAGGCCTATCTGGATCATTCTTCGATGGAACGCGGATAGACTGCAAGATGCGTTGTTCTTTCTTTGTCAGTGCCATACGCGTCATGACTTCTTTGGAACCCGAATGCCCAAATCCTTACAAATCTTCTTTGCAAGAAAAGAATCGATTTCATTGTGTCGAGGAACCGTCGAGATACGGCTCGTGTCGGGATTAAAAAAGATGCTGTGATTTCCTCCCTCTCGGACGAATACACAGCCCTGTCGTCGAATGTGTCGAATTAAATCTCTACGCTTCACACTAAAGGGTGAGCTTTTGACGAATCACTTTTCCACGCGGACGATCCTTCTCTATCATCTGTTTATTCACTTCCAAAACAAGCGAAAGCGCCTCTTTGAGATTTGCTTTTGCTTCCTTAAGCGTCGCGCCCTGTGTGTTCACACCGGGAATTTCCTCGACCCACCCAAGAAACCATTTACCACGCTTTTGAAAAACAGCTGTGCATTGCATATGTTTATAGTTTATCAGCAATACCCTGTCATATCAACGCTTTACGAATTTCAAAAGCAGAAATTCTGCTGCTCTTTGCTTAAACGCCCCTTCACTTTGTTCAAGCTCACGTCCTGTCCCTTCGACAAAGTCAATGAGATCAAAGAGGGCAAGATTCTCCCTATTCAAATACTCAGAAAACGTCGATGAATCTTCATGAATAGTGACCTGGTTGTCATACAACTGCAGCTCGACAAGCTCGCGCTTAAAATAACGATCACAACCTTTCGCGATAAATACTGACACCGGATGTGCAACCAGTGGCACAAATAGCCCTCCTGGTTTTAGGACCTGATGGACGGAACGAAAGAGGGCTTGTATGTCCTGCGCATAGTGAATGGCGTACCGACTCATAACCAGATCAAATGTCGATGATGCAAATGTCGTTGCGAGGTCATCAACACCAACTTGTTGTACATGACCGTTAATCGTTGGAAAACGCTCTTGGCCATGCTCAAGCATCTTCGCCGATGGATCAACGCCGATCGCATCAGCGCCTTGCGACAGCAACCACGCGACGTCGCGTCCAGCTCCGCATCCCAAATCAAGGACGCGCCTTCCAGACACATCTCCAAGTTGCTCGCGCAGCATCCGGCGCGAATCGTCAGGATGCTTGGCGTAAAAATTCTCTTGAGCCTCAATGTATTTCTTTGCAATAGGATCGTAGTCCATACTTCTACTCACTAAGTGAATCGAGATTGCTCACGCAGCATTCGTGTAAATATTTTGTACGTCGTCATCGTCATCGAGCTTGTCGATGAGGTTCGCAAGCCTTTCCTCGTCACCCTCTGACAACTGAACCGACTCTTTTGCTACATACTCGGGCTGCGCCTCGGATGCCTTGAGTCCAAGCTCGCTCAGCGCCTTCTCGATCGTCTGCAAATCTGACAACTCACCAATCACTTCCAGTCCATCATCCCAAGAGAGATCTTGCGCGCCAGCGTCAATCAGCGCGAGCTCGACGGCGTCGCGATCCTCGGCGCTCGAGGCATCCTCAACACGCACAACGCCTTTACGATCAAACTGCCACAGCACCTTGGCGTCAAAGTTCGCGCCACCCTTATTGATGATCGTCTTCACGTTGGTCAACGATCGATTAGAATTGTCCGTGAGGACCTCAATCAGCAGTGCGCAGCCACCCGGACCCATTGCTTCATAGACGATGGTCTTCAGCTCCACGCCATCGGCACCCTCGCCAGACCCACGGGCAATAGCGCGAGTAATATTGTCCTTGGGCATGTTCGCCTGCTTGGCCTTCTCAACCGCCAACCTTAGCGCAAAGTTCATTGCCTCATCCGCACCTCCTGATCGGGCTGCAACGGTAATCGCCTTGGCAAGTTTGGAAAACAACTTCCCACGCTTGGCATCCGCCGCGCCCTTCTTGTGCTTGATCGAAGCCCATTTGCTGTGTCCGCTCATAGTAGTTCTATCTTACGAAACACAAAAGCAGGGATCAACCCCGCCTTTGTGCAGAGGAACTATCCCTCGCTTGCTTCTTCTTTTTCTTCCTCCTCCTTCTTCTTCTCTTCCTCAAGCTCACTGGCAGCTTCGACGTCTTCCTCGTCTGCTTGCTCGCCAACATGCTCTTCGTTCTCTGCACCCCAACCGGTTCCGGCAGGAATGAGACGACCGATGATGACGTTCTCCTTCAAACCTGTGAGCGTATCAACCTTTCCGGTCATCGCCGCGTTAATGAGCACGCGAGCGGTCTCCTGGAACGATGCAGCGGAAAGCCAACTCTCTGTTGAGAGCGACACCTTGGTAATTCCCAGGAACAGCTCTTCTACACCAGCCTTCTTCCCCTTGTTTGCTTTGACACGGTCATGCTCGTCTAGCAGCGTTGCACGCTCGATGACCTCACCAGGCAGGAAGTCGGTATCCCCTGGCTCGATAACGCGCACACGGCTAAACATCTGACGAATAATGATTTCGAGGTGCTTGGAGTTCAACTTCTGACCCTGCGATGCGTACACGTTGAGGATCTCTTTCAAAATATACTTCTCAACCTCCTCGCGCCCCTTGTGCTTAAACAGGGCGTGCAGATCGATGTGACCTTCTGTAAGGGCATCACCAGCCAATACCTCATCACCATCGCTGACGTACATCGTGTACCCCTGTGGAATCACGTACTCACGCACCTTTGGCGCGTCGTTGGTAATGGCAATCTTCGTTTTTCCGGTCTTTGCAATCACACCATCAACTGGAGAGAGGAACTTCTCCCCATCGGCCATGTCACCAAGGACATCACCCTTCTTCACTTTGTCACCTTCCTTGATGGTAATCGTTCCACCACGACCGAGTGAGACATCCAGGTCCTCAACAGCGGTGTAGCGAATGCGGGCGATCTTCTGTCCTGGACGCGTGTCCGTCATCTTCTTACCGGTTCCAACCTGAGCGATCTCACGCTGAGCTTTCTCAATCTCGATCAAACCAGAGACCTCGGCCATAATCGCCTTCTGCTTTGGCATGCGGGCCTCAAACAGCTCTTCAACACGCGGCAGACCGGAGGTAATATCCTTTCCGGCCACACCACCCGTGTGGAAGGTACGCATGGTCAGCTGTGTGCCAGGCTCACCAATGGACTGTGCGGCGATAATTCCCACAGCCGTTCCAATTTCAACCGGTTTGTTGTAGGCCAAGTCGTATCCGTAACACTTTCGGCAGAGTCCGCGGTGCACGCGACAGTTCGCAATGGAGCGAACCATCACTTCCTCAAGGTCCTTCTTCGCACTCTGGAGCACACGTAGATGATCCTCGGTAACAATCTCGCCAGCCTTTACAACAACCTTGCGTCCACCAGGCATGATGACGTTCTCAATCGGTGTGCGACCGAGAATACGCGTTGCAACCGTCTCACCAAGCTCCTCAGACTCCTGTCGGCGCACTGGAATACCAACGTCGTTTCCACAGTCTTCCTCGCGAATAATCACGTCCTGTGACACATCCACCAAACGTCGAGTAAGATATCCGGCGTTAGCGGTCTTCAGAGCAGTATCGGTCAATCCTTTACGCTGTCCGTGTGAGGAGATGAAGAACTCCAGCACGCCCACCCCGTCTTTAAACGATGATTTCACGGGCAGCTCGATGGTCTCACCAGAAGCAGACGCCTTCAGACCGATCATTCCGATCATCTGCGTCATCTGCGACCACGAACCACGCGCTCCAGAATCGATCATGGTGTAAGCGGAGGCATCCTGTGGCAACGCGTCCTTGGCAAGATCAGCAATGCGATCCTTCACGTCCGCCCAAATCTTCACGATCTGCGTGTGACGCTCACCTTGCGTAAGAAGTCCTTGCGAGAAGAAGGTCTCAACCTCCAACACGCGACGGTTTCCTTCCTCCACCAACGCTCCCTTCTCTGGGATCTCAGGAAGCTCTGACATTCCCCAAGAGAATCCGGAACGCTCTGAGTAGTGGAAGCCAAGATTCTTCAAACTATCAAGCAATCGAGCGGTAAATTCCGGACCGTAGAACTCAAGCGTATCTCGCACCACGCTAGCGAGCTGCTTCTTACCCATCTTCTCGTTGATGAATCCAATCTTCTCAGGGAAACGCTCGTTCAAGATGATACGACCGATGGTCGTCATCATAATCTCACCCGCTACCGGAACACGGATCCACTCTTGCAGTCCAAGGACGCCGGCCTGATAGGCGTAACGCGCACCTTCTACTGATCCAAAGCTCTTGGCCGTCTCTTCGTTTGGCTCGCTTTCAACCATCGAGAGGTAGTACGCTCCCCAAGCGATGTCTTTACCAGGCGTTGCCACCGGTCCACCGTGGGATGGCTTGAGCAAGTTGTGAATAGAGAGCATCAGATCACGCGCCTCGTTGCGAGCTTCTTGCGTGAGCGGCACGTGAACAGCCATTTGGTCACCATCGAAGTCGGCGTTATACGCGTCACATACCATCGGATGCACTTGAATCGCCTTACCCTCAATCAGCACAGGTCGGAAGGCTTGAATACCAAGGCGGTGAAGGGTCGGCGCACGGTTCAAGAGCACAAATGCTTCGGAGACCACCTCTTCTAAAATGTCCCACACCTCTGGACGGTCCGACTCAATGAAGCGGTTTGCCGAGCGGATGTTGTGAACGTACTCACGGGTAATCAACTTGGAGATCACAAACGGCTTAAAGAGCTCGAGTGCCATCTTCTTTGGAATTCCACACTGGTCAATGTCCAAATGCGGACCAACCACAATCACTGAGCGTCCGGAGTAGTCGATACGCTTACCAAGCAAGTTCTGTCGGAAACGACCCTGCTTTCCTTTGAGGATGTCGGCAAGCGACTTGAGCTGACGCTTTCGTCCAGTCGCCGCGATAACCGTCTTGGACGATCGTGCCGAGTTATCGATCAGCGCGTCAACAGCTTCTTGGAGCATGCGCTTCTCGTTTCGCGTAATCACCTCAGGTGCGTTCAGTCCGTACAAGCGCTTCAGGCGGTTGTTGCGGTTGATTACACGTCGGTAGAGGTCGTTAAGGTCTGATGTTGCAAAGCGTCCACCGTCCAAAGCAACCATCGGACGCAGATCTGCTGGAATCACGGGAATCGCACGCAGCACCATCCAATCAGGCTTGATCTCGTTCTTTCCAAGCGAGTGCAGGAGCTTCAAGCGACGAATAATACGATCTTTCTTCGTCTTTGAGCGCGTTGCCTCGCGTGCCTCTTCAAGCATCGTAATTGTGTCGGCGATATTCAATCGCTCAAGCAGCTTCAAGATCGCCTCGGCACCAATGCCGGCGTCGAAGATGTGTCCAAACTTGATGGACCACTCTTGATAGGTAATCTCAGGGATGATCTTCATCACCTCCATTTCCTTGAGATCCTTCTCAACAGCCAAAAAGTCTTCCTCAAGCTCTTCGAGCTTCTTGTCAGACAACTCGTTGATACGATCCTGCTCTTCTTTAATCTGTTTTGTCTCACCCGCAAACTTCTCGGCAACGCGCTGGCAGTCACGCTTACGCTCACCTTCAATCATCTTCTTCTTGGACTTGTACTCTTGCTTCACCTGATCGAGCGTTTGCTCACGCGCCTCTTCATTCACGTCGGTGATAATGAAGCTGGAGAAGTAAATAACCTTCTCAAGCGACTGCACCGACATATCAAGGATCGTTCCGACCTTTGACGGCACGCCGCGGAGGAACCAGATGTGTGTGACGGGAGCAGCGAGCTCGATGTGCGCCATACGCTCACGTCGCACAACGGCCTGCGTGACCTCCACGCCACACTTGTCACAGATAATGCCCTTGTAGCGGATCTTCTTGTACTTTCCGCAGTAACACTCCCAGTCCTTGGACGGTCCAAAGATCTCCTCGGCAAAAAGTCCGTGCTTCTCAGGCTTTTGCGTACGGTAGTTGATCGTCTCAGGCTTTGTGACCTCACCGTAGGACCATGATCGAATCACCTCAGGTGACGCCAGACGCATGCGAATCGAGTCAAAGTCGTTGGCCTTGAGGGTATTGATTTTATGAAACGCCATACGCCTTAGTTATTGTTGCTTTTAGAGTCAACGTCCACCTTCTTGTTGTCCTTCAGGAGTTCCACATCCAAACACAATCCCTTAAGCTCACGAATGAGCACGTTGAAGGACTCAGGAACGTTCACCTTTTGAATGTCATCCCCCTTGATGATCGATTCGTAGGCCTTCGAACGTCCTGGAACGTCGTCTGATTTGATGGTCAAGATCTCCTGCAGTGTGTGAGCAGCGCCGTATGCCTCCAGCGCCCACACCTCCATCTCTCCGAATCGCTGTCCACCGAACTGCGCCTTACCTCCCAGTGGCTGCTGGGTGATGAGCGAGTACGGACCAATAGAACGTTGGTGCATCTTATCCTCGATCATGTGGTTAAGTTTGAGCATGTACATCACGCCAACCGTAATCGGATGATCATAGGCCTCACCCGTACGTCCATCGTGCAAGATCAGCTGTCCGGTTGAGGTGAAGTCGGCCTTTTCAAGCTCGCCGCGGATCTGAACCTCAGATGGTCCTGCAAAGACCGGTGCCGCGACATGGAATCCAACACGCTCGGCAGCGAGTCCCAAGTGGACTTCAAGGATCTGACCAAGGTTCATACGCGAGACAACTCCCAGCGGGGTCAAGATGACGTCCACGGGACGACCATCCTGCGAAAACGGCATATCCTCAATTGGCACAACTTTCGAGACAACACCCTTGTTACCGTGACGTCCGGCCATCTTGTCTCCGACCTGCATCTTTCGCAGATCAGCAATGGTCACCTGGACCGATCGGATGACCCCTGGCGAGAGATTGTCCCCCTCCTCTCGCGAGAAGATCTTCACGTCCACGACCTTTCCCTTATGTCCGTGGCGCAGATACAGTGATGAGTCGCGCACGTCGCGTGCCTTCTCACCGAAAATCGCACGAAGCAGCTTCTCTTCTGCTGACAACTCCGTCTCACCCTTTGGCGTGATCTTTCCAACCAGAATGTCGCCGGAGTGAACCTCGGCACCGATGCGGATGATACCTTCGCTGTCGAGGTTCTTCAGCTTATCTTCTGAAACGTTTGGAATATCTGAGGTGATGACCTCCGGACCAAGCTTGGTGTCGCGCACATCAAGGGTGAGGTGCTCCAAGTGAACGGTTGTGAAACGGTCATCTTGCACAACACGCTCGGAAAGAATAATCGCGTCCTCATAGTTGTATCCATCCCAGCTCATGAAGGCGACCATCATGTTCTGACCAAGAGCCAGCTCTCCCTTATCGACCGATGGACCGTCCGCAAGCACGTCTCCGGCCTTCACCTTTGTCCCTGGCATCACCACAGGACGTTGGTTGATCGATGTTGAGTGGTTTGAGCGAAGGAACTTATTGAGTGTGTAGATCACCTCACCCGCCTTCTTATAGTTCAAAACGATCTTTCCGCTGTCGACCTCTGTCACCTCTCCATCTTCTGCGGCCACGAGCACGTGACCCGAATCGATCGCCGCACGTCGCTCACGACCCGTTCCCACGATTGGGGCCTGCGGGTTGATCGGTGGCACGGCCTGCCGTTGCATGTTCGATCCCATCAGTGCACGCGTCGCATCATCGTGCTCCAAAAACGGAATCAGCGCCGTACCCACAGAAACAATCTGCGTGGTCGACACATCCATGTAGTTCACTTCCTTGGCACTCACCTGCTTTGCTTCTCCAAACTTTCGAGCCTCAACAAAGTCTGAGGCAATGAATCCGCTCTCATCAACTTCAATGGTTGCCGGACACGTCACAGACTTCTCCTCTGTAAACGCATTGATGTACTCCACCTCATCCGTCACCTTCATGCGCCCACCTTCCTCAATCACCTTGCGGTATGGCGTCTCGATAAATCCGTATTTGTTGATGCGCGCGTAGCTGGCGAGCTGTCCAACGAGACCAATGTTTGGTCCCTCGGGCGTTTGCACCGGGCAGATGCGGCCGTAGTGGGTGGTGTGCACGTCGCGGACTTCAAATCCGGCACGCTCACGAGACAGACCTCCTTGACCAAGGGCCGAGAGACGTCGCTTGTGCTCGAGCTCTGAGAGCGGGTTGGTTTGATCCATGAACTGCGAGAGCTGCGAGGACATGAAGAACTCGCGCGTTGCACCGATCACCGGTCGCGCGTTGATCAATCGACCAGGAGTAATCGTCTCAATGTCATGGGTGGACATGCGATCTCGCACGATTCGCTCCATGCGGGCGAGTCCAATGCGGAAGCGCTGCTGAATGAGCTCTCCCACGGCACGCACACGACGGTTTCCAAGGTGGTCAACGTCGTCAGCCTCTTCCTGCACGATGTTCAAGCGGATGATCTCACGAACAATGTCGATCAGATCTTCCTTGGTCAAAATACGATTCTCTTCAACCGTCACGCCGTCCTCTGGATTCTCCTTGTTGAAACGGCTGTTGAACTTAAAGCGACCGACGGGCCCCAAGTCGTAGCGGTCGAAGTTGAAGAACATCGAATGAATCAAAGAACGCGCGTTATCCGCCGTTGCCAGGTCACCCGGGCGAATACGCTTGTAGACCTCCTTTAATCCCTCCTCTTCATTTGTTGCCGCATCCTTGGCAATCGTTGTTTCGATGTACTTGTTGAGTGGGTGTGTATCAATGTCCTTAAAGAGGGCGAGAATCTCTTCATCTGTCGCAATACCAAACGCGCGCATCAGCGACGTGACTGCCACCTTACGCTTACGGTCGATCTTTACCCAGATCACATTCTTGCTGTCCGTCTCAAACTCGAGCCACGCACCACGGTTAGGAATGATC
The DNA here is from genome assembly GCA_964344145.1 of uncultured Gammaproteobacteria bacterium. Classification (GTDB taxonomy): domain Bacteria; phylum Patescibacteriota; class Patescibacteriia; order UBA9934; family UBA9934; genus JABJOE01. The sequence continues at coordinate 23,039 of CAYFME010000013.1, forward strand.
TTTGCGCCGTAGTAGCGGCGACCGCGAATGACCTCAGCGGAGAAAAAGGCTCCAGCCGATCGAACGAGCTGCGAGACAACCACGCGCTCGGCACCGTTGATGATAAACGTTCCACGATCAGTCATCACAGGAAGATCACCCAGGAAAATTTCCTGCTCCTTCACCTCGTTGGTACGCAGGTTCTTCAAGCGTGTCTTCACGCGAAGTGGTGCCTCAAAGGTGATGTTCTTACTCTTTGAGGTCGTCTCGTCAAACTTCGGCTCATCAATAGAATATTCGCCAAAGGTGAGCTCAAGATCACGCCCAATAAAGTCCGAGATTGGAGAGATCTCATGAAGAAGCTCGCCGATTCCTTCCTTAAGGAACCAGTTGTAGGAAGCCTTCTGGATCGTGATGAGATCCGGAAGATCCATCGCATCGCGCTGCGGCGTGAAATACACGCGCTCGCGCTGCGCTTGGGAAGTCTGTGCCATAGAGGGGGAGGAGGTTAGCCCCGAAAACAAAACGTGCTCCACGCAAAACGTGAAGCCTCTCTGTCGCTAATTTTGTCGGTGTGGGGGAGTCACTCGACAATTGATAATTGGCCTACTCTAGCCAAATGTGACCTACATTTGACAAACCGACCCGAGTATATCAAAAGGACGTAAAAGGTGTCAAACCGAGCCCTGAGGAAAACGTTCTGCAGGGTTGGGACACGAATAAACGTATGCCGAATCAATGCAAGAGTACGAGAGGAGAGAGATTTTCCCAGCTAGGCCGAGCTGAGCTCGGTCAGACTGGGGCGTACAAACACTGATCTGACAAGAATCGCGCCCTACCCCGCAGGTCCTTACCCCCAGGACCTGCAGACGGCATCAACCGTAGGGAGCGAGTATATCACGCGTTTTTGTCTATTTCAAGGGGAATTTGTCCAGTTTTGCCGAACAAATCTACTTCGCTGTCTGATCTTCCTGTTCAATGGCCTTTTCTATGTCTTTTCGCACCTTTTTCAGGAGTTTTTTGTCACCTCTGAGGCCCTGTTTCGCGTTTTCACGACCAACGCCAAGCCGCTGCTCCCCATAAATGTAGCTATTTCCTTTCTTATCAATAACGCCGGTGTGTACGCCAAGGTCAATCAAATCACCAGCAATAGAGATTCCTTCGTTGTACATAATGTCGAACTCGCAGCGGCGAAATGGTGGCGCGACCTTGTTCTTCACAATCTTTACCTTCACGCGGTTTCCGATAATCTTTTCTTGCTGCTTGATCTGCGCACTGCGACGAACTTCGATACGAACGGACGAATAGAACTTCAACGCATTTCCACCAGGCGTCGTCTCGGGGTTTCCAAACATCACACCGATCTTCATACGGATCTGGTTGATGAAGATAACCGTCGTGTTGGACTTTGAAACAATAGCTGCAAGCTTTCGAAGGGCCTGACTCATGAGCCGAGCCTGTCGACCCACGTGGGTGTCGCCCATATCCCCTTCAATCTCGGCCTTTGGCGTAAGGGCGGCAACGGAGTCGACCACGATCACATCGACCGCACTGGATCGAACAAGGGTATCAACGATCTCGAGTGCTTGCTCACCAGTATCGGGCTGGGAAATAAACAATTCCTCGATGTTTACACCGATCTTTTGCGCGTAGTCAGGATCAAGTGCATGCTCAGCGTCCACAAATGCGGCCACACCACCAGTTTGTTGCACCTCGGCCACGATATGCTGCGCTAGTGTCGTCTTTCCTGAGGACTCTGGTCCATACACTTCAACAATACGTCCACGTGGGACGCCTCCAACACCAAGCGCGAGGTCGAGCGAGAGACAGCCTGTGGAAACTGACTCCACCTGCATCGCTTTCGCTTCCCCAAGGCGCATGATCGAACCCTCTCCAAAACGTTCTTTAATTTGAGAAATGGCCTCCTGTGCGGCCTTAAACTTCTCGGATGACTCTGTTTTTGCTTCTGTCTTTGGCATAAGAAATAAAATGAGAACAATCTTAATGAGATCGTCCTCCTAGCTCTATTGTACCACGACGCGCTCCACAGGATCAAAGACCACGTAGCGTTCCACGCGCGTTCGGCGCGAATAACGCCGCTCTGCCTCAACGGATATCACATTTAGCCCCTCTTGTAAGTCCACATCCACAGAAAAACTGGCATCAGCGTTTACCACCACCGGCTGATCGTTGACGAACACGCTCGCCTCTCCATCCACAAGTCCCGATACGGTCACAACGGCCTCATGCGTAAGTGATTGATCCTCTGGGGTGAGCAAAATGATCTCCGGTGGAGCCAGAACCTCTGAAATTTGATAGCCAAAGTACCCAATAATCGCGATCATCGCACAAGCAATCAAACCAAACTTCACATATCGGTTCCAGATAGCCAAGCGTGCACCCTTCACCTTCTGCCGCGGCGTTTGCATCGGCCCCACCAAGTCACATCGACCACATTCATCCTCATAGAGCTCAAGCAAGTACGTCTCATCCGCTCCAAGCACACGAGCGTAGGCACGAATGAAGTTACGCGCATACATGGGCTCAGGCAGATCTTCGTAATGACCACGCTCAAGGGCCTCCAAGTACCGGCGTTGAATGTGTGTGTCACGCTCCATCATGTCCAGCGATACTGCTTGACCACGACGAAGCATTCGCAGCTTCTCGGCAAGCGTCTGTGGACCTTCGTCGAGTTGTCGTTTTACAAACACCATCTGCTGGGAGTTTATCATAAAACGAAGAGCCGCCCACCGATGTCCCGCCGTCGCTCCTTGCGGAGCTGTGGCGGGCAAGGAGTCGGGGGCGACTCTCGGTAGGCGGACGATGGGGGCTGTCTACTTGTCGGGCTGGGACTCGGCGTCTGAAGCCGCCTCTTCCGACATCTTCTTGAGCGACAGCTCCGCGCTGTAGTAGTAGCGGACCGTGATCCAAACATGGCCATCCGGAAGGGCCACCGCATCCTGCTCGATGCAATCACGCCGGACGCCCTTGGAAAGCAGCCAGTTGACGTACTCAAGCACACGAGCACGGAAGGCGGCGTAGGGCTCCTTGTGCCCAGGGGCCAGGTCTGTACCGTGAAAGCACTCCTCCCGATACCTAGGCAGATCTTCGCTCATGTGGACCTCCAAATCTTAGGTGTGCGAAGGGAAAGAAGGTATCACAATCGACGCGCATTGTCAACCCAAAACCCGACCGTGCGATCGGGCTTTTGGATTTCTCGACTCGCCCTAACGGGCTCGCTCGAAATGACAGTTCGCACTATTCATCATCTTCGTCGTACTCCTCTTCGTCCTCATCATATTCCTCATCGCCCTCTTCGTCATACTCTTCATCTCCTTCCTCATCATACCCTTCCTCTGCATCATGGTCGTCCATTTCCTCATCATCTTCATACTCATCTCCCTCCTCGCCTTCATCGTACTCTTCCTCGTCGTACTCCTCGTCCGACTCTGGCACCTCATCCTCCGGCTCGTCATCATCAAGTGGCCAGCGGTCGACGAGGACATCGCGTGGCTTGGAACCGTTTTGCGGACCAATCACACCCATCTCCTCCATGATATCGACGATGCGCGCAGCACGTGAGTAGCCGATACGCATGCGGCGCTGCAAGAACGACGTCGACGCCTTACCACTTTCGATGACTGTATTAATAGCATCGTCCAGCAGTGGATCAGAATCCTCAGAACTAAACGACGTGCCGCCGGTGCGCGTGTCTTCGGTCACCGAATAGTTGTAGTCTGGTACGCCCTGCTCCTTAAGGAACTTGATGACCTTCTCGATCTCAGCGTCAGACACAAACGCGCCCTGCATGCGCTTTGGCTTTGAGATCTGTGGTGAGGTGAAGAGCATATCACCGCGTCCAAGCAGCTTCTCAGCTCCCGCTTGATCCAAGATCGTCTTAGAGTCCACTTGCGATGCTACGGCAAAGGCAATACGCGTTGGAACGTTAGCCTTAATCAGACCTGTAATGACGTCCACCGATGGTCGCTGCGTTGCAAGAACCAGATGAATACCCGAAGCGCGGGCCATCTGTGCAATACGTACAATCACGGCTTCCACGTCGCGCTTGTTCTGACTCATCAAATCAGCCAGCTCGTCGATCAAAATGACGACCTTTGGCATGCGTGCCTTACTCTTCTTGTTGTACGCATCAATATCGCGCGCCCCGGCCTTGGCAAGGTGATCAAGTCGACGTTCCATCTCGCGCACCGCCCACTTGAGCGCATTGATTGCCTCTTCAACCTTTGTGATCGGTGGAACAAGCAGATGTGGGATGCCAGCATACACGCCAAGCTCCACGCGCTTTGGATCAATCAAAATCAACTTCAAATCATCCGGTCCGTTTTGATACAAGAGCGATATGATGACGTTATTCAAGCACACCGACTTACCCGAACCGGTCGCACCCGCAACCAGCATGTGTGGGGCCTTATCAACGTTCACCACATTCACAACACCTGACACATCTTTTCCAAGCGGCGCGGTCAGCGGCGTCTTTCCACGTTTAAACGGCTTGGACTCAATCATCTCGCGCAGCGATACCTGTCCAACCTTCTGGTTTGGCACCTCAATTCCAACCAAGGATTTTCCAGGAATTGGGGCCTCAATACGAATCGGATGTGCAGCAAGGGCCAGGGCAAGATCATCCTGAAGCGCCACGATGCGCGAGAGCTTCACGCCCTCGGCAGGGGCAAGCGAGTATTGCGTAACCGTAGGGCCGACGCGTACATCGGTCATCTCAACATCAATGCCGAAGTTCTCAAACGTGCGACGAATGATCTCCTGATTGCGATCAATGTCCCCTGACTTTGCTGTCGAGCTCTTCTCATCGAGCAGATCAACAGGTATTTCCATCTTGCGACGGCGGCGAGAGGTCATCACGGACTCTTCGAGTTCCTCAACCGCCTCACGTGCACGCTCATCCGCCTCCTCATCCTCTTCACTGACTTCATCGTCATCAACGGCCTCGTCTCCATCATCAATCTCTTCTTCATCCTCGTCCCAATCGTCCTCGTCATCATCGTAGCGATCACGCTTGCGATGCAGCAACGATCCAACTTCGCTCAAATGCTGATGAACGGTCACCAGCGAATGGATAGAAATGTTAAAGGCGAGGACAATCGCGGTTGCGAGAGCGGCAAAAGCAATCACAAACGCTCCCCAGAAGCCAAGTGCATTAGCCAAGGGCTCGGAGACAAGCAGACCAACATAGCCGCCAGCGCGAGCAAGGTCATCCGCGTAGTTCTCCGGATCAACCATCAGCAGGTTCAGGAGTCCGTTGAAGCTCAAGAAAAACAGCACCATGCCGATATAGTTGAGCGCTCCAAAGCCATGGTCGCCCGAGAATAGTAGTCGCCAACCGATCACAATCAGAATCAAGCCAAACAACCAACGATCCCAGCCAAAGAGCGCTGCCAGTCCGCCATCAATCGTCTGCCCAACCTCACCGGCGAGATCAAAAAAGGCCAGAAGGAAGATAACCGCCGCCGCGCAAAGCGCGATCGCAAAGAGACTCTGGCGCACACCCTCGGAGAGTCCTGGGCCCCGTCGGCCAGAGCGTGATGATTTTCGTCGTCGCTTTCGTGCCATGGCCGCATTTTATCACATTCTTTACCTTTTGCAGGCGAACGACTACAGTAAAGGCGTAATCTCTCAGCATTCTTTATGTTTGAACTTCCACAACTTCCCTTCTCGCCAGGCGCCCTTGCGCCTTGGACCTCGGAGGAAACATTCTCGTATCACCATGGCAAGCATCACGCTGGCTATGTCAAAAAGCTCAACGCCGCGCTTGAAGGTCATGATCTGGCTGGCAAATCGCTCGAAGAGGTTATCGCTGGCTCGCGTGGCAATAATGCGAAGATCTTTAACAGCGCCGCGCAACATTTCAACCACAGCTTTTTCTGGAATTGCCTCACACCCGAGGCACTCGAGCCATCGCACGAACTCAAGACGCAGATCGATGCGGACTTCGGATCGCTGGATGCCTTCAAAGAACAGTTCACGACACAGTCAGCAACCCTCTTTGGCTCAGGATGGGCGTGGTTGGTAAAAGGCGCTGACGGCAAACTTTCCATTGGACAGTACAAAGACGCTGACACACCAGCTGACTCGGGCGACACACCGCTGCTCACGCTGGACGTATGGGAGCACGCCTACTACATCGATCATCGAAACAACCGCGGCGGATTCATTGAAGGATTCTGGAATCACGTCAACTGGCAGCACGTGAGTGAACAGTTCAACAAATAAAGGAAAAAGGCAGGTGATGCATTGACAAAACCTGCTTTTTTTGATATCTTGCAAAGTCTTTTGACCCCAACGAGACCGGGTAAGTGTCTTACAAGGAGGAAGATGTTCACCCTGCAGATGACCCTGGCCGCGCTCGAGGCCGCTCTGCCCTACGCCGTCCGCCACCCCTACAACCTCAGCTTCGAGCAGCGCCCGCCCGACGAGCACCACGACAAGGAAGGCTGCACCTACTTCCGGATGCTCCTGTGGGCCTACCACACAACGCGTCACGTCGGCGTTCAGGTGCTGCTCGAGGTCAACGAGGCTGCCGGGACGATCGAGGTCCTGAGCTACTGGATCCACCTCCAGGAGAGTGGCGACGAGCGCTGCGTGGAGTGGCTCCACGAAGCGCGCACGATCATGATCCCGATGCTCGACCACAACCTCGGACAGCTCGCCCGAGGCGAGACCCCGACGTACTGGTCCGGTCCGCCCCAGAGCTGATCACTCCGTAGCGCGGTGACGAACCGCCTACGACGCAAGCGACCGCCGCCCAATCTCTCGGGCCGGCGGTCGTCGCACGTTCTAGCAAATTCTATCGACTCACGCGCTCGGTGTACTCCCCCGTATCTGTATTCACGCGAATGACGTCTCCATTTTTGATAAAAATCGGCACGCGCACGACCAATCCATTGTCCATGGTTGCGTCCTTGGTCACGTTTCCTGAAACCGTATCCCCTTTCACTGCCGGCTCCGTGTTTTCAACTGTGTACTCAACCTTTCCTGGTAGATCTAGCGCAATCGGAGACCCGTCGTGCATCACAACCACAACGTCCAGTCCCTCTTTGAGATACTTTGCATCGTCACCAACCACATCCGCGCTGATACCGACCTGCTCATAGCTCACACCGTCCATGAACGTGTGTGTCTGACCATCGGAGAAGATGTACTGCATGTTCTTGTTCATCACATCCGCAAACTCCAAATTCTCGCTGGACTTAAAATTCTCTTCTTTCACCTTTCCAGAAGAAAGCGACTTCATCTTTGTGCGCACAAACGAGCTCCCCTTTCCAGGAGACACGCGCTGAAAATCTACCACGACCCACAAGCCGCCGTCGCGCGAGAGAACGGTTCCTTTTCGAATATCATTGGGAGAAGGCATACGGAAATAATTGAATATCATTGATGTCGCCCACACCATACTTAAGCATTACTAGCCGGTCAACTCCCATGGCAACGCCTGTGATCGGTCCTTTAATCTTTGCTAGGACCTTAAGAAGCTCTTCGTCGATGGAAAACGTGGGCCAACCGTTTTGCTCACGCTGCCAACGCTCATACTCAAAGCGTTTGCGCTGCTCATCGGCGTCCAACAGCTCGCAAAAGCCATTGCAGAGCTCAAGACCATCCGCAAACATCTCAAAGCGCTCGGCTGTTTTGCCATCTTTTGCTAATCGGGCAAGTGCCGCCTGCTCGGCAGGATACTTGGTGAGAATAAAACGTTCCTGATCAACATGCGGATCACCTTTATCGTCCACGTTCGCCTCGCTGTGTGCGATTTGCGGCCACAAATCGTCTGTCGCAAAAACATGATTCACAAGCTCGCGCGCAAATGCCATCCCTTGCTCATAATCAGCCGGACCGTACCACTCAAGCATCGTAAACTCGGGTTGATTGTGCGGCTTGAGCGACTCGCCCCCACGAAACACCGGCGTGATCGTATAAATCTTCTCCATGCCAGCGCCCAACAGCTTTTTCATGGAAAACTCTGGCGAGGTGATCAGCGCCGCCTCTTGCACACGCTTCTGCGGATCGTAACAATTGAACGACACTTGCATAGGCTCGAGGTTTGGCGAGAGATCTGGATGACGAACCAACAGTGGCGTTCGCACGTGCGTAAATCCACGCTCAGCAAAAAACACATGTAGCGCATCCTCAACGGTGCGCCACATGGTTATTCTTCTTTCAATGTCGTCCTTAGACAGCATTAGCTTTTGTGAACGAATGGAAGGAGTCCCATCAACCGAGCGCGCTTGATCGCTTGTGCCATCTTACGCTGCTGCTGAGCGGACAGTCCTGATCGCTTGCGCGACACGATACGTCCAAACGAGGAAACGTAGCGTCGGAGCAAATCGGTGTTCTTGTAGTCGATGATGCGATCGTCCTTAATCGTGTAGTAGCCCTTTGGCTTGGCCTGCTGCTGACGCAGGGATGTAATCTTGGCCATAGTCTAGAATGGGATATCTTCAAGTTTAATCTCGTCATCAGCGTTGATGACAGGTGGCTCGCTGGCACCAGCTGCTGGTGCGGGAGCTGCCATAGGTGCGGCCGCTGGAGCGCCGAAGGATCCTCCGCCACCTTGTGAGCGTCCACCAAGCATTACCATGTTCTCGGTGACGATCTCGGTGCGGTACCGCTTCACGCCGTCCTGCCCCTCCCAGTCGCGCGTCTGCAATCGTCCTTCGATGTAGACCTTGTTTCCTTTCTTAAGGTACTGGTTGCAGATCTCCGCCAGTCGTCCCCAAGCAACGATGTTGTGGAACTCAGCAGACTCCTGCTTCTCGCCGGTAGCCTTGTTGGTCCAGCTACGGTTGGTTGCCACGCCAAAGGAACACACAGGCTGACCCGATCCGGTCTGTCGCAACTCAGGATCGCGGGTCAAGTTTCCAATGACCATGGCTTTGTTAAGTGATGCAGCCATATTAAACGCTTAGGTCTTTTTCAAGAATCTCATCGAGCTTCTTGTCGAGCTCTTCGGTCGACAAACGCTCTGAACTCTCTACCGGCTTTGGCTTGCGAGGCTTGCGAGCAATCGCACGCTTTCCTTCTGCATCAAGCGGCTCCTGGTACGAAGCTGGCTTGAACTGGTACTTCGCCGATGGAATACCGTCCTCGCGCTTCACCATCAGATGACGAAGCACCTCGTCGGTCAGACGAAGGTCCTTTTCGATCTTCACAAGCGACTCAACTGGTGCCTCGATGTAGGAGAGCACGTAGGTGCCGTGTCGAACTTTCTTAATTGGGTAGGCGAACTTAATCTTCCCAAGATTCTGGGACTGCTCGACCTTTGCGCCATGCTTTTCCAGCACACCGGCGACTTGATTGATCACTCCATCGATCTCGCTATCGGAGAACTTCGACGGAATGATGTACATGAGTTCGTAGATCATAGGCATGATGTCCCGCCACGTGGACGGGAGGCCTTTCGGCCGCGGACACATGTTATGAATAAGTGCGGGAAGATTAGCGTAAAAGCCTTTTTCCGTCAAGATCAAGGTTAGACCTCCCCAAGGTTAAACCTTGAATCCTGCAACCAATGAGAGAGATAGCGTACATGTTCTTCTGGGGTCGGGAGTATAGGACTATATACAGGTGAAACGTATCGAAATCTATTAGTGAGCCATTCTCCAAGACTAGACCATGGATATTGTCGCAGACGCTCCAAGATATTTTGCGCTCGGAGTGGCTTTCGAAGCTCCCTCATCGGAAATATAAGTTTCATCGGATTCGCATGAACGTAGCTAAGGACGTGATGCAAATAAGCATCATCTTCAACATGACGTCTCCTATAAGTGCTTTCAAACAACGCGCCCGTTCGATCCCTAGATTTATTGAAAAACATTGTATATCCGGTCATCAACCGCTGCATAAAGACGGCTAGCCCGTGCTCCTCAACTTGTTCAACAAGAAAATGGAAATGATTCGACATCAGGCAATAGGCTCGAATCCTAACAAGCTCAATGCTTGCATCTGCCTTTGAAAAACGAAAACGCATCATCTGGTCAAGAAACTTGCCGCGGTCACCGTCATCTTCAAACGTGACGCGCTTATCTACACCTCGACTAAAAACATGAAAAAATCTTGTAAGCATAAAACTCCCAACTAATAGTTAGTGGGGAGTCTGAGTACATTGTATCAAGCAAGGTTAAACCTTGGCAAGGTTTAACCTTGTGGTACTCTGACACATATGCATGCGTTTGCCATCTTAGGCGCCCAGCCGAGCCTTTCGCGTGAGGAATTACGCGTTATTTTAGGTATTGAGGTATCTGGAAGCGATGAAGTGGCGATATTTGAGACCAAGGAGTCGCTCGATGCTCTTCAGACCAAACTAGGTGGTGTGAGCAAGATGGGATCGATCGTAGCAAGCGTGACGGCGAAGACTTTGGAGACCACGCTGCGCCAAGAGCTTGAGCAGGTGCCTGAACAAGGGAAGCTGAAGTTTGGTATCAGCGTGTACGGCATGGGCGGACCAACGAAGGACGTGCGCAAGGCGGTGCGACCTATCGCGATTGCGGTGAAGAAGGTCATCAAAGAGTCTGGACGATCGATTCGCTACGTGGAATCGAAAGAGCCAACGCTCTCAAGTGTTGTCGTTTCCAAGAACGGCCTGCATACGCACGGCACCGAATTCGTTCTACTCGTCGGACGTGAAGAGATCTTGCTTGGTCGCACGCAGACCGTTCAGGACTTTGAAGATTGGTCGCATCGTGACTACGATCGCCCAGCGCGCGACGCTAAGCGCGGGATGCTACCACCAAAGTTGGCACGGATGATGCTCAATCTCACAAGCAAGGACCTGTCAGAGTCCGTCGTACTCGATCCGTTCTGCGGATCTGGAACCGTTTTGATGGAAGCGACCATGCTCGGGGCCAAGCAGCTCGTAGGATCGGACATCCAAGAAAAGGCCGTGGACGATACACAGAAGAATCTCGCCTGGCTGGAGGCTGACGGAACGAAACTTCCCGATGCTCATCTCGTTCACACGCCAGCAAGTGGACTTGCCAAGCACCTGGACGCGCAAAGTATCGACGTGATCGTCAGTGAACCCTTTTTAGGAAAACCTCGATCGGGAAAAGAGACGGTGAAAGATGTTGAAAAACAAATCGACGAGCTCGAAGCGTTGTATCGTGAGAGCTTTGAAGCGCTCAAGCCTCTGTTGCGCGAAGGAGCACGCATCGTAATCGCGAACCCTGTTCACATCGTTGGTGAGAAGCGCTTCCCTGTCCCGACGAATCGCATCCTCGAAGACCTTGGCTATATTTCAAAACCCTTTTCCGAACCGCTCGTGTACGAACGCAAAGGTCAGTTCGTTGCCCGTGAATTGCTGCGCTTCTCCACATTATCCCTTGACACGCAGTCAGTCGATTGATGCAATGGATATATAAGTAATCAATGTTTTTATGGAGAGAGACATTTCCAACACAAAGGTCCTCGAGGCGATCGGACGTCTTGAGAAAACGCAAGAGAGCACCACTACAGTTCAGCAGACTACTAATGAACAGCTGCTAGGGGCCATCCACAAACTGGACGAGCGTTTCGATGCTCAAGACAAGAAATTTGCTGGCATGGAGAGTCGTTTTGACGATCTCATCGATTTTTTGCAAGAACACATGGTCACAAAGGAGGAGTTTCACGCGACCCTTAATGAACGGCTCGGAAAGCTAAACCACAAACTCCGCGACTATATCGACCGTAAACTCACAGAACTCAAAGGTGATCTCATCTCACTAATCCGAAAAGGCGATAAGGTCGCGATCGATCTGATCAAACTTTTACAACGAGAGAAGATCATCACGACACAACAGGCAGACCAACTCCTGATGCAAAGCTATTGAAATAGCTAACAGATATAAAGAGCTCCTCGATGATGTCAGGGAGTTCTTTTATACGCTGACTCTAAAATGACACACGTCGCCGTCTTGCACGACGTATTCCTTTCCTTCTACGCGCAGCTTTCCAGCATCTCGCGCGCCCGACTCACCGCCGAGTTTTACAAAATCATCGTAGCTGATCACCTCGGCGCGAATAAACGCTTTTTCAAAATCTGTATGAATCTTTCCGGCAGCCTGTGGTGCCGCCGACCCCCTCTCAACGGTCCACGCCCGCGTCTCTTTCTCGCCAGTGGTGAAGAAACTGATCAAGTTCAACGTCTCGTAACACTTTTTAATGACACGATCGAGTCCTGACTGCTCCCAACCAAGATCATCCAAGAATGTCTTCGCATCTTCTGCCTCCAGCACAGACAATTCAGACTCAATCTGGGCCGAAACCGGAATCACCATACGATCCTCGCCAAGCGGAGACATCCAACTGGCATCTCCAATCGCTTCCTCGTTCACATTCACAACGTAAAGAATCGGTTTGGTCGTCAGTAACTGCATGTCACGGAGAGACTCTGCCTCGTCTTTTGTCAGCTCTGCCTCGCGCGCGAGCGTTCCTGCCTCAAGCAACACTTGATACTTCTTAAGCCCAGAAACTTGATTCATCAGCAACGTATCTTTTGTTGCCTGTGCTTTCTTTTTAATCGGCTCCAATCGTTTTGTGACCGTTGCAAGGTCGGCAAGCATCAACTCGGTCTCGATCACCTCCACGTCTCGTACCGGATCGATCGATCCATCGACATGCGTGATATCACTACTCTCAAACGATCGAACCACGTGAGCGATCATGTCGACCTCTCGAATATTCGCGAGAAACTTGTTCCCCAGTCCCTCGCCTTCGCTCGCACCTTTCACCAGTCCAGCAATATCAACAAACTCGATGGCCGTCGGGATCACCTTTGCCGACTGAGATAGCTCATTCAACGTCGCGAGCCGCTCATCAGGCACCTCAACCACCCCCACGTTTGGCTCAATGGTGCAAAACGGAAAGTTCGCACAATCAACCTGCTTCTTCGTAAGAGCAGTAAATAACGTAGATTTTCCAACGTTTGGGAGGCCAACAATACCAACTTGAAGCATACGATGCGCATCATAAACGCTGATGCCATAGGTGACAAGCTACGGTTGACAAGCTAAGCTATTCACGGTACCTTATTGCCTTCCCTCACGTGCGAGGAGAAGATATCTGGGAGGATTCCGTGCTGCACCTTCTCTTGCTGCCGCTGCTCACCCCCGACGCGCACGCCGCGCGCGGGGAGCCCGAGCCCACTGGCAGCACCTACACCATCATCATCGGCCCCAGCTACCGCGAGCAGGGCCAGCCCACGTTGCCCGAGGCCGCCACGGCCTGCCAGGCCCTCGCCGAGCTCATGGCGCAGGACCCGAACACGACCGCGCTGTGCGGCGAGGCGGCGACACGTGACGCGATCACGGGCGCCATGGGTGAGACCATCGGCGCGATGACCGAGTACGACACGCTGATGTTCATCTACCTCGGATCGGGCTGGACCAACGAGGGCTACCCGATGCTGCTGCCCGCCGACTACTACGTCCACGACCTCGGGTCGCTCTCCGACAGCAGCCTGCTGTTCGAGCGCGAGATCACCTGGCGTCTGCGCGAGGTGACCGGCAAGGGCGGCAAGGTCGTGGTTCTGCTCGACGCCATCCACGCCGACTCGATCCACTGGAGCGAGTACGACCAGGACGACGAGCTCCCCCGCGGCGTGTACACCATCGGCCCCTGGGCTGGCAGCTTCGGCAACGAGCTCGACGAGGGCATCCTCGCGATCTCGGCGACGACCGGCGAGTACACCGTGGACAACGGTCTGCTGGGCACCATGCTGGTCTCGGCGCTCATCGGCTCGGCAGACCTGGATCACGACGGCTGGCTTACCTACGGAGAGCTGGAGAGCTACCTGGTGCTCCAGACCTCGGAGTCCACCGGTGGTCAGCAGGAGCTCGGCTCCTACGGCAACTGGACGGCCGTTCGCAACGAACCGCTCATGGAGCTGCCCGACACGAGTCAGCCGCGTCAACGCGGCGACTTCACCATGGCATCGATGGCCAAGCCCACGCGCTACGGAGGTCTGGGCCTCACCGCAGTCGGCTGTACTACCATGGTCGTCGCGCGCGTGCTCGCCACGAGCGCCTACAACGACCTGGAGTCGGGCAACTACAGCGACCGAGATGGCTACAACGACCTGGTCGGCCAGTACGACCGCGCGGCGGGCTTCTACGCTCCCGGCGGCGTTGCCTGTGCCACGGGTCTCGTGCTCACCGGTACGAGCTTCGCCTTCGGGCGCGGCGACGAGCCCAGCGTCACGGTCACTCCGACCGCCGCCGGCCTCACCGTCACCTGGTGATGATCCCCAGCGTCAAGCGCCCCGAACTGCATCGGCAGTCCGGGGCGCGTGTGCATTTACCTGTTTTTACTACTCGTCAGAATCCTCACTCTCAGCCTCTTCCAGGTCCTCAATATCTTCTACACCCTCAAGTGGCTCAGGCACCTCTTCCTCTGCAGCAAGTCCCGACTGCAGACGCTCAATCTGTCCAAGAACCGTTTCATGATCGGGATTACTGTTCAAAATCTCTACCAATGCTTCGATGGCCGCCTCCGTATCACCCAATTCTTCGTACACTGCCGCCAAATACCAATACGCATTGGCGTAATTCGGTGCCAGGGTCACCGCACGCTCAAGCTCCGTCTTAGCCTCGTCCACTTTTCCTTGTCGCAGGTACAACAAACCGAGCTGGAACGCCACGCCCACGTCATAGGGATTGGCATCGCGCAGCACAACCATGCGATCGATGGCTTCAGACACATTGCCGGCACGTTCGTA
>CAYFME010000014.1:0-29802 GCA_964344145.1 uncultured Gammaproteobacteria bacterium
TTCAAGGTCGAACCTTGAAAAGCGGACCTCGCCATCTTTGTCTAAGGTAGTTTTGACTTCAAGGTTAGACCTTGCCAAGGTTAAACCTTGGTATACTACTGCCATGAACCAAACCGTCTACATCGGCGCCGACCATGCGGGCTTTGATCTCAAGGAGATGATCAAAGAGCATTTGCATACCGCGGGCTACCACGTCGAAGACCTTGGCGCGTACATTCTGGACCCAACGGACGATTATCCAAAGTACGCCAAAGAGGTCGCCCAGGCCGTCATGAATCATCCGGGATCAGTTGGCATCCTCTCGTGCGGAAATGCTGAGGGGATTTGTATTGCGGCGAATAAGTTTGACGGTATTCGTGCGGGCATTGGCTACGCGATCGAGGCCGCGCAAACCATGCGCACGGATGATAATGCCAATATCATCTGCATCCCGGGACGAATCGAGACGCCGGACGATCCACTGAAAATCGCTGAGGCGTTTTTAACCACTCCGTTCTCCCAAGCACCTCGCCACGTCCGCCGCCTCGGGCAGCTCCACGCGATCGAGCACGAAGACGCCCGACTCACCACCGTCGTCCCCGCCCTGCTCGTACAGCACGAGTCTGACTTCCGACGAAAAGTTCACCACGCTGGACTCCGACAACTCGCGCCGCTCTGGCAGATCGACATTCTCGACGGCAGCATGTTCGACGCCACTTGTTGGGCAGACCCTCGCGTCATCGCAACAATGGAACCCCTCCCCGACTTCGAGCTCCATTTAATGATCGAAGATCCACTTGAGGTCATCGCGACTTTTCAAGAGTATGTGCCCAGCGTGAAGCGGGCGATCATTCATGCCGAGATTCAAGAGCCGCTGCGACCACTGATCCGTGAGATCAAAAATCTGGACCTTGAAGTTGGGATAGCACTTAATCCGGAAACGAAGACCAAAAAGCATCTGCACGAGATTGAACAATGTAACCTTCTCCTTCTTATGGGGGTACATCCAGGTGCATCTGCACAACCATTTTTGGGACGCAAAATCATTCGCAAGATTAAGCGTGCACGCAAGCTTGTTCCTCATATCCCGATTGCCATCGATGGTGGCGTGAATCTCACAACCGCCCCGGACATGGTTCAAGCCGGCGCTCAGCAACTATGTACCTCCTCGGCTCTATGGAAGGCAGACAACCCCGCTCAGGCCTATCAAACGCTACGGCACCTATAAACAAGGGCTCTTTAAACCCAAAAACGACCGTGTTATACTCTCGTTGAACCTAATTTTTTCGACTATGAACATTGCTTCCCATCTAAAACAGCTCCTTATCGGCCTGATCGCGCTGTCTGTCGCCTTCATTGGTGTCGTTGCAGCACACGACGCACAGGCTCTTACTGATCTAGATGACATTGAGTCAGGAAGCCTCATTCGTGGTGAAACCTTCACGGCCGTGTACTACATGGGTGCCGACGGATTCCGCTACGTCTTCCCAAACTCCAACACCTACTTCACTTGGTACGATGACTTCGATGACGTCCAGTTCATCTCTGACTCAGATCTAGCAACCATTCAGATCGGCGGGAACGTCACGTACAAGCCTGGTGCCTACATGGTGAAGATCCAGTCCGATCCAAAGACGTATGCCGTTGATGAAGGTGGTGTCTTGCGGCACGTTGACTCAGAAGAGTTAGCAACGGAACTCTACGGATCATCCTGGAACACCATGATCCACGACGTCGCAGATGGCTTCTTCACAAACTACACCATCGGTGACGCTATCGAGGACGCAAGTGACTACGATGTAGATGAAGTCTCAGCAGCTGTTGATTCCATCAACGACGACAAAAACCTCGAGGCACCAGAAGAGATCGAGATTACCTCAGATGGATTCGATCCAATTGATGTAGAAATCGAGGTTGGACAGGTTGTGAAGTTCATCAACAACGATGACGAAAAGCACTCGGTCACAGCAGACGACCTCTCATGGGGATCTGGAACCATGCAGCCGGGTGGTGAGTACGTCAACCGATTTGACGAAGAAGGAACCTACACATTCTTCGACAGCTACGACTCATCAAACACCGGAGCGATTTACGTTGACTAGACAATAACCAAAAGATGCGGCCATGTGCCGCGTCTTTTGTTATACTGAGTTCATCTATTATCACCCCCTATGAAAACCATTCACTGGATCCTTTTTGCCATCTCGTTCTGGATCATCCTCGTACCATTTGTAGGTGACGACATTCTGATCTTGTTCTTTGGCGAGATGTTTGACCAAGAGCAGATGGTCAGCCTGCTTCGATGGGACGACCTGTTCCTCGGCCTTGCCATCACCGTACTTGCCCTCATCGCGATCAGCCTTGAACAAGGATCGAACAAGTATCCGGGACTTAAGGCCATGCATTGGATGCAGGTGATGATCGGCGCATGGATTGCCGCAGCTCCGTTTGCGCTTAACTTCACCTACGAGCAGTTCACCTGGTCGCATTTTGTGACCGGCATGCTCGTGACCAGCTTTGCGCTGATGCATCTCACCTACGAGCCATAAGGAGGTATGCCAGCAATCCGAGACATCCAATCTCTTTCAGACAAAAAGCTTCAATCGTTGGAGACAAAGGCGAATGCTATTCGTCAGGACTTGTTGAAGATGCTTGAGAAAGCTGGCTCTGGCCATAGCGCCGGTCCTTTGGGGCTCGCGGACATCTTCACGGCACTCTACTTCCACGTCCTTAACCACGATCCAAAGCGACCCGGTTGGAAGGAACGCGATCGACTCCTGCTCTCATGCGGACACAACGTCCCTATTCGGTACGCCGCCATGGCACACGCTGGCTACTTTCCCAAAAAGGATCTGATGACGCTGCGCCAACTTGGCTCGCCGCTGCAGGGGCATCCGGAAGTCCTGCACATGAAAGCGCTGGAGAACACGTCGGGTCCACTCGGCGATGGTGGACCGCAGTCTTGCGGCATGGCGTACGTTGCCAAGCTCGATCGTCTGGCTTGGCATACGTACTGCGTGCTCTCGGAGGGTGATCTTGAAGCTGGCATTACGTGGGAGGCGGCAATGTTCGCCGGGAAAGAGAATCTGCACAACCTCACGTGGATCGTTGATCGCAACAATATTCAAATCGATGGCTACACAGAGGACATCATGCCGCTGGAGCCGCTTGTCGATAAGTTTGAGGCGTTTAACTGGACCGTGGTGGAGATCGACGGGCACAACATTATGCAGTTCGTGGACGCCTGCCGCTACGCACAGACGATTTGGGAAAATCCTGTTGTCATCATCGCGCACACCATCCCAGGCAAGGGCGTGGACTTTATGGAGTTTGAACCTGCCTGGCACGGCAAGCCACCAAAAGTGGACGAACTGCGCGACGCGCTTCGTGACCTGCGAACCTTAGGTGGTAAGTTAGAAAATGACGCGACGTAGTATGGCGAAGAAAGAAATGAAACTGGCGCGTAGTTGGAAGAACCGAGATCATCTAAAGATGATTCCGACGCGCAATGGCTACGGTGATGGGTTGGTTGGGGCTGGAAAAGCGGACAGGAACGTCATGGCCATTTGCGCCGACCTCACCGACTCCACGCGAACGGCCGCATTCAAAAAGGCGTTCCCAGATCGGTTCGTGCAATTCGGGGTTGCCGAGCAAGCCATGGCCGCGGTTGCTGCTGGGATGGCACTGGCTGGCAAGACCGTCTTTATCTCAAGCTATGCTGCTTTCTCGCCTGGACGCAACTGGGAGCAGCTTCGTACAACGGCCTGTTTGCAAAAAACGAACGTGAAGATCGCGGGAGCGCATGCTGGTATCTCCGTTGGACCAGACGGAGCAACACATCAAATGATCGAAGACATCGCTATCACACGTGTACTCCCTGAGATGAAAGTCCTTGTGCCATGCGATGCGATTGAAACGCGCAAGGCGACCGTCGCAGCCGCTCAGATGAAAGGGCCTGTCTATGTTCGGTTTGCTCGCTCGGCCAGTCCCGTGTTCACCACGAATGCAACACCTTTCGCTGTCGGCAAGGCACAAATCTTCCGCGATGGATCAGACTTAGCGATCGTCGCGTGCGGTCCACTCGTCTACGAAGCACTCATGGCGGCCGAAGAACTCGCCAAGCATGGTATTGAAGCACGCGTGATCAACAACATGAGTGTGAAGCCGATGGATGAGAAAACGATCGTACAAGCAGCGAAAGACTGTGGAGCAATCGTCACGGTTGAGGAAGCACAAGCGGCGGCAGGAATGGGATCGGCCGTGTGCGAAGTGATTTGTGAGAACTACCCCGTACCTGTTGAACGCATCGGGATCCAAGACCGCTTTGGAGAATCAGGAAATCCTGACGAACTCCTAGAACACTTCGGCCTGACAGCACCGCACATCGTGAAAGTCGCGAAACGAGTCATAAAGAAAAAACAGTAGCGAAAATATTGTAAAGAAAGCCATGACAAACATGGCTTTTTTTAATACTTTACTTATATTTTAGGCAGTATTTACAACAAAATGACTTGACAAAACCTCAAAAATATGCTTTAATGTAGGGCCGTTGAACCCCAACCCGAGGAATGTATGTACGGCACTGCACAGAAGAAGAGCGGGGAGACCCGGGAAGAGCTGATCCTCGCGCACTACCCCCTGGTGCGTACGGTCGCCTACCGCATGGTCAAGCGCTTCCCGCACAGCGTGGACGTGGACGACCTGATCAGCGTCGGTACGCTCGGGCTCATCGACGCGGTCGACCGCTTCGAGGCGGGGCGGGCGGTGTCGTTCAAGGCCTACGCCGAGATCCGGATCCGCGGCGCCATCGTGGACGAGCTGCGCAAGCTGGACTGGATCCCGCGCAGCGTCCGTCGTCGGGTCAACCTCATCGAGGCGGCCCGCAAGGACCTCCGTCGCGAGCTCAAGCGCGAGCCCACCCGACAGGAGATGGCCGAGAAGCTCGAGCTGACCACCGACCAGTTCGACCAGCTCGAGAAGAACGCGCTCGTGCGCGCGCTGATCAGCCTCGACGAACCCACCCACGACGACAGCACGAGCACGCTGGCGGACAACATCGCCGACACGGACGGTGCCAACAACGCCTTCACCCTGATCGACAAGCGCGAGACCGCCCAGGAGCTCAACGAGGCGGTCGCCGAACTCCCCGACCGGGAGCGTGCGGCCGTCAACACCTACCTGGACGGCACGACCCTGAAGGACGTCGCGCAGGTGCTGGAGGTCACCGAGTCGCGGGTCAGCCAGTTGCGGACGCGGGGACGCAAGCGCCTGCGCAAGCGCCTGGAGCCCCTGCTCGCCGCCTAGCCCCTCTTCTCACTCGTTCCGAAGCCCGGTCGCATCTCGCGGCCGGGCTTCCTGCATGTTCGTGAAACTTCTCACAGCACATGCTACACTCCCCCCATGCGCCTCAATAAATACATCGCCCAATCTGGCTACTGCTCCCGACGTAAGGCTGATCAGCTTATTGAAGACGGCAAAGCGACGATCAATGGCAGTCCAGCAGATGTAGGTCAAAAAGTAGCCGATGGAGACGTCGTGAAGGTCAACGGCCAAAAGATCGAGCCGAAAAGTCAGGACGTCTACTACGCCTTTCACAAACCCTTTGGCGTTATCTGTACGGCGGATGAAAAAGCCAACAACACGATTTTCGACTATCTTCCGCAAGACGAACGGCTTTTGTACGTCGGTCGACTCGACGTTGAGTCATCCGGACTGATGATCATGACCAGCAACGGCGAAATCGCCAACGCGATTGCGCACGGCAGCGGTGAGCACGAGAAGGAATACGTCGTGACGGTCGACAAACCGATCAACCGTGCATTCATCAAGAAGATGACGCAAGGCGTAATCATCGATGGAGAGATGACCAAGCCAGCACTGTTGAAAAAGCTCCGCGACAACCGCTTCTCCCTTATTCTCACCGAGGGGCGCAACCGCCAAATCCGCAAAATGTGTGAGGCATTTGGCTACAACGTAAAAACGCTCCGACGCGTGCGCGTCATGAACGTCAAACTGGGCACGCTTGGCGAGGGCAACTACCGTCCCCTCACGAAAAAAGAACGCCGCGGCCTTCTGATGTCCCTCAATCTATGGACTGGATAGTCAACATCCTTCTTATCTTGCTTTGGGTCGTTGTTGCTACTGCCGCTTGGGCTGGATGGTCAGCAGCCCCTTGGGTGCCAAGCAAAACAACGTATCGTCAGCTGTTTTTGGATCGCATTCCGATTCGTGCAGGAGATAAGGTATACGACTTAGGTTGCGGAACCGGTACCGTTCTGATCGACGTGCTAAAAAAATACCCGAACGTTCAAGCGATCGGCGTTGAGCTCTCGCTCATCCCCTACCTCATCGCCAAGGTACGATCCTTCTCACGCCCAAACATGCACGTACGGTTCGGTAATCTGTTTAGAACGGATCTGCAAGAAGCTGATGTTGTTTTTATCTATCTCCTGGCAAAAGCGTATCCAAAACTTTTGAAGAAACTCCGCGGAGAACTCGATCACGCAGCGCTTGTCGTGTTGGAGGCCTGGCCCTTTGAAGACTTCACGCCATGGCGTACGATCAAAGAAGGACCTGTGCTGCCGATCCATCTCTATCGCGGCGAGGATCTTCGGTGATATACTGGGGATGAGGATACGCCCCAGCGCCGTCCCCAGACCGATCTGTTTTCCCTCAAATCACTTCACAGCTTTTCAATGATGCTACGGCATTACTTTCAAAGCTGTTCAGCGATTTGGATGAAAAACATCCTCGCCCTGGGTGGCCATGCGTTTATCTCGTGGCCATCTCTGGAGGCTCAGCAGCCGAAATACAAGGCATGGAATGTTTTCAAGGAGTCGTAGCCTTAGCTACGGCGACGATGAAAACAAGGTTCCATAACGACGTAGTTCGGCTGCTAAGGCCCAGAGAGACGACGCTGGGGCGTATCCTCATCCCAACCATGTACGATCTACTGACCATTGGAGACATCAAACTCGACACCTTTATTCAGGTGCCAGATGCCAGCGTGCAGTGTGAGCTCAAGATGCCGGCATGCCAGCTTTGCATTGAGTACGGCAAAAAGATTCCTGTGCACGAAATCGTCTCGCAAGTCGCCGGCTCTGCCCCCAACGTCGCGATTGGTATTGCCAAAATGAGCAAGACGACGGCCGTGAGCTCCATTATGGGAAAAGACGCCACGCACAAGATGGCGCTGGAATTTCTTGCCAAGCACAAGGTGGACGCTAAGTACGTCAAAGCTGATCCAAAGCACAAAAGTAGCTTTGCGGCGGTGCTGAACTTCAAGGGCGAGTCCACGCAGTTGGTTGCCCACGGTGATGTTGAATATCGCCTCACCGATCGTGCCCCAAAAAGTGAGTGGATTCATGTCTCGGAGCTTGGTGGTGGATACGAACGTCTCTACAAAGATCTCGTTGCCCTGCACAAAAAGCGCGGAACCAAAATCAGTCTCAATCCTGGTGTTGTACAAATCGAGGAACGAAAAAAGGAACTGCTGAATCTTTTAAAGGTCACGGAAGTCCTTTTCGTGAATCGTCGCGAGGCCGACCAGCTCATTCGCAATGGCCACGAAGAGGAGATCCATCAGGTGATGGCCCGCCTCAAGCGGCTTGGCCCAAACTACGTTGTGATGACCGATGGCAAAAATGGCGCCTATGCCTTTGATGGGGAGCAGCTTGACTTCGCTCCAATGTTCCCCGGTCCACGCGTGGAAGCGACCGGCGCAGGCGACGCTTTTTCCACCGGCTTCCTCGGAGCACTCATGCATGGCAAACCGCACCGCGAGGCACTAGCCTGGGGAGCGGTTAATGCGGCATCTGTCGTCTTTCACATCGGACCAACGGCGGGTCTGCTCTCCCATCGTCAGATTTGCAAACGTTTGAAAGAACGCCCATCATATAAGACAAAGGAACTTTGATATGGGACTTGTCACTCTCAAATCGGTTTTGACAAAGGCGCGCAAACGCAAGTACGCGGTTGGAGCGTTTAATATCAACAACCTGGAGACCTTGCAGGCGATCATGGATGCCGCACATGCCGAGAAGTCGCCCGTCATCCTCTCCACAAGTGAAGGGGCAATTAGCTATGCTGGCATGGAAGAGCTTGCGGCACTCGTTCACCTCGCTGCCAAACGAACAAAGCTCCCCGTTGTCTTCCATCTAGACCATGGCAAGAACTACAACCTCGTTGTCGAGGCGATTAAGAGTGGGCTGTATACGAGCGTGATGTATGATGGTTCGTCGCATCCATACGAAGAAAACATCAAGCGAACGAAGAAGATCGTGGCGATGGCGCATAAGCGTGGGATGAGCGTCGAAGCAGAGCTCGGTGTCATCGCTGGCGTTGAGGATTTCGTGAACGTCAAAGAACAGGAAGCTGCGATGACCAAACCAGAACAGGCGGCCGACTTTATCAAACGAACCGGATGTGACGCCTTGGCCGTCGCCGTTGGAACGCGTCACGGAGCATTCAAATTCACCAAAGGAGAGGCAAAGCTGGACTATCAACGACTCAAGCTCATTGCTGAGAGCGCTTCTGTGCCGCTCGTCCTGCACGGTGCCTCAGGTGTCCCGGCAAGAATCAAAAACCTTTGCACCAAGTATGGATGTGAAATCGCTGACGCTAAGGGCGTGCCAGACGCTGCCATCAAGAAAGCTGTCTCACTGGGCGTTTCAAAAATCAATATCGACACTGATCTACGCATCGCCTTTGACGCCGGCATCCGCAAGTTCCTCAAAGAAAAGCCCGAGGTCATTGATCCGAGAAAGATCCTCAAGCCAGCCAAGGAGTTGATGACAAAAGTCGTCCGACACAAGATGCAGCTGTTTGGATCAAGCAAAAAAGGATAAGCACGGGGCAAGGCCTCGTGTTTTGCTATACTGGTCCATATGGCATACGACGTAATCACCATCGGCTCGGCAACAAAAGACATTTTTTTGGTATCTAAGCATTTTCAGATTATCCAATCGCATAAATTCTCCACCGGCTACGGCGAGTGCGTGCCGTTTGGATCAAAGATTGAGATTGAAAAGGCCGTGATGACGACCGGCGGTGGCGGAACCAATGCGGCCGTGACGTTTGCCAGTCTCGGTTTCAACACGGCCGTGATCACGCGCGTCGGCGACGATTCATCCGGTCGCGATGTCTTCGATGAACTGAAAGCAGCGAAGGTCAAAACGACACTCATTCACACAATCAAAGACGGTCAGACCGGACTTGGCGTTCAGCTGACAGCCAAAGATGGTGAGCGATCGATTCTTGTAAACCGCGGCGTGTCCAAATCATTCAACGCCAAGGACATCCCCTGGACCAAACTCAAAGCAAAGTGGATCTACATGACGTCGCTTGCTGGAAACGTGGCTCTGGCCAAGCGTATTGCCAAACATGCAAAGCAGCACGGTATCAGCATTGCGTTCAATCCAGGATCTGGAGAGCTCGCCAAGGGCCTATGCGGCATGGAGCCAGTCATGCGCAACCTGAGTCTTTTGAATCTGAACCTCGAGGAGGCGCAGCTGCTTGCCAAGTCCAAGTCGTCGGATGTGAAAACGCTGTGCAAGAAAATCAGCCGGCCAGGACTAACCCTTATTATCACAGATGGACCGAAAGGTGCGTACGCGCATCGCGACGGGGAGACCTGGTTTGTGCGACCGACGGGTACGAAGGGTATCTCGCGCACCGGTGCAGGTGACGCATTTGGCTCAGGACTGGTTGCCGCCCTTGCAAAGGGTCACGATCTCGGCCGTGCATTGCAAGTTGGTGTGGCCAACGCCGAGTCGGTCATTCAATCGTACGGTGCCAAGATCGGTATTCTGCAACGTTGGCCAAGGGTATCTGAGCTAAAGAAGTACAAAGTCCGTAACCTCTCCTAAATATGTCTCCAGAGCCCCACAAACATCACAACGGTATCCTCGCCGTCCTGCTCATCTGCTGTCTCGCGCTACTTATTGCCATCTTCGGTATCGCGGCGTTACAATTTTCATCGCTGCAGTCGGAAAGCCAACCTCAGGAGATCATTGAGGTTGAAGACAAAAATCCAACAGAGGAGGAAGAAGTCTCCAATAGTGAGGGGGAAGAAATCCGCACCTTTGAGGGGACAGCCCTTCTGCCCTCATTTGATTATCCAAACGGTTGGCACATCCAGTCGTCAACGTCCATAACTGATCTAAGCGCTACGCTTTATGCAGATGACGTTCCACTAGACATTGTCAGCGAATCTGATTCCTTCTGGCCGTCTTTTCGTATCAAAACGTTCGAATACGCTGGCAGCGCCGGACCGAGCTATCGTTCTGATAAATATATTGATCTACAAGGCAGCGCGGTTGAGCCGCAAAGTGCAGAGACAGTATACGAATCGGACTCATATTCCTGCGACGTGATCGTCGCCACGGGCGTTGAAGGAAACATGTTTGAGGGAGACCAGTGGACGTACTATATTTGCGAATCGGAAAATCTGGTCGTAGAAGTCCTTTACTCCGATCTCGACGCACAAGATGCGATTACGAATCTCGATTTCGATAGCATTACTCAATGGTAGTATGACCAAGATCTTCATCACGCGCGATATCCCAGACGAAGGGATCAAGATGCTTCTTGGATCCGACGCATGATCTGCTTTCCCAGATCGTGACCCTCACAATGCTTCAGCAGCCCTAAATACGAATCAATGTTTATATGATTAACGCGACGTATCATGCGTCGCTTTGTTTTTGTACGAAGCACTCGGTGATGCGGAAGGGTGACATATCCGAGAAAGTCAATTCCTTGTTTGAGCTTTCTGATCTCAATCTTAAGCTCGTGCAGCTGCAGCCGTCGAACCCTCCAAAGCCATTGCTCAATAATCGGAAATAAAAACGTGAGATAGGCGCAGTCTTCGTGAAGAATCACAAAATCGTCTGTGTAGCGCAGGTAGTATTTGATCCTCAGCTCATCTTTTATAAAATGATCAAATGCGTTCATGTAAACATTGGCGAAGAGTTGCGACGTTAGGTTGCCGATTGGCAGGCCTACTTTGCGATTCGCTTCGTTTACCGACCCCCCCCCGATCGGTTGTCGATGCTTGGAAACCGCCAACGATATTCCCGAGCAGGCTCATCGTTCGCGGATCATCAATCTTTTTCTTCAGGTCAGCAAGGAGCAGCTCGTGATCCACCGAGTCAAAAAACTTTTTGATATCAAGTTTGAGCGCCCAGCATGTCCGTGAGTAGTTACGACTGCACCGTCTGGCAAAGTCACCCAGACGATCTACAGCCGCATGTGTTCCTTTGCTAACACGGCAAGAATAGCTGTCATAAATGAACGATCTATCAAAGATCGGATACAAGACACAGTAAATCGCATGATGCACCAGACGATCCCGAACAGTCGCTTTATGGATCACACGATGTTTAGGATCGAAAACGTGAAACCGATGATACGAACCGTGGCGATAGCGACTACTCACCAAATCATCATGCAGCTCAAGCACATGATCTTCAAGATGGCGCTCAAAAGCTTGTACATCCTTTCGACCTCGCTTGCCGCGTCGAAACTCGCTCCAGGCAGCGAACAAATTCTTTAAAGAAGTCATCTCATCGAATATGTCCCTCATACATGAAGCTCCTGTGTTTAAAATCACTTACGATCTCTTAAAAGAAATCCACATCGCTCGCGGTCGCTTTTCAAAGTCAGAAAAGTATTCTCTCGGAGAGTCGCTGGAGCAGGCCGCGCTTGACATGCTCATAGCTATCGTTGAAGCGGGCAAACAAAAACGAGATTGGAAGCATGCTTCTATTGAGCGTGCGCTACTACAACAGGAGAAGGCGAAAATTCTTGTCCGCCTTGCCTATGACCTAAACCAAATTCAGGAACGAAGATACATTCAGCTGCAAGAACAGCTGCAAAGCATCGGCCGTATGCTCGGTGGCTGGAAGAAATCTTTGTAACGGAAACGCCCCGGTTGCCGAGGCGCTTTTCCAAAACGCTTCCCGCGAGAGGCGGCCCCATAGATCGGGTTGGCGTTGTCATCCCAGTTCCAGTTGAGCTCCGGACCGTTGTCGTTCACGCCCAGGTAGGCGCAGTTGTCGCGGTTGCTCGCGTTGACCGACCCCTCGCAATTGTCAGACGCCGCCCATGTCACCTCGACTTCCGCACTCGGTGAGGTCGCCGATGTATTTCATTTCGAGGAATCCCTCGCTAGCATCTGACAAGAAGTGTCTCGTCCGAATCGCGCTCTCCGAAACAAGAGAGTAACGGACTCTGGCGATGGCTCTTTCGAGGATTTCGGGGATGCAAGACCTTGATCATGCATACACGACCCTACTCTCAAAAAAAGGATAAGCGATGAACCCCGACCTGTACAGGTCGGGGTTCGAAGAAGGGGCGAGGTGTGAGGGGTGAAGATCCTCACTTCCCGCGAGAGGCGGCCCCAAAGAGAGGGAGGGCGCTGTCAGCCCAGGAACAGTAGAGCCCCGGACCGTGGCCGCTCACGCCCAGGCAGGCGCAGTGACCGCGGCGGCTCGCGTAGACCGAGTTGGTACAGTCCATGAAGTGCTTCCACAGAACCAGCTCGCCTTGCACGTAGCGGGCGATGCCCTCCATGGTGTCCACACCGACCTCGCACTCGGCGAAGCTCGCGCGGCAGTCGGAGGGCTTGCGGTTGTGGTTGCGCCGGCCATCCTGGAAGATCATCCAGCGCAGGCCCGACTGGGCGACGCTCGCGTCGTGGCGCTCGAAGGTGCCGTCGTTGCCGCCGAAGTGCAGCTCAGCGAGCCGGCAGACCTCGGAGAGTCCCACACCGCGCTGCTCGTGATCCAGGATCCGGCCGTCCACGAGCACGGACTCAACGAAGTGTGCGCGGTGGTCTTCCGGCCAGTCCGGGATCTCCATGATCCCTTCCATGTCGTCGGTGCCGCGGAGGTACACCGCGAGGTTTGCGAACCCCAGCGCATCGCCGAAGCGGTCGAAGGAGTTGCGGGCCTGGCGCTCGCGCTCGTCGACAAGCTCCGCCTCGAGCTGCGCGACGGCCTCGAGGATCCTCTCGACCGCCCCGGGCTTGCCACGGTGTAGCAACCCTAGCCGCACATGCAGCGGGAGCTGATCCATCACGCCCTGCAGACCCGACGGGTCCACCTGGCGGCGAACCATCTGGTCGAGCAGTTCCGTGGCCTGGCCGAGGCCGGGCGTGCCGATGGTCGTCAAGGCACGAAGCGCGTCGCGCGCGGTTTCCAAGGTGCTCATGTATCCTCACAGTCCGACCGTCTCCAAAGCAGCTTTGCCACAATGGTCTTATCGGATAGCGATTGATGCGGTTTCCGCCGCACGCGGGGTCTCCACGCCCTCGGCTCATCCAAAGGTGCAGAGGAATATACTAGTCGAAATTGGGCAAAAAGTCAAGCCACGGTATACTGTTTGCGTATGACCAAAATATTCATCACGCGCGACATTCCAGACGAAGGGATCAAGATGCTCAAGAAGCGTAAGAGCATTAAGTTGGACATCTACGAAAAGGATAAGAAGATCCCTCGTCGTGAGCTGCTCAAACGCGTGAAGGGCTGCGACGTTATTTTGTCGATTCTCACTGAGAAAATGGACGCGCAGGTCATGGATGCCGCTGGACCGCAGCTCAAGATGATCGCCAACTACGCTGTTGGCTTTAACAACGTTGATCTTGATGCCGCAAAAGAACGTGGCATTGTCGTTACAAACGCGCCCGGACCCGAAATCGTCGAGTCCGTTGCAGAGCATGCCATCGCTATGATCTTCGCCCTCGCCCACCGCATTGTCGAGACTGATCAGTTTGCCCGCGATGGCAAGTACAAAGGCTGGGGACCAAAGTTGTTGCTAGGAACAGACGTTGCCGGCAAAACGCTCGGCATCATCGGAGGCGGTCGCATTGGAACAGGGCTCGTGAAGCGCATGTATGACGGTTTCGGTGTGAAGATTATCTACAATGATCTCAATCGCAACAAAGACTTAGAGAAAAAGTACAAAGCGAAGTATCGATCCAAGATGAAGCTACTCAAGGAGGCCGACTTCGTCAGTCTGCACGTTCCGCTTTTGGATTCAACGCGCCATCTCATCAGCACCAAGGAGCTCAAAGCGATGAAAAAGACCGCCTTCCTCATCAACACAGCACGCGGACCAGTCGTCGACGAGATTGCACTCACCAAAGCGTTGATTCGAGGTGACATCGCAGGTGCGGCGCTCGACGTTTTTGAGTGCGAGCCTCTCACCGACTGCAATCCAAAGGATAATATCTCATTGAGAAAGCTCCCCAACGTCGTCTTAACACCTCACACCGCATCTGCTACGGTGGAGACACGACAGGCCATGAGCCGTACCGCGGCAAAGAACATTTTGGCCTTCCTGGACGGAAAGCGTCCACCTAACAAGGTAACTAAGTAGTATGGAAGAGAATAACAATCCTATGCCACAAGGAGGAGAATCTAAGAAAAAGACAAGCAATTTGATCATCGGAATTCTCGGTATCATTGTCCTCATCTTGCTCTTTTCCTGGCTCGACGGCGGTCAAGAAACGACTGATGAGTATCACGACGAGACCGAGGATACGGTTGAAGAAATGGGTAGCGATGAAGAAGCGTCAGAACCATCTTCAATGAACTTTGAAGGCATCTCCCCGTTTGACTGGGAGCTGACCGAACGCGCCGAAGGAGGTGTTGCGACACTCACATCGGGACAGGAAATCGAGTTTTCCATTATCGAGGATCCGACAGATGAAAACGTTGTCTATTTTGCAACATCCGCCTATGACGAAAGGGACGATCAGCAGATGATCGGTATCTACAGCTATCGCACAGACAACTTCAACTTCGAACGACTGTTCCGACGGTCGTACGACAAGGGAGATCTGGAGAACATTCACGAAGAGGACTTCCCCGACTTCCACGTTGTTGGATATGACAGTGGGAACCTCGTTCTGCTCGTGATGGGGATGAGTGACTCCCCGGGTCCATGTGCTGAACCACTTTTGCTCGGCGCGGACTACGACGGACGAGAACTTTGGAGCATGAGTGTTGATGATCCGTATGGTGGATTCGAGGACTATGAACTCTCAGAGGAGCTGCGTGCGGAGGTAGAGGCTGATCAAGAAGCCTGCGTCGCAGAGCTCTAAGAAAGGTTCGACCTTTCGCGCAAAGGTCGAACCTTGACGAGGAGCACAGCGACCGCCTGCCCCGAGAGGGCGGCGGTCGTTTTGCGTAGACGACGGTTGTCACAGGCGCAGGCGCGCAGCGTAGGCGATCATCAGGTTACCACCCACTCCGATCAGCACCGGGTTGGCGTACGCGATCACACTCACCTCCGACTCCGGACTGGTGTACAGCAGCGCGATCTGGCAGGTGTTGGCGATCAAGCCGAGGATCCACGGACGCGGATGATCCTTGAGCGGACCGACGTACAAGCCCTCGACCATCGGCAGGAAGCTGATGAACACCGCGATCTGCAGGACAGCGTTGGCGACGTCGCCACCGAAGACCAGCTTGATCAGCACGGCCACGGCGGCGATGACCATGACTGCGTAGTCCATCGGCGCGAACGGCGCGAACTTGCCACGCCACCAGGAGTAGGCGTAGATGATGACGATGCTCACCATGATGACGTACGGGAGCAGCATCTTGTCGAGCGCCCCCTGCACCGTCGGGTAGTACGTGATCAGATGGATGGTGTAGGTGATGATCGTCACCGTCCACGTACCCGGGTTGAGCTTCGTCTTGCCCCGCACCAGACGCTGGATGTAGTCGGTCATGGCCAGCACCATGAACAAGGTAGCCAAGCCAGAAAAGAGCGTCACGTCTCTCCTCCGTGAGAGTGGTCGCCAACGTTACCACCAAAACTCCATCTTGACAATAATCACCACATTTCATATACTTTCGTCGCTCAATCGTGGGCCCTTAGCTCAGCTGGCTAGAGCACCTGCTTTGCAAGCAGGGGGTCAAGGGTTCGAATCCCTTAGGGTCCACCAAGAGAAATCGATCATTATGATCGGTTTTTCTTTTTGATTCTGGTACAATATTGCCATATGAGACGTGTGATCTTCCCAGCCCTACTCCTCTTTTTGGCGCCTTCTTTTGTGTCTGCTACACAGTACGAAGATGATCAGATGCTGGCCCGTATATATGATGCGGGTGGAATCGAGCTCTCATCGTTCGCGCCGTTTGAAGAGGATTATCGAGGTGCGGGATCAGTGGCAGTCAGTGACCTTGGAGGCGATGGAATCTCGGAGCTCCTCATTGGCGCTGGCCCAGGACTCTCCCCAACCGTGACGCTCTACCGGCAAGACGGAACAGAGATTGGATCGTTTGAGGCATACGACGAAGACTTTGACCGTGGCGTCAACATTGCAACATGTGACGTCGATGGTGATGACGACGTTGATATTGTCACCGCTCCAATGTTTGGCGGTGGACCGCACGTGCGCGTCTTTAATCGATGGGGTGTTTTAAAAAGTGAGTTCTTTGCGTACGACACCGCGTTTCTTGGAGGTGTGAACATTGCATGCGGAGATGTTGATGACGACGGCATTGATGACATTATCACCGGTCCCGGCGTTACAGGTGGACCGCACGTACGTGTGTTCGATGGCGACGGTGCACAACTTTTTGAAACGTTTACAGGTAGTGCGGATGACAACACCGGCGTGTCGGTTGCGGCTGCAGACTTAAACGGTGACGGTGATGTTGAGATTCTTTCTGGTCGTGTCGGTTACGGCGATCCAACAATCGTTGTGATGGATCTTATGGACGATCAACTGCGCTTCGTTCTATCACTTAGCGCGTTTGCTGATTATCAAAACGGCATCCGTGTTTTGTCAGGTGACATTGATGGCGACGGCATGGATGAGATTGGAGCGAGCACGCAGGGCAACCACAATGCATCCGTTGTGTTCTATGAAATGACTGGCGCAAAGACGGCGGAGCTGATTTTAGACGATGTGGAGCACGGCCTCGTCGCTGCGGTTATCGAAGACGACGGATCCATTTTTTTGCTAACAACAGAGCAAAAAACACAGGATGAGACAGGACAATACATTCGCGTTGATCTATCTGAACAAACGCTTTACGCCTACCAAGATGGTGCCTTGGTCTACTCTTCACTTGTCTCGTCCGGAAGCTACTACTACCCAACTCCCACGGGTCGCACGGAAGTCTCCGCAAAACTTTTGTGGCACGATTACGTTTGGTCCTACGGAGAAGACAATCCGAACAACTACGCACTCATGGACGTGAAGTACAACTTACGTTTTCGATCGCACTACTACCTGCACTACGCATACTGGCACAACAATTTTGGAAACGTGATGAGTCACGGTTGCGTGAACATGGCGTACGATGACGTTGAGTGGGTGTACAACTGGGCCGACGTCGGTGCAGTCGTTGAAGTTGTCGACTAAACTTTTGTTGAAACGTTGTGCATAACTTTTTTGTTTTTTGTTTCTTTGTGCAACGAACAACGATATACTTTACGCAGAAACATTTTTGTTTCTTGTTGCATGATGTTTGCACGTGCGCGTGATGCAACGCAACTGCACGTCGATTGAAAAACTTTGTGGTCGACAAAGTCGTCGTCGTGACATACAACTAGAAAGGTGAGTGAAAAACATGCCTGCAAAAAAACGAACGACCAAACGTAAGTCTACAGCTCGTAAGCGAAAGCCTGCGAAACGTAAACCAGCGAAGCGTAAGGTAGCTAAACGCAAGCCTGCGAAACGAAAGTCCGCAGCGAAAAAGCGTAAGCCAGCCAAGCGCAAGAGTACAGCCAAGAAGCGTAAACCTGCGAAACGCAAGTCAGCTGCGAAGAAGCGCAAGCCGGCGAAGCGTAAGAAGGCCGCTCCTAAGCGAAAGCGAAAGGCTGCTCCAAAGAAACGTAAGTCTACGGCGAAGAAGCGAAAGCCTGCTAAGCGAAAAGCAGCTAAACGCAAGCCTGCGAAACGAAAGTCCGCAGCGAAAAAGCGTAAGCCAGCTAAGCGCAAGTCTACGGCTCGTAAGCGAAAGCCTGCGAAGCGTAAACCAGCGAAACGCAAAGCAACAAAGCGTAAGAGCACTGCTCGTCGTAAGCCAGCGAAGCGAAAGAGCACTGCTCGTCGTAAGCCAGCTAAGCGCCGAAGTACCGCGAAGCGTAAGCCAGCTCGACGCAAGTCGACAGCTAAGCGTCGCCGAAAGCGCTAAATACAAGATCCCCGTCACTTCGAGAGGAGGTTCCAGTTAGGAGGAACTCTCATCAAGGAGTGTGCGGGGATTTTGTTATGGACGAAGCTCGCGCAGTAAAAAATCTGCCAGCATCCAAACTTCACTCGATGAATAAACAAGGTGCGAACGTCTTGCGTTGTGAAAAAAAACACTGTCCTTGCGATCAAGTGTAGGTGCAACATCTACCCTACCCATCAACCAATAAAGAAACGTTTGAAAAGAAGGAACGTAATACAATGAGGAAGTGCCTTTTTGCATTGAGCGTACTAGATGCTGTTCTGTTGGAAGTGAAACTTCTGAAAAAACTCTGGCAAGCATTTCGCTTACAGCAAGAGACGTAATGGGATCGAAAACATTGTTGAGACCATTATCACAAGTGTATGGATCCTTGATCCAAACACCTACTCCACATTCGCTTGTTTCATTCGCTTTTATGAGCTGTCTCATCGGTTCCACGTCCTCGCGTGACAAACGTCCACATTCATAAAGCATCATCAAGATCAATGCCGTTTCCTCCCAATCGGGAGGATAGAAAGCATTAAAGTGAGCAACCATCCAGCCCTCAACGGGATCAACCCATAGAGACTGATGAAGAAATGAAAGCCCTCGCTCGAGAATGCCATCTATATGCTCTCCTCTATATCCGCTTTCACGCAATCTAAACAGCATGAGACAAATGACATACGTCGTGGTTAGCGTATGAGCCTCCCAGCGCGTATCTGTCTTCGTATTGTAAACCGTCGTTGGAAAGGAACCTGACGGATGCTGCGCTGCCGCCAATAGCTCGAGCGTAGAATTCATATTTGCTTGCGTCTAGATACGACGACAAGCATTTTTGCGTATAGAGCACCAATCACAAGACCTAGCAGCGCGCCAACGATACCCTTTAAGATTAATGTTGGATCTAATCCAGCCCCTAATACATCCTTTACGATAAAGATGCTCAAGATAACGAGACCAACCACGAGGGCCACCTCAACGGTCTTCTTTTTTATCTTCGGACGTACCCAGGTTGCAATCACCGGTATCGACAGCACCGATGCAAAGGCGACAAAGAGAAACGCGGCATCGATCACACTTCTCAGGAACAGCGCAATCCCTGTGCTAACAATGACCATCATTGCCATAAAGAGTCGGATGCGAGAGACGATTAGAGCCTTTTTCAGATCTCTGGAGAAAAAATCCTGAATAAATGATGACGAGGCCGTAAACGCATACGTATCCATCGAAGACATGAACGCTCCAAAGAACACGATCACAGCGAGTCCCGTTAATCCGGCAGGTAACAGTTGAGCGAATCCATCGACGATCGCAATGTCTGGATCAAGTTCTGGTAGTACAGATTTGATAGAAAGCGCGATCAGCGTGAGCACTGCGCCAACGCCGACATAAATAATCACCGAATACAGAATGCTCTTGCTCATCACCCTTTCATCCTTCAAGGCGTACACGCGCTGCCAGAGGTCCGGAGAGGCAAACGGAAGTAAGAATCCAATCAACAGCAACCCAATAATCGTCGCGGGGCCTGCCTGAAGGAGAGCAAACTCGTCTGGCGAGATCGTGGCACCACCAAACAAATACAGGGCCAGATAGAGCAAGACGAACACGATTACCGCGTATTGTAAAACATCTGTCTTCACGACGGCTTTAAATCCTGCCAATAATAGATAAATCAACACTACAGCAGAGGTCACGATCGTGGCCACAACATAATCGACTCCAACGAATCGATCGATGACCTTTGCGGATGCAACAAGACTGCCGACGAAAAAGCCGACCATCATGATGATGTTAATCACCGACGCCATCTTTGCTGCAAAACCTCCGTAGCGTTTTTTGAAGTAATCTGCCAGTGTATAGAATCGTCCGCTGGAGTGTTCGCGCAAACGCTTTGCAAACGGAATGAACAAGAGATATCCAAGCCCAACGCCAATAAATGCCCAAAATGCTGAAACGCCGTAGAGATATACCAAAGCCGTGTAAGACAACAGCAGCCCCCCAGTCTTGGTAGCATTAATCGTCGCAATACCCGACCACATACCGAGGTTACGATTTGCAATCAAAAACCCCTCCTCGGTCTGCTTCTTAGATTCAACGTAACCAATAAGCACGACCAGCGCTAAGTACGCAAAGATGACAACAAAATCAAATAATCCAAACATAGGTTCTTTTATGTATACGGATCATAGCGTTCGTACGCAAATGCACAATGCGATGCTTTACTTTTTTTGCTAGTCCTAGTATATTTTAGCCAGTAAACTGATAAAAACTTGTCAAAGCTTTTTTGACATCTATGCCTACCCTTCTAGCCAAAACCCTCGGTCTAACAGATCGAGAACTCGATCTCTACAAGACCGGTCTCAAGCAAGGTCCTCAAACGGCGAGCAACCTCGCCCGGCAATCTAACATGAGTCGGACACTCGCCTACCATGCCCTCGACGGCTTGCTGAAAAAAGGCTTCACCTATTCATCAGGCGAGTCCTACGGGGCGCAATTTGGAATGATCCCGCCAAGACAGCTGAAAGATATTGTCCGTCAAAAAAAGAGGGAGTTAGATGACGTTATAAAATCGTTAGACAAGTTGCCAAAACCCAAGTCCTCCATCGACGGATCCGATACAACCGTTGTTCATCACTATCCTGGCGTAACCGGCATTCGAACGGCGGCAGTTGAACTTTCAAAGAGCTCGTCACGAACTCTGTCGTCGATTGTATCGATGAGACATCTGGCTGACACGATTGACCTACCCTTTCTCAGATCGTGGGTTCAAAGTTTGAAGCGAGTAGGTAAGCAAAGTAGAAGTCTTTGGACAAATGAACAAACAGACCCTACGTATGATACGGGACTACGAAAAATGCGCCTCCTTCCATCAGACATGAAGTTCCCTGGTGGAGTCGTCATCGAGGAAGACAAGGTCATGTTTTTTACGGCAGGCAAATCCCCGTCAGCGACAACGATAACAGACGCCGCCATTGCGGACATGATGCAATCAATCCACGATCAGCTCTGGAAAATATCGTCTGAACCAAAGCGGCATAGGCAAGCGCGACATTCCTAACGTCAAGGAGTGTGCAGGGATTTTGCTTACAGTAATGTTTCTTGTCGAGCAACCGGCGGTGGGTCGTCGTCGCTAAAAATCTCTACCTGCCCGTAGACGCCGTCGTAGCCCGGACGGATGTTCATCTCGCCAGCACGCATGCGGCGGACGGCCTCGGCGATCGCCGGGTTTGATCCCTTTTCAATCTCATCAATCGGGACGTCAAGCAAAATCGTAAACTCATCCGCGATGCTCGACACCATCTGCTCGTACATAGCCTGCACCTTCTTTCCCGACGTCCCCTTTAGTCCAAACGCCTCGGCAATCACCTCCTGCAACGGAACGATGGACCTGTACGGCACCTGTCCTTCTGGCATCTCTTTTATGTCTCGGTCTGCGAGTTCACGAACGCGGGCCAACACTCCAATCGTCAATCCCTTACCGCACATCTTGCACTTCCCCTTTAACTTCTCGCTCTCCTGAGGTTCGCACCAAAAGCCGCAACTCGAGCATCCATCCGCGTGGTATTTTCCTTCCTCAGGATGAAACTCAATCGTGTACCTGAACTTCGACGTATCACGCTCCTTTAAGATACGAACAAACTCATCGTACGTGACCTCGTCAGGTTGCAGCTCAAACACATTCGCCTCGCGCCCAAAGTTACGCGGTGAGTGCGCGTCGGAGTTGGAGATCAGCATGACGTTGTCGAGCGCAGCAAGCTGTCGGTTCATCAACGGATCACTCGAGAGTCCCGTCTCGATCGCATACACGTACTGGGCCATCTCGCCAAAGCACTCTTCAATCGAATCAAAGCCGGACTTGGAGCCAAAGATGGCGAACCATGGAGTCCACGCATGGGCTGGGATGATGATCACGCGCTCGTCGATGTCCTTAAACCGTTTGTACAACTCTTCCGAGTCGATCCCAAGAATCGGTCGACCGTCTGCCTTCAGATTAAATCCTTGGTCGGACAACCACTGGTTGATCTTTCGCACCGACTCGAGTGATGGCGCCATGACAATGTTATGAACACGGCGCCCTTTCCCGCCGCGCTTATACATTTGCGAAAGCTCCGTTGTAAACATGTAGCGCATCTTCTCGTGCGCACCGGACTTCAATCGATACATCCCTTGCTCGGCCTCCTCGAGCTTTTCTTCAAGCTCAGCAAACCACGCCGGATGCGTAAAGTCCGCCGTACCCAAAACAAAAACGCCCTTCTTCTCACACCACAACGCATTGTTCTCAAGCGTTAGATCCTTTGAACAGGCTCGAGAGAACCGAGAGTGAAGGTGCCAATCAGTGATGACGCGCATACGGACTGAGTTTCAGAAGTGACCAAAGCGTCAGGATAATATCAGCTGTCATAAACATCACAAACTGACCAGTACGAATCTCCTGGAACACCGTTGCTTCCAAAACAACTGGTGCGTTGGTGAGAAAGGCGAGCAAGATAATCGTCATGATAAGCCAGCGCCATCGGCCGAGCTTATACACGGACGCAATCAACGTCACGATGATCTGAAGCGGTAGGCGCACGAGTGCCGCAGGAAGTGCCACAACAAGCAAGACGATGACTCCGATCAACTCTGTCAGCTGCAAACACCATCGCTTTGCTCCCCCGCGCAGCGCGTGTAACA
Organism: uncultured Gammaproteobacteria bacterium; assembly: GCA_964344145.1. GTDB lineage: Bacteria > Patescibacteriota > Patescibacteriia > UBA9934 > UBA9934 > JABJOE01. The sequence continues at coordinate 22,833 of CAYFME010000014.1, forward strand.
TCATCACGCCGCCAACGAGCAGGAGAATGAGAAACAACATCATCGCCGCACGGTCCGTCGTATCACTTGTGAGCACGCCGATGCCGCGAGCGCCAACGATGGCGTCAATTAACTCCCCAAAAACGATCAAAGCGTATGGCAATCCAACGCCAACCGCGACGGCTGTCGCGACCAGACCAAAGAAGAACTTCGGCGAGGCTTTAAAAAGCATTCGTCCGGTTGAGCTAAGGCCTTGCCCATAACGCTTTGCTGCCACAATAATCTCTTGCATATCGATCCTATCTTACCCCTTCTTCACGCTCTTTGCGAGCATTGACGAAGGGGGGTTTTTCTGCTAAGGTAGGCATCTTGCGGTAAGACGGCCGTGAGTCCATGGTTCAACCCACCAGAAAAGTCCTCGGTCATATCAATAGGTAAAGGTCGATCGAGGCGACCGTGCTAGATGTTCATCATCACCCTTGTCGGCCTGACCATGGCCGAGACACCCACTCCAGCCGATCCGCTCGATGGGCCTGGGGTCGTACAGTCGAGCCAGTTCGAGCCGCTTGAAGTAGACGTTCCTGCCGACGAGATGGGTGACGTCCCTCCGGATCCACTGGGCGAAGACACGTGGCCCCGCGTCACGGGCGACTGCGCACGGGAGCTCGATGCTGCCTATGATGACGGCTACGATGCCGGCGTCCGGGCGATGCAGTTCAACCTCGGCGTGGAGCAACGCCGACTCGAGACGGCTGAGAAGAAGAACGAGAAGCTGCTCGAGATGGTGGAGCAACGCAACGCATGGATCCTCGGTGAGCTGTGGAGCTGTGAGGGCAAGGCGGAGATCTGTCACTGGATCGAAGGGGTGGCGCGCAACGACGACGCCGCTCGCAAGTGGGAAGTCACCGGCGCCAGGGTGAAGCGATTCACCAACGGGTACGGACACACACGGTACCGTATGCCAGACCTTGTCGTCCTGATCGACGGCGTGGCATGCGAGATCGACAGCGACGTCACAAGCGGTGGCATGCGCTACCTCGCCCGTGTCACCGAGCTGCAGCGGGCCATGCGTCTGTGTGGTGGCCGCGAGTACACGAACCGTCTGTAACGCACGAAGCGGGCGCTCCCCTCGAGGAGCGCCCGCAGCTGCATTTTCACAAAATTATCCCAACAACTTTTCTGCCGTTTCAAGCTCCTCTGGCGAGTTGACGCCCACCACCTCGAATGGATCAGCTGATGCGGTTACAATGTCAGATCCTTCCTCGATCGCCATCTGAATCAAATCTGTCAAATAGTACTCACCACTCGCATTTTTGTTCTTGATCTCCGGCAAATGCTCCCAGAGCCATTGCGCATCAAAGGCGAACAGGCATGGATTCACTTCTTTAATCTCCAACTCCTCTGATGTGGCATCCTTCGCCTGCACATCTTTGACGATACGACCGGAATCATCTCGTACAATCCGACTCCAGTCTTTGAATGTCATGTAGTCGTCATCAAAATTTGGAACCTTCGTCGTGACCATCGTAATCTCTGCTCCGTTCTCTTGATGAAGCTCATGGAGCTCACGAATCTTATCTGCTGTAAAAAATGGATGATCTCCATACAGCACAATCACATCCTCTGCATCGATTGCGGCATCCTGTGCGCTGGCAACGGCGTGTCCTGTTCCAAGTTGCTCTTCCTGAACGGCATACTGACAGCGATCGCCGCAGACATCATTAAACTGCTCGATGGTATCTGGTGCAACGACGACAATGGGACGGTCATCGACACCAGACTCATGAATGCTATCTAATAGGTGCTCAATCATCGGTCGATTGGCGATTTCAACCAATGCTTTTGGGACATCATAACCCATGCGCGACCCTTTTCCTGCCGCCAATGTAATCACTCGTGTACTCATAGAAATTCTTCTTTCGGATCGAAGTGTAGCGATTTTTGTGATTTTCGTCAACGGTATTGCCCACTGCCAGACGTTGACAAAATCACGCATGCATGGTCAACTAGAAATGGCCATGACGTGTGTTTCCGCGGAACGGACGGGGCGGGTACTCCACCAACCTGCTTGAGCACACGTCACCACTGTCGGATCGAGACGGCAACCGGTCACCGACAGCCTGCTTCTGGCGAAGCAATCCACCCCAATCCCGTCGCGGGCCACGGTTTGACCCTGACCACAGTCCGCGACGGGACCACCGCTTCTTCACCCGCAAATCACCCGCGGGTGATTTGTTTTGTATCAAAAAATCTCCATTATTCTGGCGACCACCTACTCTCGCGCGTCTGCACTACCATCGGCCCTGTTGGCTTAACTTCCGTGTTCGGGAAGGGAACGGGTGTGACCCAACAGGAACTGTCACCAGAATGATGAAGATTTTCATCATCTGACAGCGTCTAGATTTTCAACAAGCAATCACTTTGATGTTAGACGAATCTTCGAATTGCCTTAGATGTCGGTGCGCGGCGAGGAGTGCAGTAAGACGTACTTCCTGTACGTCGTCGAGCACCGCAGCCGCAATCCGGCAGATGAGGTAATTCGATGGTTCGTCTGTGAACATCAACAGCGAGTGGAAAGCTGGACATATTAGTACACCTCCGCTGAACACGTTGCCGTGCTTACACGTAGTGCCTATCAACCTGGTCGTCTCCCAGGTGTCTCATAACGAAGACTAATCTTGAAGTCGACTTCCCGCTTAGATGCTTTCAGCGGTTATCCGAACCCGACGTAGCTACCCAGCGATGCCCCGGGCGGGACAACTGGTACACCAGAGGTCTGTTCACCCCGGTCCTCTCGTACTAGGGGCGAGTCTTCTCAGTCTTCAGCGCGCGCAGTGGATAGGAGACCGAACTGTCTCACGACGTTCTGAACCCAGCTCGCGTACCGCTTTAATAGGCGAACAGCCTAACCCTTGGGAGCTTCTTCACCCCCAGGATGCGATGAGCCGACATCGAGGTGCCGAACCACGCCGTCGCTGTGGACGCTTGGGCGTGACTAGCCTGTTATCCCCGGAGTAGCTTTTATCCGATGAGCTTCCGCCGTCCTATATCGTACGGTCGGATCACTAGCTTCTGCTTTCGCAACTGCGCGACGTGTCAGTCTTGCAGTAAAGCTGGCTTTTGCGCTTGCACATTCAGCCCGATTTCCATCCGGGCTAAGCCAACCTTTGTAAACGCCTCCGTTACTTTTTGGGAGGCAACCGCCCCAGTTAAACTACCCACCAGCCACTGTTCCAAAAACCAGATTCATGGCTCTCGGTTAGAATACACATAGCATAAGGGTGGTATCTCACTGTTGCCCGAAGGCTCCCACCTATGCTGAACAGATGAAACATGTATCCAATGACAAGTTGTAGTAAAGCTTCACGGGGTCTTTTCGTCCGACTGCGCGTAAAGAGCATCTTCACTCTTATCGCAATTTCGCCGAGTACATTGTTGGGACAGTTTGCAAGTCGTTATGCCATTCGTGCAGGTCGGAACTCACCCGACAAGGAATTTCGCTTTTCGCTTCCTTGCGCGAAGGACTCTATCTTAATCTGCTCTCGCAGATTGTTGGCGTTTGGTCTCTGAGGATTCCAGAAATCTTGATGGCACTTTGCGATTCATCTGTTGAATGATCTTCGCAATCTGCCGCAGCCCTGAATCTGTACGATGCCTTCCCTTTTCCATTAAGAGGAGGATCCTCTTGAACTTTTTGAAGTCATCGCGCTTTGCTGTACGCAGAGGATGGCGCTCAAAGAACGGAATAATCTGCTCTAGAAGCACTTTCCTCGATCGCACACAATAACGCAACAAGTTTTCCTTATGATTATCGCGACGACGGTTCTCGTAGACTCGTCCGCATTCAAAGAATGTTTGAATCAACTCAAGTGAAGATTTGCTCTTCACACCTTGCGTCACGACAAACTCTGGAAATACTTGCCATCCAGAACTTGTTGTTTGGTTACGAATCATGCTGACCGAGAAGCATCCTTCTCCGTCTACAAATCCGCAAATCCATCCGGCGATTTCTGGCCTTTCCTGCTGATTATCTCTCATAAACTATGGTTTCATTTTACCATAGAGAGACTTCCCAGCATATGGCCAACTATTTATGGACCAGTCCTATGTCGCCATAGAACGAGGCAGCTTTTTGGCTTCTCCGTTTATCTTCCACTACAACAGTCCTAGTCCTGATATCGACCATAAATGATCGACATCACCTTAGGACCGTTATAGTTACGGCCGGCGTTCATCCGCGCTTCGGTCGTCAGCTTCTCAAGTAAGACTTGATAACCAACTTCCTTAACGTTCGGACACTGGCCAGGCATCAGCCCCTATACATCATCTTGCGATTTAGCAGGGACCTGTGTTTTTGATAAACAGTCGCTTGCAATCATTAGCTGTGGGTCTCAATCTCCCGAAAGAGACCGGGCCTTATCCCGAAGTTACGGCCGCTGTTTTGCCGAGTTCCCTAACAATGTTTCTCTCGTACGCCTTAGTGCTCTCACACCCGTCCACCTGTGTCGGTTTGGGGTACGGGCACGCAATAGTTAACCCTAGAGGCTTTTCTTGGCCCTCTCTCCATTCCTCTCTCCTGCCGAAGCAGAATCGCGATGATCAAGGGTCTTATGACCGGCGGATTTGCCTACCAGTCGACCCCGGACCCCCAGTGCCATAGCCATAGGACACAGGAATCTTGAGAAAGCGTCCCCCCATCAGAACTATTACGTGGTGCAGGAATATTAACCTGCTGTGCATCGATTACGCCTTTCGGCCTCACCTTAGCTCCCGACTAACCCACAGACGATTTTCGTTGCTGTGGAAACCTTGGACTTTCGGCGGGCATGGTTCTCACATGCCTTTTTGCTACTCATGCCAACATTCTCACTTCTTGCCGCTCCACCGAACCTCACGATTCGACTTCAGCGCGACAAAAACGCTCCCCTACCGCTCTCCGCCTAAGGCGGAAAACCCTCAGCTTCGGTATCATACTTAGCCCCGGTATATTTTCGGCGCAAGAAGACTGGACCAGTGAGCTGTTACGCTATCTTTAAAGGATGGCTGCTTCTAAGCCAACCTCCTGGTTGTATGAGTCTTCTCACCACCTTTTACACTTAGTATGAATTTTGGGACCTTAGCTTGAGATCTGGGCTGTTTCCCTTTCGACACATGGAGCTTCGCCCCCATGGTCTGACTGCCAGGAACACGTGCTAGTATTCGGAGTTTGGCTGGAGAGGATACCCGAAGGCTCCGACTCCAATCAGTGCTCTACCCCCAACACGCTATTAACTGACGCTATGCCTAAACATATCTCGGGGAGAACCAGCTATTACCGAACTCGATTGGAATTTCTCCGCTATCCACAGCTCATCCCGGCATTTTGCACGGTGCGTGGGTTCGGGCCTCCACGAAGTGTTACCTTCGCTTCACCCTGGCCATGGATAGGTCGTCCGGTTTCGGGTCCTATGCTCGCCACCTTCAGGTCGCCCGTTAAGGCTCGCTTTCACTTTGGCTCCATCCCGAAGGACTTAACCGGCGACAAACACAGACTCGTTGGCTCATTCTTCAATAGGAACGCCGTCAGGACGTAAAGATACAAGTATCTACGTCCCTCCGACTCCTTGTAAGTATATGGTTTCAGATTCTATTTCACTCCCCTCCCGGGGTTCTTTTTAGCTTTCCCTCACGGTACTCTTCACTATCGATCAAGACATGTATTTAGCCTTACCGCATAGTCGCGGCAGATTCCGACAGAGTTTCACGTGCTCCGCCGTACTCAAGTAATGAAATAGTGCGATATGTGATCCTTTTCGCGTACAGGACTTTCACCTTCTTTGGTTCAACTTTCCAGAAGATTTTGCTAAAGACACATAATCACACCCGTTGCTGTGAGACAACGACATTTCACACTTACAACACCAACTACGCAACGACTCACATCTTTCGCCTCCCGTCCGTCTTTCCGAAGAAAAACTTCAAGGGGCTTCACGTAGAAGGTTTGGGCTGTTCCCCGTTCGTTCGCCACTACTTAGGGAATGAGAACACTATCTGTACATCTCGCTGCTCGATCAGATCGAACGTCGAGATGAAGATAATATCCCTTCTTTTCTTTTCCTCGAGGTACTGAGATGTTTCACTTCCCTCGGTTCCTTCTCTACACCTATGTATTCAGTGCAAAGTAACCAGGCATTCCCCTGGTTGGGTTTCCCCATTCGGACATCTCCGGGTCAAAGGTTGCTTGTCACCTCACCGAAGCTTTTCGCAGACTGCTACGTCCTTCATCAGCACGTCTTGTCAAGCCATCCACCATATACCCTTATTGCTCTCCACTCACTGTTGATGTCCAAACCCATGTTGGCAGGTTCGAACGACAGAGAGTGCTTGTTTGTTTGGTGAATCTATTTTGTCGGACGAGTCTACAAACCGCGAACGGTCTGCAACTCTCGCGCTTACTACAGCGCTCAAAATAGATTCTTCATAGACGCTTATGTAGAGGTTCCATCTTTCGATACGATTACCTCGTTGTAAAAGGTCAGAGAGAAGGGTTGATCTTCTTGATCCATAGATCAGCACTCGATCTCTGACTTCAGGTTTCCCTGAAAACAAATTTCTCGCCATCAAAGTGCGGCGAGATCCTATGATCACGCATACTCACACCTGTTTTCATCGTTAGAAGTGTCCCGAACACCACTCCCTGAAGTTCCGTGCATTCTCTTGGGGGAGAGGCTTGCGGAACAAGGTGAGTACACGATGTAAATTGTGGGGAGATTGTATAGAAAAACGTGACACCTGTCAAGGATTCTTGTGTGGGCAGCGTGTGGACAGCTTTTTTTCAAATTTTTTGGCTAAAAATAGCGACAAAATGGGAGACAATGGAGCTGGGAGGCTTGACAATCGCAGCTAGATACTGTATACAAATACTATCTCCGAACTACCGGGGAGTCACGCTACAACTGTGTCGAGGAGGTCCTCGCGCCTACCCGCCCTCAGATGGAGGCCTACGCCGATG
>CAYFME010000015.1:0-11595 GCA_964344145.1 uncultured Gammaproteobacteria bacterium
TAACCATAGCGACGGATACCGTTACAGAAATGGGCGCTTTTGTCAATCCAGGCCTCCCCCTGCCCCTCCATGACTGGAGGGGTGACACGCGGAGTCTCTCCCCCAGTTATGGGGGAGCTGGAGGGGGCGAATCATGTATCACCACGTACCAAAAGCAGCGTGGCTATTGGCACAACCGTCCACACGGTTCTGGCGATTTCGCCGTAGAAAACAACGTTTGTCCAAGGAGACAAATCCTCAAGCATCTCCTCGGGAAAGAAGCTTCCAATGATGGCGAATAGAAATCCACAAAAAGCAATGGCAAACGTTCCGATCTCCAATCCTGTTGGCACAACGTACGGTTCGAAAAAGCCGTTTGTTTTGAGAATAAAGAAGACGATGAGGTACATCACCGCAAAAATAATCACGCGAGCAAGCCATTCGTCTGCCTCGATCATGCTCACCACGCCGTCGAGCGCCGGAATGAATAGCATAATGAATGCCGCGATGTAGAGCGTGAAGGTTGCAGGCACGACATAATCCTTACCAAGCGTGTACGCATACGCCAACACCGCGACCGTTACTCCAGCAAAAATAAAAACGTCCCAACTCAAGACGTTCGCTGCCTCGGCAACTTCACTCACGTAATCCAATGCTTCATCGGTTTCCATGAGGGAAGTATAGCATGATGAAGCCTCCCCCTGCCCCTCCATGACTGGAGGGGTGACACGTGGAGTCTCTCCCCCAGTTATGGGGGAGCCGGAGGGGGCTATGCGTCCAAATCCAACTCCTGCAAAAGCTTTTTTTGTTTTCGCGAAAGTTTCTTCGGCGTGACGACGTTCACGATAACGATTTGATCGCCGCGTCCACGACCGGTCGACACACCTTTTCCTTTGAGCCGAAGTTTGTCCCCGCCTTGCGTGCCTGCCGGAATCTTCAGCTTTACCGGCCCTTCGATCGTATCGGTCTCGACTTCATCTCCGAGTGCAGCCTGTGTGAAACCAACGTCTTGCCTTGAATACAGCGTACTACCCTCACGCTCAAAGCGCTTGTCTTGCTTCACATGCACGCGCAAAAACAGATCTCCAGCTGTGCCGCCAGCGCCAATCGATTCACCTTCGCCGCGAATACGAATCTTCATGCCATTTTCCACGCCTGCCGGAATGTCCACGCGAAGCGTCTTGCGTCCGTACTCAAATCCCGATCCTGAGCACGTCGAACACGGCGTCTCAGGCATCTCACCACGGCCGCTACACGTCGAGCAGGCTACGCGCTGCTGAATGTTTCCAAGAATCGTACGCTGAACCGTTACCCTCACGCCATCACCGTCGCAATCCGTACACGTCTTCATCGCCGTCGCTGGCTCTGATCCGATGCCGCCACAGCGATCACAAAGGTTATTCTTTGTGACAGACAGTTCTTTTTGAACACCGAAAACAGACTCTTTAAACGTCAAATCAACATCGATCAAAACATCCTGACCGCGGGCTGATCGACCGCGCGAATGTCCACCGCCAAAAAAATCGCCAAAGATGTCACCGAGGTCTTCAAAGTTGACGTTTCCAGAAAAACCGCCTGGAAATCCGCCAGGAAAGCCACCGGCGCCTGCACTGTCAAACGTCTGACCAAACTGATCATACTGTTGACGCTTGGTATCGTCGGATAGAACTTGGTACGCTTCGTTCACTTCTTTGAACTTCGCCTCATCCCCTCCTTTGTCTGGATGATACTCATGAGCTTTCTTACGAAACGCCTTCTTGATCTCGTCCTTCGACGCCCTCTTCTCCACGCCCAAAATGTTGTAGTAATCCTTCCCCATACTACTTCGACCGCTTCTTCTGCCAAACGCCTACTGCGTAGTAGACGATCCCGTACAGGATTGATACCAACGCCGCTGCATACAATGGAAAGAGAATGATTTGGGGAATTGGGACGATCGAGACGAGCCAACCATATGGTTGCCACAAAAGCGATAACACCCAAAAAACCTGTCGCCAAACATCATTCTTTTCTGCTGCATCGCTTGAAAGTGAAAGCACGACGCCGAGATAAAACATGTAGTGCAACATGACTGCTACAAAACTCAGGAGACTGATTCCTACGCTCGCGCCAAGCGCAATGATTTGACGGTCTTTCATAATTATTCGGTCACATCAACAACCTCCGGTTCTTCGATCGCCACGTAGTCAGCAAACTTCATATTCACCGAATCGGTCAACGATCCAGCGTTGAAGTTAATCTCTTCGTTGCTTTGCAGCTTCGGATCTAAATACGTCTTCAAACCAACCACACTTCCAAACGGCGGAACGGAACCGGGAGCGCAACCCGTTACTTCTTCTGGATCAGGACAAAAGCTCACACGTTCGCCAACGATCTCACGGACTTTTTTTGTATCGACGCGCAAGTTCGCGGGCATCACAAACAACCAGTCGGTCTTCGATTTCTTGCCACGCAAAATCAACGCCTTCGCACCCGACTCCAAACTTACGCCGCGAATACGCGCCGCGTCGGCACTTGTCAACGTGGGCTCGTGATGAGCCGTACGGTACTCAACCCCGCGCTCGTCCAAAAGCGCTGTAATTTTCTTATAAACGTCAGTCACAACTACTTCTTTTTGCCCTCCACAATCTTCGCCTTTGCGTCGACGATCTTTTCCTTTCCAACTTTCTCCGCCTTTCTCCAAAGCCAGCTACGCACGGCCTTGAATGAGAGAAGCCAGAGGAGGAAGGAGCCGAAGGCGACAATCAGCCGCACAACGCCTCTGACAAGCTTATTCATACCCCCTTATTTCTTAACAGGTGAAAACTCTTTCTTCTTGCTCGACCAAGTGTAACTCTTCCAAAACTTAGCCTCACCGTTCTCAACAGCCATAACAACTTCGTTGATGCACTTTAGCGCATCCTGCAACGACGTTCGTGTCTCAGACAGCTCATGCTGGCACAGCCGAAAGCTCACTTTCTTTGCGTTAATCTGTACAGGTACATGCACTGCTTCGCGCACGCGCATCTGCTGCATAATCTCTACGGAGGTCATCTCAATCATATGGGGTGGTTAATGATGTTCGTTGTCGTTAGTTATTCTCCTCATTAGTTTCTCCATCCTCTTTCACCTCCTGGTACTCAGCGTCCTTCACGCCGTCCTGAGCCCCGCTCGCATCCGCTTGCGATCCGCTGGCATCATCCTTATACATCTTTGCACCAAGCTCCTGTGCCCTCTGTGAAAGATCTTCAGAAGCCTTCTTGATCGCCTCAATGTCCTCACCATCCTTTATCGCCTTAAGAGCATCGATCTTTTCGGCAAGCGTCTTCTGCTCGTCTTCCGAGACCTTATCCTTGTGCTCAGAAAGCATTTTCTCGGCTGTATAGACCATTGTATCAGCTACGTTGCGAACTTCCACCTCTTCTTTCTTCTTTTTGTCGTCCTCGGCGTGCTCTTCGGCATCAGCTTTCATCTTCTCAATCTCCTCGTCAGAGAGTCCGGATGAGGCTTGAATCGTGATCTTCTGCTCCTTGCCGGTACCCTTATCCTTGGCGGAAACGTTCAGGATGCCGTTTGCATCGATGTCAAACGTGACTTCAATCTGCGGAACACCGCGCGGCGCTGGCGGAATGCCATCAAGGATGAATCGTCCGAGCAATTTGTTGTCTGCAGACATCTCGCGCTCACCTTGCAACACCTTGATCTCCACCGACGGCTGATTATCTGCAGCTGTTGAGAAGATTTGCGACTTGGATGTTGGAATGGTTGTGTTGCGCTCAATAAGCTTCGTTGTCACCGCGCCGAGCGTTTCAAGCCCCACAGATAGGGGTGTTACGTCCAGCAAGAGCACATCTTTCACATCACCCTGCAGCACTCCCGCCTGAATCGCCGCACCCATCGCAACGACTTCGTCTGGGTTCACAGTGACGTTCGCCTTTTTGCCGAAGAACTCCTCGACCTTCTTTTGAATAAGCGGCATACGTGTCATTCCACCGACTAGCACAATCTCCTCAATGTCCTTTGCCGTGAGCTTTGCGTCAGCAATCGCCTTTTTCACCGGCTCAAAGGTCTTTTCAACAAGTGGCGTGACAAGTTCCTCGAGCTTTGCGCGCGAGAGCGTCATGACCAAGTGTTTCGGCCCTTCAGCACCTTGCGTGATAAACGGCTGATTAATCTCGGTTTGCTGGGCTGTGGACAACTCGATTTTCGCACGCTCAGCAGCATCTTTGATGCGCTGCATGGCCAATGGATCTCCCCCAAGATCAACCGATTCTTGCACCTTAAACTCGGCAATAATCCAATCGATGATCGTTTTGTCAAAGTCATCACCACCAAGGTGCGTGTCACCATGCGTGGACATGACTTCAACCGTGTTGTCAGAAACATCGAGCACGGAAACATCGAAGGTTCCACCACCCAAATCGTACACGAGGATCTGTTGACCAGCGTTCTTGTCGAATCCGTAGGCGAGCGCCGCAGCGGTTGGCTCGTTGATGATACGCGCAACCTTCAGTCCAGCGATCTCACCAGCATCCTTTGTTGCCTGGCGCTGCGCGTCGTCAAAGTAAGCGGGAACGGTAATCACCGCCTCGGTAATTGGCTCACCAATACGCTCTTCCGCATCTGCTTTGAGCTTTTGCAACACCATCGCACCGATCTCTTGCGGCGTGTGCTCCTTATCACCCATCTTCACGGCAACACCAGCATCGCGCTTTACGATATCGTACGGCATCTGCTTCACGTCTTCCTGCACTTCTGCATCTTCGTAACGACGTCCAATCAAGCGCTTGATTGAGTACAGCGTGTCTTTTGGATTGGTGACAGCCTGACGTTTCGCAGGCATACCAACAAGTCGCTCACCATTCTTGGTGATCGCAATCATGGACGGCGTCGTACGCGCTCCTTCTTTGTTTTCAAGAATCTTTGGCTGACCACCCTCGATGATCGCCATCGCAGAGTTGGTCGTTCCAAGATCGATTCCTAGAATCTTTCCCATATCGTTCATTACTTATCTTCTTTCTTAATCATGACTTGTGCTGGTCGGATGACGTGCTCGCCAATCTTCCAGCCTGCTCGAACCTCTTTCATCTCCTCCGCCTCACCCACAGACTCGTGTAGATTCGGATCAAACGCGTCTCCAACCTCTATCCGTTCTACCCCGAGTCCCGAGAGGACATCCGCAAACTGCTTTTCGATGAACGTCACGCCCTGCATCCACGTTTCACATTCTTTCGGTAGATCCTTTGGCGCATGCGCGACCGCCTGGGCAAAGTTGTCCATCACCGGCAGCAGATCGTGGACAAAGCCTGTTTTTATTTGTCGTCGCGTTTCTTCGCGCTGCGTCCCTAGGTCCTTTTGCAGATTCTCGTAGTCTGCCAGTGCGCGCTTCCAGCCGTTCTTATACTCTTCGCACTGTTCGCACGTCTTGGATTCTTTTGTTTTTTGTTTTTTCTTCATAGTCTTCTCGCCTCCCCCTGCCCCTCCATGACTGGAGGGGTGACACGTGGAGCCCCTCCCCCAGCTATGGGGGAGCCGGAGGGGGCTTGTTTATTCATTCAGTACACTACGTGCCTGCTCTAACAGCCTAATATTCTTTTCATATTGCATACGCAATGGGCCTACAAGGCCAAGCACGCCCGTCATTCCGTTTGGCAGCTGATACTTCACCATAACGGTTGCCATTTGCTGACCAAACGGATTCTCGCCACCAATCCACACATTCATGTCGTCCTGAACTTCCGGGAAGACGTCGCGCAGCACATCATCAAATCGATCAACAGCCTGCGAGAGACGATGCAACATGTCGACGTCACGGAACTCGGGCTTGTGAAAGAGATGTGAGATGCCGGTGTAGTGCGACCAACCAGTATCCAGTGATGCAACCGCTGTTTCGCCAGAAAGCTTCATCAAGTGACGTGCCATCTCGCGCACAAGCTCTCGCGGTGTCTGCACACCTTGTACGACGCGCTGCATCGTCTGCGTTGGCTTACTCACTGCCTGACGCTTTCCAACAAACTGCTCTAAATACAAACGATAGCCGTTTTCCGTTGGAACACGGCCAGCTGATGTGTGTGGTTGACGCAATAAAACGGCCTCCTCAAGCGCCGCCATATCATTGCGAAGAGTCGCAGGCGACACGCCGAAATCGTATTTTTCTGCCAACACCTTTGAGGCAACCGGCTGAGCCGTTGCAACGTATTCCTGCACAATCGCGGCAAGAACATGCACTTGGCGTTGGTTTAAGGTAAAAGAGACCATGAAAAAAGATTAGCAGTCCCTAGTATAGACTGCTAACCCCTTTTCTGTCAATAATAGCCGTTAGGCAGAACGTTTTATGCGTTCCAGTTTTTGCTCTAAATCTTTGACAGCATCCTCCGCGAGCTCTACTCGTCGGGCAGATTCGCGATCGTCCGGGCGACGCTGCGCACGCGCTGTGCTCAGAGCTGCCTTTGCACGTTCCAGCCGACCAGCAAGGTGCGCCCCTTCTGTTTGCTGTTCCGCGCGCTGCTCGGCAACAAGGTCTCCGAATTCCGCCCCTTTTCGAGGCGCGCCCTCAGATCGTCGTACTGGTGCGCGAGAAGCCTTATCAGCCGCGACACGTCGAGCAACGCCCCTCGCTCGCGATGCCTCAACGGCATCTCGAATATCCCTTGTTGCAGCTTCATCATTAAGTCGCTCCTGCGCAGCGGCATTCTGTTGATCACGGTAAAGCATCTTTCGCTCCAAGTCCTTTACGTGCTCAGGGCGATTATCCTCCTCACCTTCAGCCTCAAGCCGTGTTGGAAGACGATCCCATGGCTTAGGATCCTCAGGGCCCTGCCCGTCTGCCCAACCTCCGACTTCTTGCAGTGGTTCTCCACGACGCTCTTGCTGAACCTCCGGATGCGGATCGGGAGCATCCATTGTGTCTTCAGCACTCACACGCTCAGGAGCAGCCATTGTTCGTTTGACCTCTCCAGCTGGATCATTAAACAGTCTCTTCAAATGGTCTCGAAAACCCATATGTTTACTAATCAATTATGCGCCTAATTTAGCACAGAAAGGGCTATTTGTCAATCGCGAACATCTTCTGTTGATGCTTCACGAGCGCCTTCCACGAGGCCTTTTTAAACTTGTTTTTGTCGAGGATTTGTCCGAAGAGCTCACCGCCGAGAATCGTCGGCACAATCACGAACGTCGCGCCGGCCTCGTACATCTTCTTTGCATCAAGATCCGACTTTGCTGTGACAACAACCGCAGCACGAGATCGCTTTATCTTGAGGTATTCAATCATATCTGAATTCGCGGCCACGTCTGGAATCGTCGAGATGATCAGCTTTGACTTGTCCGCCTTGATGTACGACAGAAAATCTCTGCTTCCCATATCGCCATAGATATGCGGGATGCGCGTCTTGGAAAGCTTATCGATGATTGCCGGGTTAAAGTCGACAACAAGATAGTCCTCTTTTAGCTGCTTGATTGCCGGAAGAATCGTCGAACCCATGTTGTGATACCCAAACAGCACAACACTTGGGCCAGGCTCACCTTTGTCGTCCTTGTTCTCCGGAACCGAGTCCATCCACGCAAACATCCACTCAAGGTGCTCATAAATCCGCTCGTTGTACTTAATGAGATACGTCGACACACCAATCGTCACCATTGCGACGATGGTTGCGATGGACATCATCTCCTCGCCGATCAAACCAGTCGTGAACGCTGTAGCGAGCAAAATAAACGAAAACTCACTGACTTGCGCCATCGTGACTCCAACGAGGAAACCTGTGCGAGGATGGTAGCCAAACAAACGTAGAACGGTTAATAGAATCAATGGGTTTCCGACGAGAATGAAGACGCTCAAAATCAATCCAATCCAAACAGAATCCGTTAGGGCGTCGACGCTGAGTTGTGTACCAAGAACAATGAAGAAAATGATCACGAAGAAATCGCGCAGAGGTCGGATCTTGCTGTCGATCTCGCGGCGAAACTCGGTTCCAGCGAGTGAGATACCTGCAAGCAGAGCCCCAGTTTCAATACCGAAGCCCAAAAACGTAAGTCCGCCGGCAAGAGCGAAACACCACGCCACGGCCGTGAGGAACAACAGCTCCTGCGAATGCGCAGCGAAGCGCATCACGTGCGGCAAAATGTAGCGCGCGATAAGCAAGAGAGCAACGATGACCGCCGCGAGCTTCAGAATCGAGAATCCAACAAGCGCTGCAATCGAATCGGCTTCTGTACCAAATGCCGCCACCGCCAGTAGCACAACCATCGCAATGATGTCCTGCACGATCAGCACACCAACGCTGATGCGTCCGTAGAAACGTTCGAGGTCTTCTTTATCGGCGAGCAGTTTGACAATGATAATCGTACTTGAGAAGGCGAACGCCAACGCCGCCACGACACTCGTCACAACATCAAAGCCGAGGAAACGAATCAAAATGTATCCTATACTTGTTGTGAATATGACCTGACCGACACCGGCGAGCAGGGCGATCATTCCGACGTCCTTGATGTTGCGCCAGTTCAAGTGCAAACCAACAAGAAACAGCAAGAAGGCGATGCCGATACTCGAGAGCGTCGCAAATACCTCGCCGGACTGCGCGATGTCAAGCAAACTTGGTCCAACAAGCAAACCCGTCGCCAAGTACGCGATCATCATCGGCTGTTTCAGAAAACGAAACAGCAAGGCTACAAGCCCTGCAAACACGATCACCAGCGCGATTTCAAAAAATAAGACCTCCTGCATACCTATTTCTTCTTGTTCTTTCGCTTTCGGCGGCAGGTTTCATCGCCGTACATCACCTCAACCGTAAACTCAATAGCAATCAACAACAACGGCACGGTCAAAATCATGTACAACGATGCCAACAACTTCGCAGCATCGGTTGTGACAACCAAATCACCAAACCCGACCGTCGTCATCGTGCTGACGGTAAAGTAAAACGCATCAACCGTATTCCAATCCTCCAGAACGCCAAAGAGAATCGTTCCAACAATGAGCATGACAACGCTCGCAAAGATCAACGCCCACACGCGCCGATGTCGCATTACAGCAAGTACCATATGCAATTATTATAGCATCATTCCTTCTCAAGCGCTTCCACCATCTCTTTCAAATCAAACGCATTGATGGCTGTAAAACGATCAGGGTTCTCCGCGACATACTTTACGGCATTTTCCCAAAGCGCCCACAGCTGTGCTTGGCGACCCTCTGTTTTCAAATCCGTGTTCCCAAGCGAGAGATCCCAGGGCGGGTCATGCGGTCGCTGACGTCCAGAGTCGTAATCCTCCCAATACACCGGCGCGAACGTCGTGTTAGCTGAATAGAAATTATTTTCGTGGTACTTGATGTTCAAATAGACATCCTCCTCGCCAACCGGTGCGTCCACCAGAAACTCCTCAATCACCGACTCGGCGTCGACCGTCTTTTCTTCATACAACTTGATCGCAACGTGCTCCGGTCGCAAATATTGATTCCAATACATGTCGCCAAGACGATACGGCAACGTACCATGCTGGACAAGGAATAGAGCTCCCATTTCGCTATAGATCTCTGACAACGTCTTTCCAATACGACTTTGTGCCGAAATGCCGGTAATCAATGGCATGTAGCCGACGAGTTCCGCAATGTAGGTGATGCCCCCTGGCTCGCCCGTAGTCTGTCCGGTCTCAAGATCAATCTTCTCTGTTTGATAGCGATACAACGTATCGTATAAGTCGTCATCGCTCATCTCACCCAAACCAAGCCAGTCGTACTGTGAATAATACGGAGATGGTGGACGTGCGTGATGGTTCACTGCAACAACGTCAGAGGCCGCCATGCGCTCGATCAACGATGGATCGTGCTCCATGTAACCCTGCACAACAGGATCGGTTAGATAGATATCAACGGGTACATCGTACTTCTCGTGGATATCGATCAGTCGATGGATCGTCTCGATGCTCAAATCGATCATCACCCAGTCGTGCGTATTCATCACAAACTGTACGTAAATCGTCGGGTCAACGTCTTCATCTTCAACCGATTCTTCCTCCTGCGCTTCGTGCAACGGCGTTACGTCTTCGATTGGCGTGAGATCGCCAAACTCGCTCGCCGGAACATCCGGTATAGCGCAGCAGTTAGCGAGAATACCGAACCAAAACCCATAAACCGCGATCACTGGAATCGAAAATAGCGTCAAGAACATTGTCATAAAACGTGATACACTGATCGCATTGTAAACAATTTTCTATGAAACATCGACAGAGCTTGTTTATTCTTTTAGCCACGCTGTGTGCGGCGGTCGTTGTCGTGGTTGTTGCAGCCATGGCGCTCAATGATACCGATAACCCCGTTGTTATTAATGATACTGACGATCAAGAGACAGAGGTTGAGGAAGACGCCGAGGACGAAGTGCCGGACGTGGAGTACCCGCTGTACATCACGACCATGACGCACATGGAAGGTGACTGGGATTGGTTGTTGGAAAACGAAGATCGATTCGACGGACAAGTGCAGCGACTTGAGTTTGGAATGGATTTGGCGGAAGAGTATGGCGCAACGTTGACGGTCGAGAGCGAACAGCCGTTTGCAGAGGCGAACGTAAAGTGGGGTCGCAATGTCATGAAAGAAATTCTCGATCGCGGACACGGAGTTGGATCACACTGTGATCGTGGAAATCGTGGAACAGAAAGCTACGAGGTGTTTGTTGAAGAGTTGGCAACGATTAAAGAACTCGTCGACGATCTTGTTGGCGAAGAGAACAACAAGGGCTGCTCTGGTGCTGGCGGACCGTTTGATTGGGCGCAGGCGCTCGTGGACGCAGGATTTGACTACGTCGACGGCATTGTTGGCCTTCACATGCTTGCCTTCCCGCTGAGTGAACGACCAGCAGGTTGGGATGACCTGGCCATTTACAACACCTACTATCACGACAATGTGCCGTTGGATCTGGAAGAGCGCATCCATCCCGTTCGTCTGGCTAACACCATCGACTGGGAGGAAGATGATTCAGGAATCGTCGTCAGTTCTGGTGAAATGGGGCAACTTACGCACTTTGCTGAGGGTGACAGAACAGGATGTATTGAATCTGACTGTCCGCTAGACGAAGATGATGTTAATGCGGCTGTTGAAGCGGTTTTAGAAGCGGCTGAACTCCATGACACCTCTCGCGTGGCAAAGATGACGTTCTACTTCCCAACAGGTTCCTTCGTTGCTAAAAACGAAGAAGCACTGCGCCTTTTCTTCTCGGAAATGCAGCGGCTTGAGGAGGAAGGTGTCATTGTGTGGGCGTCGCAGCTTGAGGTATACGAAGCATTTCTTGAATGGGAGTCAACACAATAACCTATGAAAAAGATCCTTCTTTCGCTATCACTCCTTCTTCTTGCAGGAACAGGCTGTGAGCTATTGCCATACCCCGAGGCGCTTGGACCCGATCTCTTTTATCCCGTTGCGGATTTCGAGCCAACGTCAGGCGAAGGTGTAGCGCCGGATGATCTTGGAGAGGATACGAACGGCCCGTGGGATCGTCGCATGATGATTGCAACATCAGACGACGGACTAACATGGACGCGCACGAACGAAATCGTCGCCGACCAAGCGAACGTTCCGGACATGATTATGGATGAAAACGGTTGGTTGTGGCTGTACTACATCGGCTGGACTGTTGGTGATCGTCAAAA
>CAYFME010000015.1:11695-29710 GCA_964344145.1 uncultured Gammaproteobacteria bacterium
AAAACGGTTGGTTGTGGCTGTACTACATCGGCTGGACTGTTGGTGATCGTCAAAACACCATGGCCGTTGCGATCTCCACGGATCAAGGGGAAACATGGGTGCACAAATACGTTGAGTTTGAAGGGCTCACAAGAAACCTGTCAGACCCGTCCGTGATTTACACGGATGACGGAACATTTCGCATGTACGGCGCCTACATGGATCCTGAAGACGGATACATCAGCATTCACCTTGCTGAGAGCACGGATGGTATCCACTTTGCATATGTCGACAATGTCTTTGACCCTGGAAGTGAAGCAAACGTTCCGAGCGTCGTGGACATGGGGCACTGGTACCAACTGTTTACATCGATTAACTACTCAAACGAGGGATGGCTCGCAACCTCTCTGGACGGCATCCTATTTGAAAACACATCAAAAGGAGCGTTCACGGTTCGGGGATTTGCAAACCGATTTTCAAACGGCCTCGCGGTTGACGGCGGCGTACGCGTGTACATGTACGATCCAACAAACGGCATTATTAACTCGGCGTTTACAACCGATGGTGAACGATGGGTAACGGACGAAGATCCGCGCTTGGAAGTGGACGAATCATCGGGCCTTGAATCAGACTTTGTAAAAGATCCAGCTGTTGTGCGGCTTGAGGACGGGTCATATTTGATGGTCTACGTGACGGTGATCCCGTAGGGGTTGACAGCATCAGGCGGCCGTGCTAGTCTGGGTTGTCCGTTCAGGGAGGGCCAGACGATGGCCGTTACCGCTCGGCACTAACCCAGACCGCGACAGAGCGCTTCTGCCTCGCGCCAGCGGAAGGGTGGCCCGCATCGATCTGTTCGGTGCGGGCTTCCACTTTTGACAAAACAAACGACTTTTTGTATTATCTCGCTGCAAAGTGAGAAGACATGGCCCCATCGTCTAGCGGCTAGGACGCTGGCCTCTCACGCCGGAAACCGGGGTTCGATTCCCCGTGGGGTCACCAAAAAACACCCATCAATACGATGGATGTTTTTTGTTTCAGACTCTGTTCTATTTCTCCTCTCCTTGACGCATTTATATTACTTCTTCGTCTTCTTAAACCCTTCTACCACGTTATCAAACGCGCGAAGGATCTCAACCGGAATGGCAAAGATTACCGTGTTGGATTGATCAGACGACAAATCGTTGAGTGTTGAAAGCGTACGCAAGTGAAGCGCACCAGGAGACTCGGCAAGCATCGTCGCTGCCTCTTGCAACTTCTGCGCAGCCTGCACCTCACCCTCGGACTTAATCACCACTGATCGTCGCTCGCGCTCCGCCTCCGCCTGCTTTGCGATCGTACGTTTCATCTCTTCAGGTAGCGTAATGTCTTTAAGCTCAACGTTTTCTACTTTGATCCCCCACGGATCTGTCAATGAGTCGACGATCTCCTTAATCTTCTGCGAGGCCTGATCGCGCTTTGTCAGCACTTCATCCAAATCCATTTCACCAACGATATTGCGCATCGTCGTTTGCGCGAGCTGTCCAATCGCATGCCGATAATGCTCGACCTCAATAATCGCCTTTGCGGCGTCCACAACCTTGTAATAAATCACGGCGTTGATACGCGCGGAGATGTTGTCTTTGGTAATCGCCTCCTGGTCAGGAACATCGACCGCCTTGACGCGGATATCCACACGCTTCATGGTCTGGAAAATCGGAATGACCAATCGCCATCCAGGTACAAGCGTCTTTTTGTACTTACCAAGCTGAAACTTCACGCCGCGTTGGTACTCGTTGATCTGACGAATGCTGATCAACAGCACGAACACGATGATGATGAACAAAACAATGAAGAATCCCATAGAATGATGTTAATGTCTGGATTTTACAGCACCACCGCCAGAAGGACAATGAGGCCTAAAACGATGCGGTACATGGCGAATGGTTTGAAGCGATTTGTTGTGAGGAACTTGAGCAAGAAGCTGGACGCAACGAGGCCGGCGACAAACGCTGCGATGAATCCGACAATCAGTGGCGTCCATGCCATGTCTAGCCCTGTTTCCACCACGTCCATGAATGTGAAGAGTCCAGCGCCAGCAAGGGCAGGAATTGATAGGAGGAACGAAAAGCGCGCCGCTTTCACGCGCGACATCTTCGTGCCCAGTCCGGCGATCATGGTGATGCCGGAGCGAGATGTTCCCGGAATCAATGCGATCGCTTGCGCGAGTCCAATCAACAACGTTTGCTTCCACGATGTCTCGGTCAAATCGACGTTTGTCTTTTTGCTCTTCACGCGACCGTCCATCCACCAAAGGACAACACCCCAAATGATGAGTGACAGGGCAACGATCCACGACGTTCGCAGCGCCTCAACCGCTCCATCAGAAAGCAACACACCAACAACGCCAACAGGAATCGTCGCGATCAGCAGCTTCACAAGCATTGTCTCGTGCCACGGTACATCTGCAAGTTCGCCGATCACCTCCCACACATCTTTCCGCAGGACCCAAATGATCGCCAGCAACGTCGCGATATGCACCGCAACATCAAACGTCAGCGACGTGGCATCTAACCCAAACCACTCTTTAAACAAAATCAAATGCCCCGAGCTCGAGATAGGCAGAAACTCGGTGATGCCTTGAACAACTCCCAAAATTATCGCTTCAAATACTGACACAAAATTCATCAATTAAGGAGGGGATCGATGTTTTCTTCAGGGAGCTCTGAGGCCGATTAGCTTGGTCCGGCCAAAGGCCGGTAATCGGCCGAAGCGCTAGGCGCCGCTGCCGCTGGAGCAGCAAGCCGCCCCTGACAGGAAGCCTCGATCCCCGACGCCACTAATCAAACATGATGCGCTCGTCCGGCATCACCGGCTTGGCGTCGTCGTTGGGCTTCTGCTCTGGCTTTGACTGCTCCTGTGGCTTTTCCTCAGACGTTGACGCTGACTGAGACTCTGATTTATCCCCGCCACCGCGATTGCGCTTCCGACGTCGACGTTTGCGCCTCTTAGGCTGATCTCCGTCAGCGGAATCATCATCCCGTTGCTCGCGCGGCTCCTCCGGCGCCGGCCTTTCCCCTTTTGCCTTCGCGGCAGCGCGCTTATCCGCTACCGTCCGCGAATCCTCATACCCAGCATCACCCTTTTTGACCACCTTCAACGGCGTACGCTTCTGTTCCGGAGCCTCTTCAACCTTCTCAACAGGCTTCACGACCTCAGCCGCTCTCGGCTGATCCTCCTTCGGAGCTTCTTGCTTCGGCTTTGCCCGGTCATTCGACCGGGCAACCGGGTCGGATGACCCGGTTGGCTCGTCCACCAATGCCTCAAGTGACACCGATTCCTTCGGCACCTCTTTCTCAATCACCTCACCCTCGTCAACCTTCGGCGGCGTATCAACAACCTTCTTACTCTTTTCACGATTCTTTTGACTCTTCTCGCCCTTTCTTCCGCCCTTCTTTCGCTCCTCCATCACAATCGGATGACACTCTTCACAATAAATCGGTCGTGAACGATCGAGCTCCACTGGTAACTGGAACGTCTTGTTACAGCGCGTACAATCGTAGGAATGAGAGAACCGCGCCTTCTTCGCATCCTTTTTCCCCTGTTTGACCTTTGCCATCTCCTCTTCAATATCGACATCCGCTCCAAATCCACTCCACTCCGCAACCTTCTCTTCGATCTTGGCACGGTTGCCGGCGTAGCGCTCACGCGATTGCTCAACCACCTTCTGCATCGAGTCGGTGCGCACCGCAATCGGTGGCAGCGTTGCGGCAGAAAACGGCTGCGACGTCACACCATCGATCATCAACTTAAGATAGATATTAAACTTCGGCAGGTTGATGATGTCCTCTGGCGTGAAACGCGGCATAAACTCATCCTCCATGAACGTGGCATCCGGTGAACCAACGCGGAACGCAATCATGGTGCCGACGTTACCAAACACAGCGTCGCGAACCTCTTCCGTAAGCTGTGCGATGTACTGATGTGCCATGATTAAGTTAAGGCGATACTTGCGGGCCTCAGACAGAATCGACGCAAACGATTCAACCGCGAAGTTCTGGAACTCATCAACGTACATGTAAAAGTCTGGACGCTCGTGCTCAAGGACGTCGACACGTTCCATGGCCGACATCTGAATCTTCGTAATGATCAGTCCACCCAACAGTCGCGAGGCATCTTCACCAATACGACCCTTAGACAAGTTGACGATAAAAATCCGCTCGTCGTCCATGACATTACGAATGTTCATGGCCGACTTCGCTTGTGCAACGATGTTTCGAATGATTGAGGCAGACAAAAACTGTCCAACCTTGTTCTGGATCGGAGCAACCGCCTCACTGGCAAACTTCTGCTGATAGTTTCCAAACTCTTTGATCCAAAACTGCTTCACAATCGGATCCTTCACGTTCATGATGATCGAATTGCGATACTCTTCATCCGAAAGCATGCGGTTGATGCCCAGCAAGGTCGTCCCTGGCGTGTCCATCAGCGCCAAAATCGTGTTGTTCAAGATGTATTCCATGCGGGCTGACCACACACCTTCCCAAATCTTCTTAAACACACCCATCATACCTGCTGCCACAAGGTGCTTCATGCTATCGTCGATGGACTCAAGAATGTTAAAGCCGATCGGATAGTTCACGTCCGATGGGTTGAAGTAGACGACGTCATTAATGCGCCACGACGGAATATAGTCGAGGAGCTTCTCGGCAGTATCTCCGTGAGGATCGATATAGCAGCAGCCATGACCCGCGTAAATGTCGGACAGAATCATGTTCTCCAGCAGGGTCGTCTTTCCCATACCGGTCTTTCCGATCACGTACGTGTGGCGTCGGCGGTCGTCCGTTTTAATCCCAAACTTACGCATCGTACTGCGGAAGTTAGTCTTCGCGAAGTAAATGACGTCATTCTCGTGGTCGTGCGGGTATTTCATACGGAGTTCCGTCTTTGCGAGGCCGCAGGCCGAAGCAATCTCTGCGTGGGTTTGCTTCGTCGCTGCGCTCCTCGCAATGACGAGGTTAGGTAGGAATATTCGTTGGCGCGTCAGCCGGATTGATCGGTTCGTCTGCAAGATCAAGCCCAGGTGGCAACGGTGCCGGCATATCAGGAGCAAACGCTGGCACAGCCTCCCCCTGCCCCTCCATAACTGGAGGGGAGACGCCTCGGGGCACCCTCCCAGTCATGGGGGGACTTGGGGGGGCTTGCGTAGTAACGGCTTGCGTTGGTGCGGCAGGCGTTGGCACGACGATTTCCACAGGCTGCGTAAACCCTTCTGCATCAATCGGTGCCGCCGGTGCTGGTTCAGATGGTGATGGCGGGACAGTCGTTCCAGATGGCGCGAAGTTTGGCAGAATTTCCTCGTCCTCCCCTGCAAACACCAGCTCTCCAGGCGCCTCAGCCATGCGTGCTCCCAGCGTAGTAAGAACCGGCGTGCGAGCATCAGCTGATGGGAAGTGGAACAACGTTGCAAGTTCGGAAGAACTCAACACAAACACCTTCTCACCCATTCCCAGAGAACGATTCCGATAACGATTCACAAGATTACGCTGCTTCTGCGGCATCTGCCATTCTTGCCAAGGGTAATCATCCTTTGGCGTGGCCGTCACCGACATACCGAGCTTGTTCCAACCGGCATCGAGCTGATTGAAGATACCTTTAATCATCGATGCGGCCGTTCCCTTGCGGAACAGCTCATGCTTCGCAGCGTACACAACGCGAATTTTCGTGTACCAACCGATTTGTGACGACTTCGCCATCACCGCCTCAAGCATCTCGCGCTCGTCCGGTGTGATCTTAAACATACGGAAGTCATCAGCCTTGGCCTCTTCTCCTTCTCCGCCGATCAACAGTCCCGTTGCCTGCTCCATCACACCGCGCGGCAGCCAACCAACATTCTCATCAATCCAACCTTTTTTCTTCGGCTCTTCAAAGCCGTACATCTTCTTAATGTACTTTCCACCCGCCTTGCGCCAGTCCTGACTGTCTGGCGACATGATGACGTACTGAATCCAAAAATGTTCGCCCGGTCGCATCTTGCCAAGGATTTCAAACATCGGAAGCAGGGGATCTTTAAAGCGAAGGTCCTTTTCTCCCTGATGCTCAAACACCTCGTACGTCTTAATTGGGAACATCTGATCCTTAGACATCCGAATCTCTGTCCCAAAACAGTTGTACTCATCGTTTGGATACTCGTTAGGCACTTGCTCTACATAATCATCTACTTCGACGATTTGCGCTTCTGGATATTGCGCATACAATGCCGCCTCAACAAGGTCACGATACTTTTTGATGCAGCGAATGTAGAAATCAATCTTTCCCCCGTTGCTGACGATTTCAAAGGAAAAATACGCTTGGAACTTTCCCCACAACCATTGCTCGCGCATCGTAATCGATGACTTGGAACCGGCAAGGTTATTAAAAAAGTTCTCCATGCCCTTTGGCGTTTGCACAGAATCTGCCGGGACATTCACGTGGAGCAAATCATGTTCCAATCTGGACCAGTACTGTCCCTGCTTGGTGAACACCCACACCTGCGTGAACCCCCAAACCAAAACAGAGAAGATCATGAGCGGCGCAATCACAAACAGGAAGTGAGCACCTAAGACCTCCGGCGGGGTTGTTGTTAAATATGTTTCAACCGCATCAAAGATGGGCATGCAGAAATTATATCATAATGCGTAACGCAAAAGAACGAGCTTTCCTCGTCCTTTTGTTTATTTTATCGTTGGCTATTTCTGTGATCGTTTTTCCCACCAAACCAGTAATGGGCTTGCAAGGAAAATCGATGAGTACGCACCTGAGATCACACCGATGATCAGCGCCAGGATGAACGGTTTGGTTGTTTCTCCACCGAATAGGAAGATGGCGAGCAAGACGAGCAACGTTGTCAAAGAGGTGTTCATTGATCGCGCAAAGCTCTGCAACACACTCTTGTTCACAATCTCGCCAAACGCCTTATCACTGTGACGATTACTTACTAAGTTCTCACGCGTACGGTCGAAGATCACGATCGTGTCGTTAATCGAGTAACCCAGAATGGTCAAAAGTGCTGCGACGAATGCCGTATCAACTTGATAGCCGTAGAAATGACCAAGGGCTGCAAAGATTCCCAGCGGGATGATCACATCGTGTGCCGCGGCGACAATCGTCAACATTCCATACTTCCACGATGCAACCGGTTCAGACACCTTACGGAACGCCCAGGCGACATACAAAACGATCAACACAAGCAAAATGATCACCGCCCACAGCGACGCGCGCTTAAGCTCATCACCAATCACCGGACCAATCGACTCAAACCGCAACTCTTCATACACACCAAGCGCTTCAAGTCCTGCAAGGATTTCGTCGTGTTGCGTTTGATCAATCGTCTCTAGTCGAACGATGTAGCCGTTGTCGTCACTTTCCTGTACCAATGCATCGTAGCCGAGCGCTTCGACTGACTCCTCAACCGCAGACGTCTCTATGTCTCCTTCAAAACGCACGTCCATCAAGCTACCGCCAGTGAAGTCAATGCCAAGGTTCAGTCCAAAAGCGATTAAGCTGACGATCGATGCAACAACCAGCACGCTTGATAGCGTGAACCAGACCTTTGAACGTCCAATGATGTCGAATGATTTCATACTATTGCTTCTTTACTCCGTAGAGGCCGGTATTTCTAAACGCTTTCCACGCACTCACCCATTTGAGCAACACGCGTGTCACCATGATCGCCGTTCCCATTGAAACGAGAATTCCAAGTGCCAATGTTAGGGCAAAGCCTTTAATGAAACTCGTACTCATAGAGAACAACACACCGGCTGCAATCAACGTCGTGAGGTTTCCATCACGGATCGACGTCCACGCGCGGCGGAAGCCTTCGTCAATGGCAGTTGGCAAGTCGCGACCGCTCTTGAGCTCTTCTTTCAAGCGCTCAAAGATCAGCACGTTCGCATCCACAGCCATACCCATCGACAGGATAAATCCAGCGATACCGGCGAGTGTCATCGTCACACCAAGCCACTTGTACAGTGCGAGGTTGATCGCCACGTATAAAGCGAGGGCCATAACCGCGATGAGTCCAGACAATCGATAGTACAGCACCATGAAGATGGCGAGCAAGACAATACCGATCAGCGCTGCTTGTACGCTTGCGTTAAGGGATTCTTGTCCAAGGGTCGGTCCAACCGTTTGTTGTGACAGTAGATCAATTGGCACCGGCAACGCACCTGCGTTCAAGCGCTGTGCAAGCAACTTTGCTTCTTCAATCGTAAAGCTTCCTTGAATCGTCGCTTCACCTCCGTAAATCGCCTCTTGCACAACCGGCGTGGAAATAGCTTCACCGTCCAAGAAGATCCCAATGACATTTCCAACGTTCTCTTCCGTGATTGCAGCGAACAAATCGCCACCTTCGCTACTGAAGTCCAGCAGTACGTATGGCACGCCCGTGTTTGGATCAAAGGCAACAGATGCGCGCTCAACATCCTTTCCCGAAAGTTCTGTATTGACCCACAAATCGATTTCCAGAATGTCCGCCTCGGTTGTCCATGGCATTTGGATGTGTGCGATCTCGTACACGGTTGATGTTTGCGATCCCTGGCGCCAAATAATGTGATAGCCGAACTCGGTTTCGACAACGTCGGAAATCGCTCCGTCTTCCATGGCAAGATACGCCTCCTCAAAGGCGGTAACCATCGAACCTTCCGTTACCCATCCAAGCTCTCCAGCACGCGATGCCGTTGGACCATCAGATTCATCAACAGCCGTCTGTGGGAACGTATCCGTTGTTACGGTCGATGCAATTTCCTGCGCTTCTACCAACGCTTCAGCCTTACTTTGATCATTCACACAGCTTTCTGACTCGTTGTGACAAATCAGAATGTGCGACAGGAAGACTTCGTCCTGTGAAATCGACGAAATGTAATCGACGATATGCAGGTTTGAGTTTGCCTCGTAGAGACCGTCGATAATGCCCGTACTGTAACCGTCCGCCTCAATTTGCGTTGCAAGCTCTCCGAAAACCTCCGTGTCCACGTCTACATAACCAATATAGCCGTCTGTCAACGCTGTTTGATCGTGCGTTGAAAATTCGTCGACCAAACTCGCAAAGTCTTCGCCGGCAAGTGCACGATCAAGCACAGCGAGTGCTTCTTCGCGCTCAACCGCCTGAGCCTCTTCCAATTCCACTAGCTGTTCGTCGGACAACTCCAAATCATCTTCAACATCTTCGTTTGGCAGCTTGAACTCAAGAATCGGCGTTTCACCAATCAAGTCAATCGCCTCAGTCACATCGAACACACCAGCAAGCTCAATGATCACGCGATACGAATCACCGCTGATGTTTGTCTGCACAACTGGTTCTGAAACACCAAAAGCGTTTACGCGGCGTTCAATGACATCTTTTACACCCTCAAGTGCATCGGATCGATCCTCGCCATCGATCTGCGACATGTCAGCCTCGTACACCAAGTGCACACCGCCTTGCAGATCAAGGCCCAAACGGAACCCATCTTCGCTGAGCTCTGGAAGTGGCGTGACGGCCGCGGCCTTATTCCAGTACGCCGGATACGCAACCGATCCGGTGAATAGAAACAACAACACAATGATCGCCACTGAGATATTGAGCCCTCGTCGAGATCCTCTAGATTTTCTAGCCATAATGCGCAGATTTTAGCGAATTGATGCATTTATCGCAAGGACTTCCTCCCCAGAATCAACTTAACGCGAAGGTTGGCGGAAGATTGACGTTTTCGTCAAAATGCGCTAGGTTGGCCTGTCGCATGACGCGACGGGAGGGCATTCTATGAGTCAACTGACCGTTGGATTGCTTGGCGGGGCCTGGGGACACGAGACGGGTGACGCCACACTGGCGTACTTCGACTCCACCGCCGCGCAACTCGAGCGCGAGGGGCACATCGTCCTGCCGCTGCCCTACACGGGCCGCAACATGCAGGAGTACGCCCAGAGCGTGTGTGACGCCTGCGCCGGATGCGATGTCATCATCTGCTTCTCGACTGGCGCGCTGGTCGCGCGCATGGCAACCAAGCTCAAGCCGCAGCTC
This sequence comes from uncultured Gammaproteobacteria bacterium, assembly GCA_964344145.1. Classification (GTDB taxonomy): domain Bacteria; phylum Patescibacteriota; class Patescibacteriia; order UBA9934; family UBA9934; genus JABJOE01. Next base: position 21,690 of record CAYFME010000015.1, read on the forward strand.
GCCGAGAAGGTCTGGATCGGGGTGAGTCCCGTTCCGGCCACGGGCCTGAGCTTGCGCGCGTTCCTGTGGGCCGTGTCGTGCATTCCAATCGCCTTCACACTGGCCCTCGTCCACGCGCGCAACGGCGTCTACGTCAACGCAGTGGGACTGCGACGTCTGTTCGGATCCAGCATGGACCCGCACCGCGCATACGCACTGGCGACTCGCCTGCACCCGGAGCCCATCTGGCCGTGCCTGCAGCTCTCGTTCCCGAAGCTCTTCGGCCTCGCCAGCGACATCGCCCAGATCCACTGGACCAAGCTGTTCGTCCCCATGCGTGACGGCTTCGTGACCTGCGAAGATGTCCAGGACGAGCCACGCTCCTCCCTGGACCACAGCCCTCAGTCCGGCCACGGGTGGATCACCACCTACAAGGCTGCCAACGCGCTGGCGCGCATCGTCCAGAGCGTCAGCCTCTCGGCCTAACGTCGACCCAAACACCCGCTCGTCCGTACTCGGACGCAGCGGGTCGCGTGCTTTTTGCAACCATTACTCGTATCGCAACGCCTCGATTGGATCAAGCTTTGCGGCTTGGCGTGCTGGGTACACGCCGAAAATCACACCAACAATCGTAGAAACAACCACAGCGAGAACGATCGCGCTCATCGGAATCGCTACATCCCAACCGTCTACGAACTGCGCACCAACGAATCCACCGAGCAACGAAATCGCAACACCGAACAGCACACCAATCAATCCACCAACAAGCGTGAGCAACACAGCCTCAACCAGAAACTGCTCAAGGATTTCCCGTCGCGTCGCTCCAAGCGCCTTGCGCAATCCGATTTCGCGCGTGCGCTCCGTCACCGACACCAACATGATGTTCATGATGCCGATTCCACCGACCACAAGGGAAATCGCCGCAATCGATGACAGCAGCAGTGTTAGAACCGATCCAACCACGCCAATGATCTCAACGGCATCACTCTGCGAGCTTACAAAAAAGTCATCAAGGGCGGGGTCGCCGTCTGGATTATCAATGTTATGTTCGTCTCGCATAATCCAACGCGCCTCTTCCTTGGCAATCTCAATATCGCCAACCGCGCGCATGGAAAAATAGTTGACCGTATCAAGCCCCGTTAGATCGCGTTGCATCGTGGTCACTGGCACGGCGATTTGATCGTCTAGGTTCTGGAAAAAGCGTGTTCCCTGTTCATCTTGCACACCAATGACTCGAACCGTCACGTCATTGATTTTCATTTTCATTCCTGTTGGATCCTGATCACCAAACAAGTCGGTCGCAATATCAACACCAAGTACAGCGACGCGCGCGTAGCCGTCCACATCATCCTGATCAATAAAACGACCGTAGAGCATCTCTGCAGGAAAGACGTCCAAATAAAACTCGTCTGTTCCGTTGATCGACGCAAACGTACTCTCTTCATCGCGCGTCACGGGCAGCGTGGAGGTAAGCGTTGTTGAGACCGCACTGAAGTACGGACTTTCTTCAAACGCCTCCGCGTCATCTAACGTCAACGTCTGCTCAATAAACGGATTTGGTGGACCGGACGTTGGATCACCGGCAGCTGGTTCAACAAACACGAGATCTGCTCCAAGGTCAGCGACCTGATTAAGGATCAACCCTTCGGCACTTTGACCAATGGAAAGCATCAGAATCACCGACGCAATACCAATCACAATGCCGAGGATCGTCAAAATCGATCGCGACTTGTTGCGGCGCAGGGCTGTGAACGATGTTTTGAGAAGATCCGCCGGCAACATATCACCCCACAATCTTTCCATCGCGAATCGACACAATGCGATGCGCAAACTCAGCGGCCTCGAGCTCGTGCGTGATCATCACGATCGTATTCCCTTCCTCGTGCAACCGCTGGAACAAATGGAGAACGTCGATGCCGGACTTTGAGTCTAGGTTTCCGGTTGGCTCGTCCGCAAAAATAATACTTGGTGATCCAGCGAGGGCGCGGGAAATGGCCACGCGCTGGCGCTCACCACCTGAGAGCTGATTCGACAAGTGCATTAAACGATGTTCAAGGCCGACGGCACGCAACACACTTCGCGCCTCCGCTTCGCGCTCACTCGCGGGCATGCGATCGTATACCAATGGCAGGGTGACGTTTTCGAGCACCGATGTGCGCGGCAACAAGTTGAACGACTGAAATACGAATCCGACTTTATTCCGTCGCATCAGGGCCAGTTCATCGTCGGATAACTTAGAAACATCCGTTCCTTCAAAATGGTAGGTTCCACTCGTTGCTTCATCTAAAAACCCAAGAATGTTCATCAATGTAGACTTTCCTGAGCCTGATGGACCCATGATCGCCACAAACTCGCCAGGCGCAATGTCCAAAGAGACGCCATGCAATACAGGCGTCTCAACATCATCGTTGACGTACGTCTTGGTGATGTCTTTCAATTGGATCAATGGTTGCATAGCTATTCTCGAATCGAAAGGATGACCTCCTCGGCTTCTTCCAGTCCTGAGATAATCTCGATGAATCCGCCATCAGCGCGCAAGCCTTTTTCAACCGTGCGCTCTTCGTAGCCCGTGTCAGTAAGGATGCGAACGTACGGAACGTCATCACGCTCAAGGACAGCGCGCTGCGGCACATACAGCACATCGTCCACTTGGTTTGTGAAAATAGTAACGTCGACCGACATTCCTGGCTTCATGCCAGCGACACCTTCGCCGAGTGTGACATCAACTTCATAGAACACCACTCCTTCAACCGTCTGCTCGGCAGGATCGATCGACATCACGTACCCTTCAACAACAACGTCATCGCCAAAGGCATCAAAGGTCATCTCTGCCATCTGATCGACTTCGATCTTGGCAATGTCGGACTCGGAAATCTGCACGGACACTTTATATGCATCAAGCTGCGTGTTCTGTACCGTCATCACGACCGCACCAGCGGACGCCAGCTCACCAACATCATACTCGATGGCCGTGACAACGCCGGTAATCGGTGAACGGAGTTCGGTTTTGGAAAGGCGTGCGCTCGTTGCATCGAGATCGGCCAGAGCTTGTCCGAGCTGTGCTTGCAACGGTGCCAAGTCAACGCTTCGCGTTTGCGCTGCGACGTTTGCCAAGTCCGCTGCACGGCTTGCGAGCGTTGCTGCGGCCGATGCGACAGCGGCATCGCGATCAGTTTGCGCCTTCGTGTACGCCTGCAGAGCACCCTCGTAATCGTTGAGCGCATCCTCTTCGGCGGTGTCAGCTGCGATCTGTGTTGAATCAATCAACTGACGTTGCGTAAGAAGAGACCCTTCTTCACTTTGAATAGTGTTACGCCCTGTGTCGATCGTTGTTTTAAACGCATCGAGTTCTGTTTTGGAAAGATTGGTGGAGTTTGAGAACGTCGCATCGAGTACACGACGCGTGTCGTACAGGGCATCGGCGGTGAGCTCGAGCGCTTCTTGCACCACATCCGCGGCTGCATCGATCTCGTCGAACGTCGAATCACTTGTCAGCGCGTACACCGCAGACTCAGCAGCATCGCGTGCTTCAGCCGCACTGTCGTACGAACGGTTTGCGTCATTGAGTGTCTGTAGATCTGACGCTGCTAGAATATTTTGAAAATCATCGTTGGCATTCTTTTGCTCACGACCAAGAACATCATCAGCGTCTGCAAGGGTGCTGCGAATCTCAATCACGTTCTCGCGCAACACGCTACGAAGATCTTCATACGTTTGCGCAATGTCTTCGTCATTGTCTGTGCGAACCTGTGCGAGATCATCCTGCGCTTGATCAAGATTAATCGCCGCCGTTTCAACGTTCACTTCGCCCGTGGCAATCGCGTTGCTGTAGTCGACACTCGCTGCATCGTACGCTGCTTGCGCTGCCGCGATCTCTTCATCTGTTGATCCAGCAAGAAGTTGATTAATGTTTGCTTGCGCGAGGTTCACGCTTTCCTGCGCGCGGGACAGCTCAGCGAGGACATCGGACGATGCCAACGTCGCGAGCAGCGCACCTTCTTCGACCTCGTCGCCAATCGTAACCGGAATCGACGCAATGGTTCCTGAGCTCTCGAACGAAAGATCAACATCTGTAAGCGATGCCAACTCTCCAGAAGCTTCAACCGTTTGCGTCAACGAACCTCGGACAACCTGAGCCGTAACGTACTCAACATCTGAGCCACCTCGGCCACCAACAACCACCGCAATAACCAGAACAAAAACAACGCCTGCCACGATCCACCAACGGCGGCGCTTCAGACGCTTCCAAAATGAAGGCTTTTCAGGTTTTGTGATCGGCTTATCAACATGCTCCATAGAGCCCAGAGTTACCACGATGGCCCGAAAAGGTCAATAGATATTGACAAAAAGGCCAAAATCGAGTAAAACGAACGTGCCCTTCAACAACGAGGCCGAGGTGCTATACGTTTCCACTCTTCTCCTTCTAACCCTCACCACACCCTCCGAGGCTGGACGCCGCGCTGACATGGAAGCGCGCATGGCTCAGCTCGAGGACAGCAACGCCACGCTGCAAGCGGAGGTCGAGGCCCTTCAGGGCGAGACTGAGACCATGCTGCGACAGCTCTCCGTCGGAAGCAGCGACGTGCGATGCCGCGAAGAGACCATCGAGATCGGCTACGCCTACATCGCCGAGCTGGACGACGAAGAGCAGTTCGCCAGCTGCAAGAAGGTGACGATCCACGATGCGCTGACCTGGTTCACGCGCTCTGCCGTGTGGACCGCGCTGGATGCGAACCAGCTCTCTGAAGATCTCGCCGCACGCGTTCAGATCCTGGAAGCTCTCGAGCGACCGATGGAAGCGCCGTGGAGCTCTGAGACGCTCATGTTCGACGGCGAGGTCGACGAGCAGCGCTTCGAGTGGATCCTCGACACCGTCCGCGGCGAGATGAGTGAGTGCAAGATGAAGGGCTCCTACGGCGGAGGTCGACCCATCAACCCCTTCGTCTCCACCGCCCTCCTGTTCTACGTGGACAGCAACGGTGAGGTGCTCGACGGAATCTACACGGAGAAGTACAAGCCTCGGTACGAAGCCTGTGACGGCGCGCCGACGCAGTGCATCTGCGCGCTGGACATCGTGAAGAAGACCACGTGGCCTGCCGCGCAGGAAGACCACTACTACGAAGTTCGGATGATCTTCCAGCCGAACTGACCAGTTCTACGAACAACACCCCCGACCGGAACGCCGGTGCGGGGGTGTCGCGCTCATTGTCGTTTGAACGTAACCTTGAAAAGAGGGACGTATCGGTTATCGTCTGCGTCAACGATCTCAACGTTTTCGCCCGAGGTGTACATGTTCAGTGCAACGTCGGCGAGAAGCTCTCCGTCAGACTGGATCTCCGTCTTTAATTCGTCCAACTCTGCCTCGATCCCGAGCGCATGCATACGCACATCCTGCTCAATCGATTTCTTCTCCGCACGCAGTCGCTTCATCTCCTCCACGATCTCTTGATGCTGCTGATTGTGCGAAAGCTCATCCTTGCACATCTTCATCAGCTCACGTCGACGAACCTTCGCTTGCTGCAATCGTTGATAAACGCGCTCCAGCTGTCCAGAGCCGGATGCAACTTCGAACTGCGTTGTGTTTTCTCGTGTTGTCTCGTTCATAGTGGACGGATTATAGCACACCGGCGTCCGCGTAATACCACGCGAGCAAGCCGACTTGAATCAAAATGACGATCGCCAGCACAAACTGAAACGACAACTTGCTGATCTTGTGGCGAAAAACGTACATGCCAACGAGAATGCCGAGCGATCCAAACGCGAGGGCGACGAAGTAGAAAAACTTCTCTGGCACGCGCCACACGTGACGAATCGCATTCCACTTGTCGACACCGACGAGAACAAAGGCCGAAATCGTTAGCGCGGCAGGGAGATTCAACGTCGTGCTGTAACCAAACACCCAGATCTGTACAACCAACGTCACAAAAATCATCAGAACCCACCAAGCGATCGACTGGCGGTAAGCGTAGAGTCCACGAGCAATGCGTTTGGCTTTTTGTGACATAGCTAGGCAAGTTTATCGTTGAGCCACGATGTTAACTGTTTACGCACCGTAAGCGTCGAGGAGAGTCCAAGGCGACCATTCCATTCAATATCCGTAGCGTCCTCCATTAGATCTTTCGTGACTTGATCTGCGCAGAGCACGTAACTCTTTCCAAGATCAAGATCCTTCATATTAAGAAACATAAACTCGGCGTTATTTCCGTCGCGAATGCGCTCGACAACGTCCTGAATTTCGTCACGACGAGTCTCGACGAGTTTTTTCACACCAATGATCTCCAGTTGCGAAGTGCCAACGACCCTCCCTTGGATCGTTAATATCTTCATGTCACTCAATAGCGTACTTCGTAATCGATCTCCGGAAAGATCCGATTTGGCAACAAACATCTGACGAGCCAGATCATCGGGAGCTCCAGACACTTCTCGTAGCCACTTGGCCATTTCGTGATCACGCTCAGTTGTCGCGGTTACCGTAAAGTCCTGTGTGTTTGAAATAATCCCTCCGAGTAAAAACAACGCACTTTCTTTTGACGGATCGACGCCTGCTTCTTGGAACCGTTCAGCAACCAGTGTCGCGGCGGCGCCGACGAGCTCGATCTGTGCCGTCGCGTTTGGAAACTTCTCGGCCTCGTGCAACTTACGATGATCAATTATCTCGATCACTCGATCTACTTGTAGATTACCAGGGACGCTTCCAAGATCGCTCGTATCCAATAAAACCACATCAACGTCAGACATATCTGTTGGGCCAACGCGCTCGAGTCCAAAATTCTCGATAAACCATTCAACTTCAAGATGCGGATCGCCCCACACATGTGCTTGCGCATCCTTACCTTGCGCCCGAAGCAACTCAGCATACGCAACAGAACAGCCGTATCCATCCAAATCCGGACCACTATATGACGTTGTAATGATCTTCGACATGTTAGACATTCGCTACCATTCCAAGCTCGCGGATGATGACGTTATCCGGGCTGTTGATCACATGCACGACCTGTGTGGCGCAATCTTCGACCGTCATACTGGTCGCAGGCTTACTTTCAGCACCGGCAGACTCGTACAGAGGTGTGTCGATGCGGCCCGGATAGAATCCTGTCACGCGAATAGCCGTTCCTTTTAAATCTTCTTGCAGACACTTTGTAAAGCCTGTCATCGCCCACTTCGATGCGTTGTACACTGTGCGTCCAGCGCCCTTTTCCAGTCCATTCTTTGAAACAACGTTCACAATCAGTCCAGACTTCTGTTTTTTCATAATCGGAAGCGCCGCACGCGTTGTGAGTATATGACCAATCGCATTCACTTCCATGACTTTGTGAATGTAATCGGGATCGTTTTCTTCAAGCGGACCTTCAATCCAAAGTCCCGCGTTGTTCACTAAAACATCGACACTGCCGTGTTCTTTAACGACGCCCTTTAGCGCCTTCGCAACACCTTCATGATCCATCACATCGCCGGCAATCGTCTCGCAGCCAAGCTCGTCGCCGGTTGCTTTCAGATCGTCATTATCCAGTCCAAACACGACGATTGTGTGATCTTTGCACGCCTGCCGTGCGATTTCTTTTCCAAGCCCCGTCGCCCCTCCTGTGATAAAAATAACGCTCATAGATTGTTATACGCTTCAAAAACCTTTCTTAGATTATCAACAATGTTAACGTTCTGATAGTCCTTCGGATCGATCCACTCGTACGCATCATGTTCTTCGCTTAGCTTGATCTCCGAAAGTTCCGCCGTACATTCAAAGAATATCGCCACGATATGCTAGTCCTCGCCACGCACATGCGGACGCCATTCCTGCACCGCCACCGGGCGAACGGGCGTGACAGCCAGCCCCGTTTCTTCAAACGCCTCGCGTTTCAATCCATCAGTCACCGCTTCGCCTGGCTTAAGCCGTCCGCCTGGAAACTGCATAAGACCAATCTGCGTTCCATCAGGACTCGTCGATGCCTCGCGCAACATCAAAACCTTTCCCTCGTGAACAATCATGGCTTTGGCTGCCACAAACAGCTTTGGATCCATACGCCATAAGCCTAACACATCCCGAT
>CAYFME010000016.1:0-22039 GCA_964344145.1 uncultured Gammaproteobacteria bacterium
CGAGTTTTGCTATGAACTCGACGTACAGTGGCTCGTTGCGTTTGCCGCGATGTGGCGGCGGTGTGAGATATGGTGCGTCGGTTTCAACGACGATCTGTTCAAGTGGAATGTCTTTCACGGCCTTTTGCAAGTCTTTTGAAAACGTGAGAATGCCGTTTAGGCCAACAAAGAAACCGAGCTCCTCGTAGCGCTGCGCATCCTCAACCGTTCCGGTGAACGAATGAATAACACCACGCTTCTTAAGTCCACCACGATCAATCTCAGCCTTCAGTAGTTCGTATTGCGCTATGTGTGCATCTCGACAATGAATCACGACTGGCTTGTCGACCTCACTTGCAAACGCCAACTGCTTTGCGCAGCTTTCTTTTTGCGTCTGAATAACCTCATCTCGGTCGAGATGATCTGGAACACGATAGTAGTCAAGTCCAAACTCGCCGATAGCCACAACCTTTGGATGGTCAACAAGTGTTCGATAATACTCAGGGTCAAACGCCTCAGCGCGCGTTTTAATCTTTCCGGTCGCCTGCTGCTCAGGCGGAAGTTCATCTGCGTCAAAAAATTCCTGCTTATGCAGGTGGTTGGGATGTAATCCGATTGTCGCCCACACACCGTCGTACTTCTCCGCAAGTTCGACAGCATCTTTACTTGTTGTTGATTGCGAGCCGACGGTTATCATCTGCACACCAACGTCGAGCGAGCGCTTCACCACTTCGTCCATGTCATCCTTGTAGGCCTGGAAGTGAACATGGCAGTGCGTGTCAATTAAATTCATAGCACGAGTCCGACAATCCAGGTGATGATACCAACGGCAATGGAAAGCCAGTCCATGACTTGAGACTCAAGGATTGCCGTTTGCACACCGCCTTCTGAAAGATAGGTCGTTGCCGCGTAACCGATAGCAGCAATAACGGCGACAGCTTCAATTAATCCGAGAATACCACCGAGGAGCTTATTGATGCTTGAGAGAAACGGGATGATTGAAATAATTTTCCACGCGCGGTCCGCAAGATAAAACACCCAGCCGATGATCTGCGCACAAATCACAAGGATGATAAGGAAGATGGTAATCGTCCATCCGGGATGGTCGGCAAGGTTGATGATACCTGAGAGCCAATCGATGCCGATCGACGCGATGATGACACCACCGATCAATCCAACAAGCGAACCGGCTGTGCGAATGAACCCTTGATAGAGTCCAGACAAAATAAAGAACGCCGCAATCGCAAGGAGAACGAGATCAGCAATAGTAAACGTCATACATCTCTACGCGGGAACAGTGGGTCTCCTGTAAGAATACCATCATTCGAATATCGTCGCAGAATTTCTTCTGCCGAACCTGGCATGATCGGCTTGAGTGCCGTTCCAACCCATCGGATAATCTCGGCAACGTCAGTCAGAGTCTTCTTTGCCGCCTCAGGATCTGTCTTTACTGTTTTGAATGGTTGTTCTTTGTCAATAAGCTCATTCGCTCGTCCAACAGCTTCAAACACGTAATCAAGATACGCTTTGAAGTTGTAGTGACTCATGAAGTCCTCCAGGTCAGCATCTTGCTTCAACCAATCAACCTTGGGGAGATCCAGCTTTCCGTCAAAGTACTTCCCTGTCATTGCCGCCACACGATTGACGAGGTTGCCGAGCTGGTTTGCGAGCTCTGCGTAACGGATTTCAAGACGGTCACGGGAGATATCACCGTCATCAGCGTACGGCATTTCACGCAGCAAGAAGTACCGCACAGCATCTACACCGTACTCGTCAACAAGTTCCTTTGGCTGAATGACGTTTCCAATGGACTTGGACATCTTCTCCCCTTCGATCGTGAAGAATCCGTGTACGAACAACTCCGTTGGCAGCGGCACGCCGGCGGACATCAACATGGCTGGCCAGTAAACAGCGTGGAAACGTACGATGTCTTTTCCAATGACGTGCGCACGACGTTCGTTCTCGAGCCAGAATCGATGGTACGCCTCTTCGTCATCAGCAAAGCCAAGCGCTGTGATGTAGTTAGAGAGAGCATCAAACCACACATACATCACTTGCGATTCATCACCCGGCACAGGAACACCCCAATGCTTCGCGCGCTCTTGCGAGCGAGAAATGGAAAAGTCTTCAAGTCCGGACTTGATGAACGAGATAACTTCGTTCTTACGATTCTCTGGCATGATGCGAAGCTGCTTGGACTCAATGAGTTCCAAGAGTTTGTCTTCGTAGTTTGAAAGACGGAAAAAGTAGTTCTCCTCCGAGACTTCTTCAAGTTCTTTTTTATGAATTGGACAGTGACGATTCTCAACGTCTTTCTCAGGATAAAACAGCTCGCAGCCGACACAGTACAGTCCGGTGTACGGCTTCTTGTAGATGTCTTCTGGCTTGCAGCGTGACCAGAGTGCCTGCGCGCCGCGGATGTGTCGATCTTCGCGCGTGCGGATGAAATCATCGTATTGAGCATCGAGTACAGCATCGAGCTTTTCAAACTCTGCTGCGTGTCGCTTCACAAACGACGCAACGTCTTCGCCAGCTTCTTCTGCCGCGCGGACATTTTTCAAACTATTTTCATCAGAACCGGTCTGCGTGCGCACATTCCCTTCACCGTATCGTTCGCGCCAGTAGCGCCCAGCCGCATCAACTTGCACATACTCAAGACCAAAGCCGATATGTGGAACGGCGTTCACGTACGGAATAGATGTTGTGATGTAGATTCGATTCATAGGAGTTTGTCACCAGTGGGGGCGAGAACGATGACGAACTCACCCTTCTTCCCTTCCGAAAGCTCTGCACGCAATTCCTTTATCGTCCCTCGGTAGATCGTTTCGTGTTTCTTCGTCAACTCTCGCGCAATCATCGCCTGTCGGTTGGCTGGCAATGCTTCTAGTGTTTTGGTGAGTCTGTGCTTCGACTCATAGAGAACAACGGTATGCTTGATCGATGCAACTTCATCGAAGAACTTCGTTCGTCCTTTTTTCGATGGTGGGAATCCGACGAACGTAAAGCGGTTTGTTGGGAAGCCGCATGCGCTCAACGCCGTCACAAGAGCACTTGGACCTGGGATCGGCACAACTTCGATTCCCTGCTCCATTGCCATAGAGACGAAGTGCGATCCAGGATCAGAGATTCCGGGTGTTCCGGCGTCACTGACAACGGCAACCGATGTTCCGTCGAGTATTTCACCGATCAACGTTCGTTCCTTTGTGCAAGAAGTGTGCTGATGAAGCGATGTTGTCGGCGTCTGGATGTCAAACGCACTCAAGAGCTTACGCGTTACGCGCGTGTCCTCTGCGGCAATGAGATCAACCTCAGCCAATGTATTCAAGACTCGCTCAGAAACATCCGATAGATTCCCGATCGGCGTGGCAACGACGTAAAGTGTGCCAGCATTACTCATCGCTTTCGCCTTCTCCTGCCTCGTCCATTAGATCGATCGAAGCGATGAATGTGTCTGTGTGGTTTGCGTACCAACACATGTAGAAGCTCGATTGTGTCTGAACTTGATCCAGTTGCGTTCCGGTTTGTGCGCCCGTGAGCGCTACGCCGTCAGCAGACCACGTGCCGCCATCCTGATCAACGAAGACATTTTCTTCATTGTCGTACGTGAACGAACTTCCAGCGGTGAACACGCGCGTTACCTCATCTTCTGTGTCGTACATGGCGACGTACACAAGATTGCCGTGCGTGAAGTTGTGCACCCAAATGCCTTTCATGATGTCGCGCGAGTACGCGACGGACATATCTCCAAGGTCGAGTCCGTCAACAATCCACTTAGCGGACATGCGATCGTCAATCTGGTTTAGCGGGAAGTAGTAGAGGTCAGCGACGTCGTAGTTTTCAAATGGATGACGCGTGTAGTCGCGGTCATATCCGGTATCTGTCGACAGCACAGAGCCGTTTGGATAGAGGTCCTTCCACTCGCCCCAAGTCATGACTTCAGACGGATAGCTTGTCAGTTCTTCACCTGCTCTGTCGCCAACGATCGCCATGCCTGTGAACTGATTCCAGTATGATCCAGAAGATTCGTCCATTAACAACAAATTATTGTTATAGACCTTTCCGGCATGCATCAACGGCTCTTGCGTTTCATAAACGGCGGATGATCGACAAAGCATGCAATGCGTGACGGCCAATCCGGCATCGTTCATGTTTACGACTTCGTGCCAGTTGAGAATTTGATATGAGAAGAAGTACTGTTCTGCTCCGATTTCAATACTCACGCCGTCGACCTCATCGGAAAGATAGCTGTCGGCATCCGTGACGTAAGTAAAGTCCGGATCATTAAGCGCGGGAAGTTCGGCTCCGGAATCAAACACGTACTCGGACGGAACCAGGTATGTTTCACCGTCAACCGTCTCGGGCTCTGCTAAAAGACCGTTTTCAAGATCGAGATTCAGTCCACTGACGAGGCTATCCATCTGCCATTGGCGATAGAAGACGAGTGCTCCGATAATGATGACGACCGCGATCACGGCCCAGAGAGTCTGTTTTTTGTTCATATTGTTTACTGTTTACTCCAAAAATGGACGTTGTACAAGGGTCGACGCGTAGTATACAATGAGGACCCAAATCAATAAACAAACGTATATGATTTACATTGGAAAACCGGCGCCCGACTTTCGTGAGCTCGTGGCGTACAAGGAGGGAGAATTCACCAAGGTTAGCCTTTCAGACTACAAGTTCAAGTGGACAGTCCTCTTTTTCTACCCGCGAGACTTCACGTTTATTTGTCCGACGGAGCTGCGCGAGTTTGCAAAGCATCAAGAGGACTTCGCAAAGATGAACTGCGAGATCGTTGCCGCATCGACCGACTCGGAGTGGTCACACAAAGCGTGGTTTGAGCAGGATCTCCCGCAGGTTAAGTACCCAGTAATCGCGGACACTACGCATCAGCTTGCAAAAGACTATCAAGTCTACAATGAAGATGAAGGTCTTGCGGAGCGTGGACTCTTCGTCATCGACGATGCAGGAATCGTTCGCTACGTGCTTGTATCGTCCGGATCGGTTGGACGGTCTGTGAAGGAAACATTGCGTGTGGTTGAAGCGTTGCAGTCTGGAGAGCTTTGCCCCGTTGAATGGGAATCCGGACAGGAGACCCTTGGAAAAGCGTGATAGGCCCTCAAAGGCCATAAGACCAATAGGACGTATATGACCAATAACAAAAACTGGCGCAAGCCAGTTTTTGTGTTACTTGAGAAGCTCTTGCAATTTCTTCTTGTCGAAGCCGACGATGATCTCACCGTCCACATCGATGACGGGCACACCCATCTGACTTGACTTCTCAATCATCTCTTGCGCTTTCTCTGGATTCGCCGACACGTCGATGTCCTCGTAGGCGACGCCGAGTGAATCGAGAAACTCTTTTGCTTGTTTGCAAAACGGACAGGTCGGAGTGGAGTAAACAATGACATTCATATGCGCGCATTATAGCGCTGCAAGCCACGTCGTCAACGTACGGACACCGTACCCCGTTCCTCCTTTGCCAAGATAGGTTCCGATTGGACGTTCTGCAAACGCTGGTCCGGCGATATCAAGGTGCGCCCAGGTTGTTCCTTCTTCAATGAAGTCCTGCAAGAAGAGTCCGGCTGTCAGCGATCCGCCGTAACGCGTTGTTGAGATGTTGCGGATGTCAGCAATGTCTGAGTCCATCAGTTTACGATATGGTGCATACAACGGCATCTGCCACATTTCTTCACCTGCTGTTGAAGCTGCTGCGAGAAGATCTTGTGCAAACGTATCGTCGTTGGACATCACGGCGGACATTTCTTCACCAAGAGCGACGACACACGCACCCGTCAACGTTGCCAGATCAACAACGTAGTCAGGATTCTGCTTCTGTGCGTACCCAAGAGCGTCCGCCAATGTCAGGCGACCCTCCGCGTCCGTATTCAAGATCTCAATCGTTTTTCCGTTCATGGCACGTACAACGTCACCTGGACGCGTCGCTTTTCCGTTGATCATGTTTTCTGTTGCCGCGATGATGCCGTGCACTTCGACGCGCGGTTGTAGTCGTGCAAGCGTTGCAAAGGTTCCGAGCACTGCCGCGCCACCTGCCATGTCACATTTCATCGTTTCCATGGACTTACCAGGCTTCAAAGAGTACCCACCGGAGTCGAAGGTCACGCCTTTTCCAACAAGAGCAACGACCTTTCGCGCTTTGCGGGCTGGTTTGTAAACGAGGTGGATAAACTTTGGCTCTGCATCAGATCCACGTGCAACAGAAAGATACGATCCCATCTTTTTCTTTGCACACCATTCTTGATCGTAGATCTTTGCCTTCACGCGTCCATCAGACAGCTTCGCAATCTGCTCCGCACTTTCAGCAAGACGCGATGGATTCATGTCCTGAGCAGGTGTGTTCACAAGATCACGCGCAACCGTCACACCATCGACGATCATTCTCGCGTCCTCAATACCGCGCTCAGCCTTTCGTGCATCGCGACCGTCTTCCGCAACAATTGTCACGGAGCTGACGCGAACCGTCTTCTTTGGCTCTTTGTACGCATCAAACTCGTACTGCGCCAAGAGCAGCGCTTCGGCAATCGCACGTCCGTTTGCCTTTGCATCAACGTCTTCGTGATCCTCACCAAGCAACTCCATTGCAACGGTTTTCACACGAACCTTTTGAGCAATGCCATAAACTGCTCCGGCAACCTGCCGAATACCTGCTGGATTTAGCTCGTCCTGAGGTCCAAGTCCTACAACAAGAACGTAGTCACAATGTGCGTCCGCTCCGGCCGCAGAGAAGAGCGATTCACCCGCCTTTGCTTGAAAATCTGTCGCTTGAGCCTTTTTCTTCAGCTTGCCACGGATCATTTCGTCCAACGACAGAACAAAGTCGTTTTCCCAGTCCTCCTCCTGATACAAACCAACAACAAGCAGATCTGCTGCGGTTTTTAGAATATCTCCTTTGATTGATGTGATTTCCATACAAAACGCAGCTTAAACGTTGACAAAAGACTTGTCCAGCTGTATATTCCGACGCGTATGCCACATCGAACAATGAAGAAGCGCAAAAAAGCGCGAGCCGTCGCGGCTGCCAAAGAGCTCGTTGCAAAGCGCAAGCGCCGTCGAGCCAAGGCCATCCGCATGGCAAAGAAAGAAGCAGAACAAAAGACCGCCTAAGTGGCGGACTTTTGTAACTCTTGGAGATCTTCTAGAACCTCTTGCGCGTGCTCTGCGGGTTTCACTTTTGGATAGACCTTCGCAATCTTACCATCAGGATCAACAATGTACGAAATACGATTAATGCCCATGAATGTCTTTCCGTACATGCTTTTTTCTTTCCATGCGCCGTACGCTTGAATCATCTCGGTTGATTCGTCGGCAAGCAACGTGAATGGCAGCTCGTACTTGTCGATGAATTTTTGATGCTTCGCAGGTGAATCTTTGCTTACACCGAAAACAACAGCATTCATTTTCTTAAACGTTGGGAAGTTGTCGCGAATGCCGCACGCCTCTTTTGTGCAACCCGGCGTGTCGTCTTTTGGGTAAAAGTAAATCAACAACCACTTCCCTTTGTAATCAGATAGCTTGTGGATTGTTTCAGATTGATCTGGCAAAGAAAACGCAGGAGCCTTATCGCCGACGTCAAGCATACAATGTGACCTTATTATTCTTCACGCTCACCATACCATCTTTCTCAAGTCGTTTCAGCATCGCTTCGAGCCATGCAGTGTCGAGTTTGGCGTCGAAGTGTGGATCGATGATAGGTCCAAGCTTGGAGATCGGTACGCGGTTGGACGTTTGGACAGTTTTGAGAATCCGACCGCGATAAATACGGTCCGGATAACGTTTGTCGCGATGCTTGCGTTCGTTCGCCTTTTTGATCATGCGTTTTGGAGTATCAACCTTGCCAGACAGGAACGTCTTTGATGATTTGCAGACGTCACGCAACGGACATGTGTCACAAGTCGGCACTTTTGTGCAATGCGTATTTGCCAAATCAAACAACGCTTGAACAACGTCGTCGAACTTTGATGATTGCATGAGATACTTCATGGCGACCTTACGGATTTCATCGTCACGTCTTGGATCAGGAAAGAGATGCTTCAAAAAGATACGTCCGACTACGCGTCGCGTATTTGTATCAATCGGAAATGTTCGCTCTCGGATACTGAAAAGGCTTACAGCAGCTGCGGTGTACGGGCCGATTCCTTTTAGTGCTCGCCACTCATCCTCAGATGTAGGCATGCCTTGGTCAACGATCTCCCGTGCGATGTCTCGCAGCACAAGTGCCCGACGATTGTATCCGAGCCCTGACCACGCTTTTAGCACCTGCAAGTTAGTTGCATTTGCAAGTGACTTGCATTTAGGAAAAATCCCCAACCATTTTACGTAAAAATCAATCACACGCGAAACTTGCGTCTGCTGCAGCATGATTTCGCTGACGAGAATCTTGTATGGATCGCGCGTCTTGCGCCAAGGCAAGTCTCTTCCGTACTTGCGGTACCAGAGCAGCAGTTTCCTCGTGACATCACCGCCGCTCATACTACTCCGTCAAAATCTGGTCCACGCGCAGGTACGTCGATCCAACCGTGTCCCAGGTCGTGATCAAATAGTCATCAACAAGCTCTGTGTGCGGACGATGCGCATCACTTTCAACCAAAATCTCACGATCCAACAGTTCCCCATCCGCAGAAATCACGTAGCGAACGATCCCTGCACGATCATCCGTACGTGTTCCATCAGGTGGTGGCGGAAGCTCGCCCTCCGGATAAGCCTCATCGTCAATACGACTGTGAATGATCATTGTTCCATTGTCCAAAATAACAGCTGACGTGAAAGCAAGATTTGTGCGTTCTTCATTCACGAGCTCCTCTTCGGACACCTGATTCCACTGTCCGTCAAACTTCAGCAGCTGCAATGGACTATGAGCGACGTTGTTGAGCGTTTCGCCGGCGAACACCCAGTACTCATCCCCAACATGAAGCGCGCTGGATCCATTTCCGTGCGTGTACGCTCCTCCTCCGATCTCAGCCGTGCCAGCTTGTTCGAGAGATGTGTCGAACAGGAACAATTTGTGACCAATCCCAGGCCAGAAGTAGGCGACCGCAACGCCGTCATCTGTCTCGACCATGAACATGTCGTTCGTTGGGATGAATGTCAACTGACCGAGTGCATCCGTGATCTCATATTGATCAACAACGACTGTTGAATCAACGACGTTAAAATCTGTGTCGATTTTCAAAAGGTAGCTCGTATTTGCGCTGTCGGTTGAAAACACAATCCAATGATAGTCGTGAGTAAAGATGTGCCAATGGTCCGCGATACCATCGCCACCTGTTGTATTGGTATCAGCAACGGTCGTCCATGTGCGGACGGCGGTCGGATCGCTGCCGATTTCATATCGCGCCATGCGGATCGTATCTCCACTCTCACCAGAAAGAACAATCTCATCCTGTCCATCATAAACGGGAAACAGCCAAATCGGGACGCCGTCCACGCGAGAGGTGTCAACAACCGTCTCAAAGCCAGTGAATGCAGTACTCGATCCAGTGATCGCTGCGTCAGCCTGCTCCTGCGCTTCGACATCGTTTTGAATGGTCTCAAAGTCATTTTGCAGTTCTTCTGGAACTTCTGAGACATCCATGGATACAAAAAACATCCACGGCAGGACGAACTCCAGAAGCAGGGCGACGGTACTCAGCATAGTTAATCTGTAGTAGGATCATTATATGCTATCAAAAGCCCAGGAGAAACTCATCCGCTCACTGCACCGTAAAAAAGCTCGTCGCGAGCTTGGAAAGTGCCTTGTTGAAGGAAAGAAATTGATCGACGCTGCCGGAGAGTTCGTCGAGTTCGTTTTTACTCGAACGGATACGGAAGGATTCGATAAACTCGTCACGACACAGACACCGCAAGGAATCGCTGGTGTTGCTCGCGTGCCAGAGTGGAACGTTGATGACGTAGAATCAAAGAACACGATCGTTGCTCTCGACGGTGTGCAAGATCCTGGCAATGTCGGAGCGATCCTTCGCGCATGCCTCGGATTCAACGCATCGCTCGTGCTGATCGAAAGTGCCGACCCGACGAACCCGAAAGTTGTCCGCTCGAGCGCTGGTACATTGTTTTCAGTGCCTTGGGTTGAGATGAAACGAAAAGACGCAAGCGCGTGGCTTACCTCTCTTGATCGGGATGTCCTCCGCCTTGAAAATCGCTCGAACGCCATTGCACACACTCAACAGACCAACAGACCGGCGATTATTATTGCTGGTTCTGAAGGTTCGGGCATCCAGTTGACGCTTGATGCACCGTCGTTGCAGATTGCGCATGCACCGGAGCTGGAGTCCTTGAATGTGGCTCAGGCCGTGACGGTGGTTCTGGCCTTTCGTCAGTAGCTTCCTCGAGAATGTCCGTCACCGTTCGCACTTCAACGCCACGCTCATCAAAAAACACAAACAGTTCGACAATTTCATCCCAATGGCCCTCGATCGATGGATCGGCAATAACCAACCCCATTACCTCGCCTTCCTGTGCGAGGTTGAGTTCTTCCTCAATATCCTCAAGTGAAGCGATGTAGATCGGCTTGTCGACAGCATAGCCCGACTTTCCCACAAGAATAACCTCTTGGCCGTCGTACTCGACCGTTGTTGGTGAGGTCACCAAATCATGTTGACCCGTTGATGGTCCGGTTTGAGAAGCGTTGTACAAAATACCGTCGGGCCAGTCTGTTTCTTCGTCAGACATACTTGCTGACGTGATCACGCCGTCTGCACTCAATGGTTCAATCATCGCGAGGAGCTCATCCATATTGCCCTCGTATTGACGATCGTCACTTTCACTATCCACGTTTGTATACCCATCCCAGCCCGCGTGGCTCAAACCGTGGTGATGTAGACCAATTTCATGACCATGTTCGTCCCATGTATGCACAAGCTCAAGACGCTCATCAACAAGGTACGAAGCCCAGGTTGAGGAAAAATGCAGAGTAATTTTTGCTCCATAGGAATCTGCAAGCTCGATCAAATCAACGATGTCCGGCCAATGCTCACGCATATCATTGGGAGACTGAGGCTCGACGTGAACCAAGACATACGCTGGCGGCACATAAGCGTCCTCTTCATCTACCTCGATGTCAGGCGATAATTCAAGTGTCGCTTCTTGGACCGTTGTTTGGGCATAAAACCAAATGGCACCGACAATAACGACGGCACAAAAAGCCGTGATGGCAAATGCAAGGGGGACAAGAAAACGTTTCATACTACATTGCGCTCATCCAGCGCACGATAAACCCAATAACGATTAACGTGACGCCAACGATACCAACAAACTGTTCCGTGCGCATTTCTGTGAGGACTTTTTTATCAATGCGTCGCTCTAACATCACCCCGTGGTGAACACGAAGCACGGTGTACGCAAGAAAGAGTTCACCGATGGTTTGAATAAGATGTCCAACGAAGATGTAATTCATAGATTTAGCGTTTTGGATTTTTACAGATGTTGGGGTTCGTTGATGCTTGCTTTAGCGACCACCAGAGGCCGACAATAAGCAAAATGAAGCTCAGCGGTACGACCCACGGCCAAATCGTCGTCAATGTTGCCGTGACCTGTAAGCCAAGGACAAGAATCAGTGTCGGTACGCAGCAGGCAGCACCGCCTAAAAGGGCGGGGACAGTCGCGGCGAGTGACGTTATACCGCTCCATCCATGCCAACCAATACGTCGAAAGATGAAATAGCTGAGCATGATGTTCCAGGCAACGAGCTCGCTGAGGATAAGCGCGATCAGCAAGTTGATCACTGACAAAAAGATCGTTACATACGGCAGTTCGATCGTCCCAATGGATTCGAAGAGAAACGGCGCGCGTTGTCGGGCCAGAAGCGATTGCCAGTTGTCTACGGTTGTTACACCCCACTCGGTCCCTTGATCGGCGCCGATGACAAGAAACTGAGTCACGAGCAGATACAAGAGCATGTACAACACAAATGCTCCAATACCCACGTAGATGTATCGACGCTCAGCGAGAAGTTGTTTGACAACGTGCATATCTATTGAATCAGCTTCGTCTCAGGATAGTACGCGTACCAGGCGAACCACATAACTTCAAAGCCCCCGACACTATCGCGATCGTCTACGGACGACGTAAGATACGCAACTGGTTGTCCGTCTTCATCGATGGTACCAATAACGACCTCTTTCGGATCCAGTCGATCGTCTTCGTAAATAGGTGCAAACAACAAATTGTCAGAGAAGTAGTAACCACTCTCATCTAAATAGGAACCGTAAGGATCGCCACTTTCTGAGTAATCACGCAAAAATCCGGTGTCGCGCGACATGACGACTGTGTCGGGATAGGTTTCAGACCATTGTTTCCACGTCGTCCAAATGACGTCGAACGATTCTAGCTCCGATCCAAGATAATCGCCTGTAATAGCCGTCGCGGCGATTTGTGGCCAGTACGAATCTGTTTCGCGGTCGTACATGATGAGGTTTGAGTTGACGAGCTTTCCGGAAACACCAAATGTAGGATCGTCCGCATCTTGATTCGGTGCGTAGTACCCGATCGCGGAGCCGGTCAACGGACAATACGTCACTGATGCAGCCATGCCATCGTGCTCAATGTTGACGATCTCATGCCAAACAACGATGCGCTGCGGGTAGGCATAAGCCTGATCACCGTCGATGACGCCAAACACGATATCGTTCGCGAGCAACCACTCGTTTGCATCGTCTACAGACTCATACTGAGGATCGTCGACCGCCGGAATACCATCCTTGCCCGGTCCACCAGATCGAATGTTTTCAACAAGTTCTGTCACGTAGTCCTGCTGATCCTCATCAAGCGCCAAAAAGTCCTTGCTTTCCTGATCAATCTCCGGAATCGGCTCAGTTGTGAAAACAAAAACAAGTGCGATGAGCACAAGAACCAATCCTCCAATCAAGATCGCAATGCTTTGTGGCTTCATACGACGGGTGGTTGCGGCTTCCGACGTTTCAAACGGAATCGCTGTATAGGCGTGATAGCGATTGTAAGAATAAAGCCAGTGAAAATCGATCCGACAACGGTCGCGAGTGCTTGAACGTGTGGAACAAAGTAGCTTGCGGTTGCTTCCAGGGCTACTTCGATTTGCTCGGCAGCAAGACCTTGCGCCTCATATTGTTCACGCAAGTATTCCAGATACAGCTCAATAGGTTGAGGAACGAGCCAAACGTAGAGATACACAACGATCGCGCCGACAATGGCAATCGTCAGCGTCATGACAGCGCCAGAACGGAGTGCCCTCCCCCATTCCAATGCCTTATCGCGATGTGCTGCGTGGCTCAACATCAACCAGAAACCGATCAGCGGAATCAAGATGGCGAGGGTTCCTGTGATATTTCCCCATTCCGGTCGCTCGTACACGCTGACAAGAATATTTTCACCGACCATCCAAAGGAGTGTAACACCCACGACAAGAAGTCCCATGCGAAGTTCTGCCTGCCACTTGTTCCAAAACGCTTTTGCCATACGCATCTATTTTAGCAGATTCTGAACCTGCGCATAAACTTCGTCAGCATCGAGCGCATCGGTATCAATGATCGTTGCATCTGTTCGGCTGTCCTTGATTTCATTCAGACGATCCCAGAACATGGCTACTTTTTCTGGCGTGAGCAAGCCCTTCGGCCTCCAGCCGCGCTCGTCAGCACGCTTGAGCACGGACTCTTTTGATGCCCAAAGCACAATCTCATGGATCTCCGCGCCGTGCTTCTCGGCGAGCTTATAGTAAGAGTCAAGAACAGATGGCGCGTAGGTCATCTTGTCGATGATGACGGTTCGTCCCAGTTTCAGCATGGCATTGATCACAGCGGTCGAGAGAGCCAACGTCATTTCCCATCGTTCTTCTCGATAGTCACGATAGCCGCTAATAAATCTGCTCTGCGCATCAACGTCGAGAAGAAACGACAACCGGATGTCCTTATGGATCTTTTGAGCAAGAGTGCTTTTCCCAACGCCACACGGTCCGTTGATCACGATCAATTTCATACGCTGCGATGGTACTACAAGAAGCGAAAACGAGCCACCATCGGCAGCCCGCTTTCCATCTATACTTGCGAAAATCCGCTTCCACACACCGTCTCGATCAAAGCGCGACAGACCTGGTACGGATCCATGTTCGCTGCTGGGCGACGATCTTCGAGATATCCGTAACCGTTTTTCGATACATCCATTGGGATGCGAATCGATGCGCCACGATCACTCACGCCGAAACGAAACTCATTAATACTACATGTCTCATGTAATCCTGTAAGACGTTCGTCGTTGAGATGGCCGTATGCAGCAATGTGTTGATTGTGGAACTGTCCAAGTTTTTGGCAGGCTTCTTCGATCACACGCAGTCCACCCGGCTCACGCATGCGTTTTGTGCTGAAGTTCGTGTGCGCACCCGCCCCGTTCCAATCACCTTTCACCGGCTTTGGTGTCAGCGTTGCGCTCACACCGTAGTCTTCCGCAATACGATAGAGCAGCCAACGCGCGAACCAAATCTCATCAGAAACCTCAAGCGGTCCAAGAGGTCCGATTTGAAATTCCCATTGACCAGGCATGACCTCGGCATTAATTCCAGATAATGACAGGCCAGCATCCAAACAGACTTTCATGTGCGCCTCAACGATCTCACGACCGAACACTTCATCAGCGCCGACGCCGCAATAGTATCCACCCTGTGGCGCAGGGAATCCATTATCCGGCCATCCGAGGGGTTTGATCCCATCAAAGAAGGTGTACTCCTGCTCAATGCCGAACCACGACTCCTCCAATGCGAATCTCTCGGCAGTGGAGCGCAGTGCTGCGCGGGTGTTACTTTCGTGCACCGACTCATCCGGGTTGAACACTTCACACATCACAAGTACATGACCGTCACCTCGAATGGGATCAACAATATACTTAACCGGCTTCAACCGGCAGTCGCTGGAAATCCCTTCTGCCTGCTCCGTGCTTGATCCGTCAAATCCCCAAGACGGGAGATCGTCCAGTCTATGGACGGGTCCATTGATAATCTTCGACTTTGATCGAAGCGTCGCCGTAGGCTTTTTGCCATCGATCCAAATATATTCGGCAATGGTTTTTTGCATACTCTCGTTGATTAAAGAAAAAGAAGCAGCTCTGTGCCTCCTATAAAACAAAATCTGGCGATCGCGAGTGAATCGCAATGCCAGTAATCTGTCCGCTGGTTCTTTAGCAAGATTGTAGACGCGTAAAGTCGATTGATGACTTTTCGCAAACTCACTTTAGCATACAAGTACCTTTTTTATTGTGGATAAATTTCTTGAGGCTGAGCTCAATCAAGGATTGACAATAAACCTTAAATCACTTACCTTTTCGCCAGCCAGGCAACCTTCCCCTGCTTGGACTGGAGAGAACATGAAGGACACCCGCGTCCCGCCAGAGGGACCTCAGCGCGTGGCTTGGGTGGGTCGAACCATCGATGTCATGCTCAACCACCCCGTCGAGGTCGAGCTCGTGGACAGCGCCAGTGGCGACCAGATCCTCTTCGAGAGCGGTCCGGCTTCCTCGGGCCACAAGCCCGGCACCACGACCATGTTCGGCGGTGCGCACCGTGTGGAGCTCGGTCCGGCCGACAAGCCGCTGCGTGCGATGCAGCTCATGGCGATGATCGGCGAGGGCGTCGTCGACGCGTGGGACCGCAAGGCGAGGGTCATCTCGCTCACCGTCCCCGACGTCATGCTCGCCAGCGGCGACCTCGCCTTCGTCGGCATGGCCGTCAACAGCGCGCTGCTGGACGCCGGCACGTACAAGACGAGCGACACGCGCTACACCGGTCCCATGCGCGTGGAGATCGTCGACGGGCAGCGGCTCGGCGACCGTGGTGTGCTGGAGAAGGGTCTCGAGCTGTCCCGCGCGGCCAACGTCGCGCGCTGGCTCACGGCCCAGCCGCGCAGCGTCCTGACGGTCGACACCTTCGCCGAGGTAGTGATCGAGACCTTCACGGGTCTGGAGGGTTGCACGGTCTTGGAGCCGACGAGTGACCAGTACGCACGCATGGGCCTGATCAACGGCGTCGCCGCTGCGAGCGAGATCCCGCCGCGCGTCGTCGCCGTTCGCATCGATCCGCTCAGCGGTCCGACCGACAACGTCTGCGCCTACGTGGGCAAGGGTCTGGTCTACGACAGCGGTGGCTACTGCCTCAAGCCCAAGGGTGGCCGCGGCATGAAGGGTGACAAGGGTGGGGCTGGCAGCGTCTTCGGCGCGGCCGTGCACGCCTCGCGACACCGCGACCAGCTCACGCAGTCGGTCGTCTACGTCTTCGCCATCACCATCAACATGATCGGTCCCAAGGGTGCCCTGCCCGACGACGTGTTCTGGTGCTACAGCGGCCACTCGGTCGAGATGGACAACACCGACGCTGAGGGCCGTCTCGCGCTCGCCGACGCCGGTGCCTGGATCTGCGACGAGCTGAAGCTCGGGAAGGGCGACCAGGTCTGCTTCGTGGCGACACTCACGGGCGCGGCTGTCGTCGCTCTGGGCAAGGCTGCGAGCGCGCTGCACCTCAAGGGCAGTCTCGATCGCCTCGACGAGGTCGGAGCGCTTGAGCAGCTCGGCATCGAGTCCGGTGACCACGTCAACGTCCTGCACGACGAGATCGACGCCGCCCTCTTGTTGGCCTCCGACATCGCGGACATCAAGAACTCCAGCGGTGGCAAGTCCGACCGCGGGTCCTCACAGGGCTTCGCCTTCCTATGCCACTTCATGCCCAAGGACGTCGACGTCATGGAGCTCGACATCGCCGGCAAGTCCGGTGACTTCTCCAAGACCCACGGCTTCCAGAAGGGCACGGCTCTGCCCGCCGGCACCTGGTTCATGGCAGCCCGCGAGGCCTCGCGAGCGTCCTGACTCAGGCCACATCGTCTACCTCCTCGTCGTCTTCGGACGGCGGGGCGGTTGTGCTTTTGGCGAAAGTATGCAAGAGTGCCTCGGTACACAGTGTTCGCAGCGTACACGTCGGAGCACCCCGGCTTTTGACGTTGAGAGTCGCTAGAGGATGTGGCAGAGAGAAGTGCAAGGTACGCCGACGGAAGCTGGAACCTGACAGCTGCCTTCGCAATACATCGGCCAGTTTCGCGCATGCGTCTCCTCCAACTGATGTAGGGGGAGGTCCAGCCCTCCTCCATTCACTTCTTTCTCTGCGGCCAGGGTCTGGCAAACCCATCTGCGTCTTTTACCAACGGTCAACGGGAGCGCTCACAGCCTCACCGGAAACCAAAAAGACGTGTCGGAGCGCTTGGCGGACGAGGCCACTCCGATATCCTACAGATCAACGGTTGGCGGTCCTGGTGAATCCGCTGTAATCCCGTGTCCTTGAATGGCTCGCCGAACACTGTTACCTCTTCCCCGGGCTCGAAAGAGACCCGGGGACATCACTTTTTAAAAGAGAAAAGAAGTTTGTCGATAAAGGCAAATGGCTTGAACAACAAAGGTGACGCAGAAAAGCCAAACACTTTTGTACGTTCAGAACGTCCTTCCCTTTTTAAAATCTCGTTTGCACAACGAACACCCGCCTCCGCCGCCGCTTCCATCGAATAGATGAACCGGTCTGTTTTTGTATATCCGGTTGCGAACAAAAGGTTTGAGACAGAAGTTGAAACTGATGGTTGGTCCTTAAATGAATTTGCATTATTGCTAAACTTTGGTTCCCACGATTCAAGACGTTCTGTCTTCTCGTCATAGACAAACGTATCCCACATATGGAACAACACGAGGCTGTCATGACTGATCTGCTTTCCATCAGCCATCGTAATGCTCGTGTGATACGACGTCGCCATTTGATCCATGACTTCATCAACCACTTCTTCGCGCGTGCAGGACGTGAACGGTTTTCCGTGAACCGTTCCAACAACATCGGTCTGACAAAGACCAACGGACAAAACAGACTTCACACGATCATCTGAACAGTACGTTTTGTCCCAAATCAGTGCCTCAGGTTCGATAATCAATGCCCAGGGTGTGTCCGGAAGATACAGAACGTTCTTTTTGTTCGTCGGATATTTGAATTCTTGATCAAGAAACAACTGAACAGACAATTGCACTTGTCGACAGATTTCTGCCAAAGGAATCGTTCGCTGTAAGTCATCGTGACGATGCAAGTCTTTGTTTCTCTTTACGAGCTCTGCGATTGACTCAACAGATAGCGCGCAAACGACGTGATCTGCCGTATCTTCAATCATTTCCCCACTCTCCAAGTTCTTCACGACCACACGTTTAATCTCGTCATCTTCAAGAATCAGATCCTGAATCTCGTGCTGCCTCTTGATGGTCACATGTCCTGTCGACGTCAGATGCGCTTCCCACGGATCAAACCACGCATCATTCGTTGGTTTGTTCATCACAAACAGCCCGTCAGATACTCCAAGGAATCCAGCAAATACGATTTTCATCATGCGCGCAACCACTGGAAAACTCATGTACGTTGGATCCATGCCAAGCACCGGGCCCCAAATGCGAACAACGTACTTACGCGCTTCATCTGAAAGGTCCGAACAAAAGTCTGTCCATCGAATGTGATCCATCGCGTTCATCCGTTCCTCACAGATCGAAACACAGTACAACGTCTTTTTCAGGATTTGCCACTTGTCTTTCCAAGAAAAGTTCGTGACCAATGGTCCTTGATCGCCTTCTTTTGGCAACACATACGCCGGTCCAGACTTCCGCGGGAACAAAAACGTCTTTATCTTCACGAGGTTGTCATAAATCGTCTTGCCACCGCCACTCGGGATGTCTTTCAAAAGATGTAGGAGATTCTTATAGCCCGTTCCGTACACGCGCCATGAGTACTCGACAGGATACGTTTTCTCGTCTTGCGTGTAATAAGAGCTGCGCGCGAGACCTCCAAGAATGTCGTGCCGTTCGTACACAACAACATCCACCCCGCGTTTCGCGAGCTCGTGCGCGGTTGTCAAACCACCAATGCCTCCTCCGCAAACAATGACCTTTGTTGATTTATCCATAGATCGAGTATAACAAGGCGGTATGCGTGTTATGCTGTTGCTAAGATAAGCTAAATTTATGCTACAACCTATTTCCTTATTCACCCTAGCGGCGACGCTTACGATTGCATCTGCACTATCCATGTCGACTATTGCAGATCGTACGTCGGGTTACATTCTCCTGCAAGTCGAGGAAAACGGCGAGGCGTGGTACGTCTACCCCGACGACGGCAAGCGGTACTACATGGCTGACGGCTCTGAGGCATACTCCATCATGCGCGAGCTTGGCCTCGGTATCACCGATGCAGATCTCTCTTTGATCCCTTCTGTCAGCACAACGGACGAGATGCAGTCTCAACCATCGATTTGTCAAACAAACAGCACGGCCGCACGCGTTGCAGGTCGTATTTTGTTGCAAGTTGAACAGCTTGGGGAGGCTTGGTATGTCTCGCCGGACAGTTGTCGACGTATTTACATGGCCGACGGTGACGACGCCTACACGATTATGCGATACCTCGGGCTTGGTATCACGAACAATGACCTCGAGCAGATTCCTGTCGGCAGTCTTTCTGGATCAACCTCAGACGCTCCTTCTTCGTCAGATGCGTCTGACAAGACGTCGCTCTTTGCAACGATGGTTGCGTTTAATCCAAACGGCGGCTTCATCAACAGCATTCAAGATGATCTGGGTGACGGTTGGAGTGCGTTTATTGCGCAGGACGGTGCGCTGGATGAATATCTTGGAAGTACACAAGCACAGTTTGCTAAGTACATTGACTGGGCAGACTCAACAGGTTTTGCTATGGAGCGAGCGCTACCAGGATCGTTTGTATGGCATATGCAAGAGCCAACAGAGGGTGCCGAGTACGACTGGAGCGTGCCAGACTTAATTTTGCAAGCTGCCGGTGAGGCAAACATGGACATTGTGGCCGTCATCCATCCGTTCGCCGCTTGGGATCAGCCTGAGGTGACAGATTGTAGTGCCATTGACTTCGGTTATTACGATTATAAGTCGGGTACACCGACAGATGGCGAGGCCTATGAAGCGTGGATTCGCGCAATGGTCGATCGCTATGACGGCGATGGCGTAAATGATATGCCAGGCCTGACAAACAAGGTCGCCGGTTGGGAAGTTGGAAACGAACACGATGGAGGATGCCAAGGTAATCTCGATGATCCAGAAACTTACGTTGACCTTCTCTCCCTCACCTATTACTTGATTAAGAACGAGGACCCTGATGCAATTGTAGTAAACGGCGGCGCACTGTCACTCACAAGTACCAACCCAGAGGCAGCTGACTACTGGGAGGACTTCTTCATACTTGGTGGGGGTGGATATACCGACGCCTTCAACTGGCACTACAACCGCGAGCGAAATGGCATGTCTCAGCCAGAAATTTACATAGATCACCTTAATTATTCAAACGAATTGATGGACGAGTACCTTGGTTACCGTCTCCCGATGTGGATTACAGAATTCGGCACTTTCTCTGGCGATGCTGAAGTCGGAGGCAAAGGCACGGTCTCGCAGTCTGAGGATGAGCAGGCCGCCTGGTATTTCCGCTACGCAATAACGGGATTTGAGGCTGGCGTTGAGACCATCTTTGTCGATCTATACGGCGGTGACAATTCATCAATCGGTGGATCAGCGCTGTACAGCGATCAACGTGGCGAAGCTCGCCTATTCTTCAAGACACTCACAACGATCTCTGATCTACTCGATGGATTCGACGCAGCTGATAAGCTCGATGAGGGTCAATATGTCTTTGACGTTGATGGTCAGGATATCTATGCCCTCTGGGCGGACGATCTGCCAGACAATATCACCGGGACAGTAACTGTTATTGATTACGCTGGAGAAGAAAGCGAAATGGATGCCGATGATATCGAATACGACGAGGAAGCGCCTGTGTTCATCCTCCCATAGCGAAAAATGACCGCGGTTATTGACGATCGTGGTCTTTTTTGATACGTTCATGAGCACCTTTCTCACAGGACAGCGATGCGACGCATTCGCCTTAGCTATTACATCGTTGCAACGATCGTCGGTGTTGCGGCTGCCGCGGCGATCGCGTACAGCCCCAAGTTCCCGCTCCTGCTCAGCTCCCTGTTGGTCGTCAAGGTCTGCATCATCGTCGTCGACTGGCTCTGGATGGTGTACTGGATCAAGCGGTTCTACGGCCCAACGTTCACGCCAAAGAAGCTCGTGGTACACATGTTCGTGGACGACGTACTTCCTCCGCGCACTCGAGAAATCGTGTTGCACGCCGAGCGTGTCGTGCAAGCGGAATACGAAGCCCGCGTCTTCGCCTTCTACGAGGCCATGGTCCGTGAAGCAAGACGTCGCGTCCAAGAGGCGCAGACGATCGAGGACGAGGCCCGCGAGCTCGGTGATGAGGCTCTGCTGCAAGAAGTCCAGATGCTCGTCTCCTACAAGCAGCCTGACAAGGCCCGCGCGCTGATCGAACGCGAGCAAGAACGACAGAGGCTCATGGCGATGCTCTCTGGTGCCGGAGAGGTCTTCACGGATCGGGCTCGTGCGGCGTTTGACAGCGGTGGACTCGACGCTCTGGCTGACAAGATCACCGGCTTGCGTCAGCTCCATTCCGCCGAGGGCGACGCGGTGTTCTACGGAGTGCACGAGACGTTCCTCGGACACATCGCAGCTGAACGCTACAAGGAGGCCTGGGGCGTGCTCGAGCGAGCGCGAACACATCATCGCCGCGCGCAGTACTGTGACACTCTCGAGCGCCGCGTGATGGCCCTGCCGGTCAGCTCGCGAGGATCGCTGCTCGACCAGATTGCAGAGCTGCGCACCATGACGGGTGCAAAGGGCCGCATCTGGCGCATACATACGCATCCGATCGAGCGCAAGCTCGAAGAGGCGGAGGGAAACAAGCGCAAGAGTCGACATCGTTGAGAGAGACCGTCACCGCCCGTCAGAGGACGCCCAAGCGTCCTCTTGTGCATTCTGTATCTATTCAGAAAATTGACAAAAGCTTTAAAAACCGCTATTATATTCCCTTCATGCCACGAGAGGAACTACAACAGCACGATTTCACGGGGCTCGGTATTGTCCCTGGACTACTAAAGCGCATTGATGCGCTTGGTTTTGTCCATCCAACGCCGATTCAGTT
>CAYFME010000017.1:0-20108 GCA_964344145.1 uncultured Gammaproteobacteria bacterium
AACTCAACGGATGAGGATGGGGCGATTGTTGTGAACCGCGCTTACGCATCGTCAGATGATCTTTCTACGCTTGAGGTGACCGATCGAGACATCCTCGATGGAACACTCGAGAGTGAGATTTATGCTGATCCGCACACGGTTGTTCTGGACGACGGAACGGTTGTGCTGATCATCATGAACCAAGATGGAGGGCCGGCCGCTCCGCACGGTCGCCAAGGATGGATTCATGCCTACACGAGTGATGATTACGGCATGACGTGGACCTATGCTGGCGAGCTCTTTGGCTGGGACGATTTTGAAGAGTTTGACGTTTACTCGCTCAACGATCCAAAGATTGTGCAGATGTGGGACGGCACGTTCCGTGTGTACGTTGCAGCCATGATTCCAGATCCCGAGAATCCTTCAGACGATCCACGCTATGGGTACAAGTGGATTTTGGTAAGTGCTGCGGGGGAGTTGGAATAGCTATTTTGCTAATCTTGGCATAAATATTGCAAATCGCTCTTGACAAAAGGGCGATTTTGTGCTACAGTGTGTTTACAATCAAGCGAATGTGAGCCGACGTTGATGAATTCGGTGAAGACTGAGAACTCCTGTTCTCTTACGAAGCATTCGTGAGATTTGAACCAGAGTTCTTTTCAGTTAATAGGCCAATTAACTGAGCCTCAAATCAGTGAAAACAAAGGAAATCCCTTGTTCCTGTCCAAGTTGTTGGACGGTTTTGGACAAGGGGTTTTCTGTTTGCAGGGCATCCACTGTTTGACCACGATGGTCAGACAAAGGGTGTTCTGACACGCATCGTGCGTACTATCACCTTAGTCGTCTCGGGACGGCGCATTCGGAGCCAATATGGACGGACTGATCGACATGCTCTACATCGGTCTCAACCTGAGCCATGAGGTCGCCCAGGCCCTCTCACAGAGGGCTGAAAACAACCCGTGGAAGTTCAGGCGTATGCTCTTGGAGGCAGAGCACAACGCCGACGCGTTGATTGGCCGAATCGTGTTTGAAGAGACCAATGGCAAGAACCGGATCGGGCACACCGATACTCTCAGGGTCATCGTGGCCTTCACTTGGAACGGCGAAAGCGTCAATTGGGTCGATGACGGCACCGAGGGGGTTCGCTTCAACTTCTCGAGAAGGGAAGGGTAGCATGGACGCGAGGCTCATGCACGCGCGCAGCTACGCCTGTCCAGCCTTCGTATGCATCACGACCATCGCCGCTTACCACTTCAGTGGTCAGTCTTTCGCCGCGGCAGTGCTCGGCGCGATCATCAGCGCGGGAGTGGCCATCGCCGTGGACCTCTGCCTCATCGTGATCATCGAATCCCTGCGGTAATTCTCTACTCGTTCCTTCGTAGCCGGATTCAATCTCCCGGCACGTGCCCCGTCTACGGACGGTGGCTTCTCAAAGATCATGATTCGTCGTGATATTCGAGAATCACAAAACCGCCTCATCGGCGGTTTTGTGATTGCCTAGGCTCCAGCTGGAGATCCTGTAGGATCGGTGCCACTTAAGTCTTCTAAGAAGCTTGTGCTATCTGTCGGATCGGTACCATCAAGGACCTCTTGTCCATCGTCGACACCATCACCATCGGTGTCAGCGTTATTTGGGTCGGTGCCCCAATCGGTTTCTTCGGCGGTGAACAAACCGTCGCCATCGGCATCTTCGTCATCACCGTCTACTGGCGGGAGATCTGCATCTCCAGTCGTGTCATCTGGGTCATCGGCCGGAGGATCGTCGGTCGGAGGATCATCATCTGATGGATCGTCGTCCTTGTCATCATCGTCGACGTCCCCGTCATCTTTGTCGTCATCCAGAGCATCTTCTGGATCAAGTGGATCGGTGCCATCAAGGACCTCTTGATCGTCGTCTTTGTCGTCGTCACTTGAGTCGTCCATGTGATCGTCAACAGGTTCGTCGATCGGTTCATCGTCCTCGCCGCCGCCGTCAACGTCGTCCTGTTCATTTGCATCCCATTCCGGGATTTCAATTCCCATCTGAGCCAGGCGAGGGTCGTCAGGATCGAGCTCACCATCTCCTAGCGGATCCCATCCGTTGTAGACTTCGTCTCCGTCGTAGTAGCCATCGCCGTCAGTGTCGGGATTATTTGGATCAGTGCCCCAGATATCTGTTTCATCGTCATCGAAGAGCCCGTCGCTATCGTCGTCCCAGTCTGCCATGAGTTCTTCAATCTCTTCATCCGTCAGCAGCATGAAATCCGGATGCTCATCATCATCAAGCTTTTCGTCATCATCAAGATAAACAAATCCATGCTCAGCCATCATCTCGGCGATCTTTTCTTCAAAGTCATCGTCACCGTCCATGTAGTATTCGATGATTGCCAAGAGTTCATCGATCAGATCGGTGATCATCACGGCAGCGTCGTCTAGCTGACTGTCGGTTCCGTCGCCGATAATGTCGGTTGCTTCTACGGCATCACCATTTTCGTCAACAATGTAGTAGGTTCCATCCTCATCTTGCAGGACCATTCCGTGCGGCATCTCGTCATCCTCTAACGGTTCTTCAACGGTGTACTGTGGGAAGAACGATTCATCCAAATCATGGACCATCGATGCCCAGTCATCACCGTAGAGATCCTCTGCTGTATCCTCGTCAGGGATTTCACGCAACGTTCCGTCAGGTTCGACAGCGTATACAACGGGAACGCTTGGAACTTTCACGAGCTGGGTTCCAGCTTGGTAGGGGACGATATCGACAAGAGGAATGTCGGCAAGGTCCTCGCAGCTAATCGTCACCACGTCCTCGAAGTCTTCTTCCCAAGAGAAGTAGGTTGCTTCGTTTTGGAAGACATAGCGGTTTCCATCTTCGCCGTAATAGTACACGGCATCGGTTTCAACGCAGGTGATGAGGTCGCCGGCCTCGAGCGTTTCTGCGTGTGCACTCATTGGCAAAAAGGCCACGAGCGCAAAGACAAGCATGAATTTTTTCATATGTGGACAGTATAGCAGCGCTTATGATAGACATCCACTATGGAGACTTCGATAAACCTATTTGATTACAATCTACCTGAAAATCGCATTGCGCAGCATTCGGTAGAGCCGCGTGATCATTCTAAGTTGATGGTCCTCGATCGGTCTGACCAGTCGATGACACATCGGTCGTTTTTTGAGATCGGTGTGTACTTGCGTGAGGGTGATGTGCTCGTGATGAACAAGTCAAAGGTGTTCAAAGCACGTCTGCGCGTCGATGGGTTTGAGGTGTTTTTGCTGCGACCCGAAGGAGTCACCCCTCCAGTCATGGAGGGGCAGGGGGAGGCGTGTGCTTGGATTGCGTTGATGAAACCGCGGCGCAAGGCGAAAGTGGGCGATACGTGGCGCCTCCCCTCCAGTCATGGAGGGGCAGGGGGAGGCTGCATAACGATCGTGCTGAAAGAAAAGCGTGCCGACGGAACGGTGTTATTGACGTTCGATCGGGATGTCGACGACGTGCTTGCACTGTGTGATCGCGTGGGAGAGATCCCGATTCCGCCGTACGTGAACGAGATGCCCGAGCGGTTGGATCAGTATCAGAATGTGTACGCGCAAGAGACGGGATCGGTTGCCGCACCGACGGCTGGCTTTCATTTCACCGACCGACTCCTCGACGAGCTGCGTCAGAAGGGTGTTCAGATCGAGTTTGTCACGCTGCACGTCGGCCTTGGAACGTTTCAGCCTGTGAAGGTCGATACACTCGAAGAGCACGACATGCACAGCGAGTTTGCGCAGATTGACGCGGACACAGCTGGACGCATCAACGATGCGAAACGAGAAGGACGCCGCGTAATCGCCGTTGGTACGACAACGGTGCGGGCACTTGAGGGCGTGGCCCGGTCAAAGAATACGCCACCGGGTGGCGTATTCTTGCGGGGGTTTGCGGGCGACGTCAATCTTTTCATTACTCCAGGTTTCGACTTCAAAATCATCGATGGGCTCGTTACCAACTTCCATTTACCAAAATCAACGCTCCTTGTCCTCGTCAGCGCCTTGGCCGGCCGGGAGTTCATTATGCGGGCCTACGAGGAGGCTATTTCTAACAACTACCGTTTTTACTCCTTCGGCGACGCGATGCTGATTCTTTGATAAAATACGACCATGCTAGAAGAGGGACGAAAAGCTGTTTCTGTGGGCCAGTTTATTGATTTGGTGAACGATGCATTGGCATTGATTCCAAATGAAGGCATCGTTGTGGTTGGTGAGATCGTTGGGCATCGTATCAGCCAGGGGAAGTGGATTAACTTTGATTTGAAAGATGAAGAGCGCGAGGCAAAAGTCTCGTGTTTTGCGACCACGTTCAAGATTAAGACGCCGCTGGAGGACGGCATGCGCGTGCAGATCGTGGGTTATCCAAAAGTCTACGAACGTTTTGGGAAGTTTTCGATGAACGTCGAGGCGGTGGAGCCGGTCGGGGAGGGCGCGCTCGCGAAGGCGTATGCGCTGATCAAAGCGCAGCTGGAGAAAGAAGGACTCTTTGATCCCGCGCGCAAGCGCGAGCTGCCGCGGTTTCCTGAGCGGATTGGTTTGATCACGTCCGGCGAAGCAGCGGCGTACGGTGACTTCTTGCGCATCTTGAATAATCGATGGGGAGGCGTGCAGGTTGTCCACACGCCCGTGCACGTGCAAGGAAAGAACGCCGTGCCCGAGATCTTGCAGGCGTTTGCGGCATTTGAGCAGATGGATGAGAAGCCCGAGGTGCTTGTGCTCACGCGCGGAGGAGGCTCGCTCGAAGACCTGCATGCGTTTAATGACGAGCAAGTGGCGCGGGCGGTGTTCCAGTCGTCGATTCCGGTGGTCGTCGGCGTTGGGCATGAGCGCGACGAGTCGTTGTGCGATTTTGTGGCGGACGTTCGAGCGTCGACGCCGAGTAATGCGGCCGAGTGGGTGGTGCCAGACCGCCGCGAGGTGTGGCGCGAGATCTCAGCGAGCTTGATGCGAATGGACGATGCGCTGAGCTATGAGATCGATCGTGAAAACCGTCGCATTGAATCAGCGCTGCAGTCGCTGCGCCACTTCATGCAAACGAGCGTCTACGATATGCAGATGGTCATTGATCGGTTCTGTCATTCGTTTGATCGATTCCGTTTGAGTCTCGTCGCCACCCGTCAGCATATCGAGACGCTCACACGTTTGATTAAAAGCTATGATGTTCAAAAGACGCTTGAGCGTGGGTTTAGCATTGTGCGGGCAAAAGGAAAGAGTGTACGAGATGCGTCGCAACTTGCTTCGGGGGATGAACTTGCGATACAATTCGGCCGCGGAAGCGCTGACGCAACCGTGAAGTAGTATGCCAGCAAAAAAGCAACCAACCTTTGCAAAAGCATTCGCGGAGCTCGAGGAGCTCACGCAGTGGTTTGAGACCCAAGAGGTTGATCTGGATGAGGGCTTGAAGAAGTTTGAGCGCGGTTTGGAGCTTGCGACGGTTTGTAAGAAGAAGCTAACCGAGGTCGAGAACAAAGTCGAAAAGCTCAAAGCAAAGTTTAACGATTTACAGGAGGACTAATATGCGTGTTCTACTACGCTGGCTCATCAACGCCCTCACGCTGCTTGTACTCACGCAGCTCGTCGCCGGCTTTGCCGTCGATTCGTTTTATCACGCACTAATCGCCGCGCTCGTGCTCGGGCTTTTGAACGCGATTGTTCGTCCCGTACTGATCGTCCTCACACTGCCGATCAACATCGTCACACTCGGATTGTTTACGTTCGTGATCAACGCCGGACTGATCTGGTTTATGAGCACGTTCATCAAGGGGGTTGAGCTGACAAGCTTTTGGTCCGCGATTCTCGTTGCGATCGTTCTATGGGCCGTCGCCACGATCACGAATTTCTTTCTCAAACAAGCTAAAGAATCAAAATGAAGTTTCCAAAGAACGAGCCACTAGTCCTATCGATTGGTGGCTCTCTTATTGTGCCAAACGGAGGGCCTGATGTGACGTTCTTGAAAGCGTTGCGTAAGTTTGTGCTCGCGCAGGTGAAGAACGGTCGGCGTTTGGTGCTTGTGACAGGTGGAGGAAAGACCGCACGGCACTACATCGATGCGGCAGACAGGGTGCGCAACAATAACATCGACCCAGAAGATCTCGACTGGCTCGGTATTCACTCGTCACGTCTGAATGGTCACTTGGTGCGAACGATGTTCCGGGAGATCGCGCATCCCGTAGTCGTGAATAACTCACCAAAGGTTCCGCGTCGGTGGAAAGGGAAGGTGCTTGTGGCAGCTGGATGGAAGCCGGGACGAAGTACGGACTACGTATCAGCGCGCATCGGAAAGCGTCTTGGTGTGAAGTCGTTGATCAACTGTTCAAACATCGATTACGTGTACGACGTTGATCCTCGCAAGAGTAAGAACGCCAAGCCGCTGCCGGAAGTGAGCTGGAAGGAGTATCGAAAGATGGTGGGTGACAAATGGCACCCTGGAAAGTCAGCACCGTTCGATCCGGTTGCCTCAAAGTTCTGCCAGCGGCACAAGATGGACGTGGCGATCGTCAACGGAGAAGATTTTTCAAACATTTCAAAGCTCATCGCTGGGCGGACGTTCAAGGGGACAGTCCTGAGCTAGTCCTCGTCCGCATCAGGGTCTTTGCATTCGTACTGGAAAAGACATGATTGGAAGCAGGCGTCGTCGACATCCTCGTCGTCGGCGTCGTTTTCGCTACCACACTCTGCGTCACAGAGATCAACCTCGTCATTCTCACAGAACCCCCAATTCTCGTTGTCGTAGACCGTGACATTAGCATCGAGGGTGACGAAGTCGCCGAACACCTCCAGCGCATTTTCATACGCCAGTCCCTCCTGATACTCCTCGGGCATTTCGCCAATAACGGCGCGTGAAATTTTGATCATGCGATCGTAGACCTCCGGTTCAAACGTATACGTCGGCCCAGCCTCCGTTCCCCACATCACCTTGTCCGGCACCGCTTCGACGAGCGGTCCATAATCCTCAACCGCACTGTCGACCATCGAGTCGTACACATCGTCAAATTGATCAATCAGGCTGTCCGCATCATCGTGGTGATACAAAATGTCGTTGCCGTTGTAGTGGATGATGTGCGACGCATTGATGGTGTAGTAGAGGTTGTCGTGCGACTGCATGATGTCAATGAGCTCGTCGACGCCTTTATCAAGATCACTGCGGAACATATGGATGTGGAAATTCACATCAGGATAGGCTTCGATCAGGCGCTCTACGTCATCCATTTTGTTTCCAACGGGGTGGAACATGGCATTGACATTGTTCCCGTCAGCAAGGTCAACAAGTTGACGTACCTCGTCGGCATCATGATCGACGTTCCAGTCCTGTGTTTCGATCTCGCCAATCCCTCGGTAGAAAAAGTCCCCGACAATATCAACGGTTGCATCCAGGTTGGTCGTGTACATCTCCGTCAGCTCGTCACCCAGTACGCCGCGGTCCCAAATTTCGTCACCGCCCCAGCCGATGTTGTAGTACGGATACATGCGGCCCGGATAGGACTGCAGAGCGTTGATGACGTACCCAAGCCCGCTGTCGGTGACAAGAACGTCTCCATTTGGCTCATCTTCGTAGCTGAAAAATGGGAGGAGCCATGTGACACCGTTACGGTCGAGGTTATCCATGTAGTCGTCGATGTCATAGCCTTCGCCGATCTGCTCGGATGTTGCGTAGAGGGTGCCGTTGTACGCACCGTCGTACGTCAACTCCGGCTCGATGATGTCCACTTCATCATCATCATCGCTTATAACACCAACCTCATCGTCATCAATCGGATCACCGACGCTATAGGAGCTCCAAAAGGTGTCCGGAAGGTCGTCGATTTGCTGTGCCCAGTCTGATCCAAACAACGCTTCGGCTTGTGCTTCACTTTGAATCGCTCGCAACACACCGTCGTCTTCAACTGTGTAGACCGTTGGAACACTCACGAGCTTGAGGAGTCTCGAGCCGGCTTTGTATGTTACGTTCCCGCCAATGCTGTAGCTTGCGAGCTCATCGCAGGTGATTTCAATGACGTCATTGAAATCGTCGTACCACGTGAAGTACGTTTTTTCGTTTGGAAAGACCCAGCGGTTCCCATCGTCTTCAATGAGGTAGACGGCAGAGAAGTCCGGGCAGGTGACAAGGTCGCCCGAGCTTGCTGCTTGCAGCGAGACAACGGCCGGCATGCACAGCAAGATGAGTAAGAAAACAATGAGAGATCGACGCATATGGTTACATTATGCAATACGTCTGGAGACTTGACGAGAGGGCCTGGGAATGCTAGTCTTTTTTCTTCGCCGGCACCAGGTTGGCGAGAGGAGGAGTGATGCACCAGATCGACTGGTGGATTCTGGTTACGTTGATGCAGAACGGCGAGTGCTCTCTCACCGCTCTCGATGATCACTGCCCGCTACGGTTCGCACCGACGCGAGCTTCTCAGGAACCTGTCGTGTTCACGCAGGATGATCGGGTGTCGCGGATCGAGCGACTGTTGCGGACCGGCGTGATCAGCCAGGTCGGCAGAATGGTCTCGATCACCGCTGCGGGATGTCAGGCCGTCCACGACGCGTTCCAGCGGTCGTCCGACCGTCACCTGCAGCTCGACGAGATGCAGGAGGCTGCTCGGCTGATCGAGATCGACGGCGACGAAGCCTTCCACACGGTCAGCCGTCGCTACGGTGCGCAGGCCGCTCGGCTGCTGCTCGTCGCGCACCTGCGTCGCGCCGCTGGCTCCATGACCGGCGGCCACCCGCCCAGTCGCGACATCGACGAGCAGGTCGAGGCCGCACTTGCCGCCACCGGCATCATCTGAACAACTCGAC
The DNA here is from genome assembly GCA_964344145.1 of uncultured Gammaproteobacteria bacterium. GTDB lineage: Bacteria > Patescibacteriota > Patescibacteriia > UBA9934 > UBA9934 > JABJOE01. The sequence goes on from CAYFME010000017.1 coordinate 8,770, forward strand.
CCATCTTCGTACAGGACTCGGCACGCGCCGGGTCCTGAAGTGCGTCTAGGGGTTGACCAAATGCGGTTTGCATGCTATCCTCGCGTCTCGCTAGCAAGAAGCTAGTGGAGGGAGGATAGTCCATGGAAGGAATCGCACGTCGCATGCTCATGCATCTCGCAGGATGCGAGTCAGCACAACTCCTTGCCTTGATCAGGTACTTCGAAGGGGTAGAGGTGCTCAGGGTGTTGACCCGCCTGCGGGAGCGGAATCTTGCTCGCAGGATGAACGACGACCGTTGGCACATCACCGATGAGGGCCGACGCCGCCTGCTGGAGCAACTGTCGATGGAGGAGCCGACGGTCTCCCAGCTCGTCAGAGCCGTCGAGACCTTCGATGGCGAGCATGTGTACAGCTCGTTCGTTCGGGCTCGCAACGAGCACGGCGAGGTGTTCGCTACGCTGCTGGTCGCGGCGCACCTGCACTTCGCCCGCGGCGAGGAGGATCTCGCCGAGGCCCTGTCCTCGTACGGTATCCCCTGAACAACCCGACCGACGTCTCTCGAGGCCCCGCGCGCTGCGCTGGGTCTCGAAGTGCTTTGAAGGTTGATCGGAAGCTGGCCTTCGATCTTTGTGTTATGATGATTGATATGATCAAGAAAGCAAACCTTGTCGCAGCACTTTTGGTGTTTTTTATTCTGCTGGCCATTTTTGTTTTTGTCCTGATGGCGCCGGAAGAAAGCGTTGCTTGTGATCCAAACGGATACAAAGACATATCTTGGGCCGAGATTTCGTTTGAACTTCCAGACTGTTGGGAGATCAAAGAGCAAGATAGGGAGGATCGGGATAGTAAGTTTTTTGCTCAGGAGGGATCACCATCGTCCTCGTCGTTTATTTCGATTAGGATCGATTTATATGAAAATGACCGATACGGTGGAGAGTACGTAGCCGACTACGAGGTCATTCAATTCGGTGACAATACCTTTATTAATGTAAACGAATCAAATGATGAATTGTTTCTCTTCTACCTCCTTCCAACGGACGAAGATGCGACGTACTACAACATTGGATTCGAGTCGACGTTGTCGGACGAGGTGATGGAACGTATCTTGGCTTCGTTTGTGTACTAGTTCGTTTTTGTGAGCAAAGGACTTGCAGTATCATTTGTCGTCATTGCCATCCCTGTCGCCATAGCGGCGTTCTTGTTTTTTTCACGAGACGTTTGCGATCCGGATGGCTATCAGCGGATTTCTTGGCGGGACGTGACATTTGAGATTCCTGAGTGCTGGGAGGTCCGAGAACATGAGGAAGAGGAGTTTTTTGCAAAAGCGGTTACCAGCGAGGAGCACGCAGAGCTCTATCATCAGATTTCTGTAAAGACGTTTGATATCCCCGAGAACCTTCCTTGGGCGCGGGAGCGGTTTGATGCCGTCGAGTCGTTTACCTTCGGTGAGAATACTTTTGTGCAGACGGATGTCGAGCACAATGCAATCATTTATTACTATCCACTCGAGGAAGAATATACGTATTATTGGGTGAATTTTCATCTGCTGCTACCTGAGGAAGAGATCGATTATATTCTTTCCTCTTTTGAACAAGAGGTGCCATAACTTGACAAAAATCGGTCAATTCCTTATAGTTCCGCCAGCTACACCGTAGACAGCAGGAAGCTCGAAAGAGCGTAATGCCTGCCGAGGTTCACCCTGAGGAAGCCAAATCATTGATTTGGCTGACGAAAGGGCCTTTGTATCACGGCTGTAGAAGGCCGTCTTTTTAGATGGCAGCTAATTCACTTGCCACACACTATGGCAAAAACGCGACAAGAGAAAGAGGCTATTGTGGCTCAGCTTGCGGACATGTTCCGCGACATGAAAGCCGCCGCCTTCAGCTCGATCTCTGGATACACGATGGCTCAGTCCGATGAGCTTCGCTCCAGCGCTGCCGAGAAGAACGTCAAGGTGATGATCGCCAAAAAGACGTTGCTCGCCAACGCGGCGAAGGAAGCCGGACTCGACATCGATCCAGCATCGTACGAAGGTTCCATCCTCACCGCCGTCTCCTTTGGTGACGAGGTCGCCGCTGCAAAACTGCTCAAGGACTTTCAAAAGACCAATGAGGAGTTCAAACTCGTAGCTGGTGTCCTTGAAGGAAAAGGATTGACGGCAGAAGAAGTGACGCAGCTTGCGTCGCTGCCAAGCAAGGACGAGTTGCTCGCCAAGATGGTCGGATCGCTCAATGCGCCGGTCTCTGGGTTCGTCAACGTTCTCGCTGGCAATCTACGTGGTCTGGTTACCGTTCTTGGTGCCATTAAAGATCAGAAGTCCGCGTAATCTATTCATCACACATTCGTATGACTGAAGAGAACACAGCCGCTACGGCTACAGAAGAGAAGGCTCCTGTAGAGGTGCCAGCTCAGTTCAAGGAGCTTGTTGAGAGCATTGAGAAGATGTCTGTCATCGATCTCGCAGAGCTCGTAAAGGTTCTTGAAGACAAGTTCGGCGTTTCCGCTGCTGCACCTGCCATGATGGTAGCTGCAGGTGGTGCCGCTGGAGGTGCTGCAGAAGAGGAAGAGCAGTCTTCCTTCGACGTTGAGATCACCAGTGCTGGCGACTCAAAGATCAGCGTCATCAAAGCTGTCCGTGAGATCACGGGACAGGGCCTCAAGGAGGCAAAGGGAATCGTTGATTCCGCACCTGCTGTTGTAAAGGAAGGTGCTTCAAAGGAAGAGGCAGAGGAGTTGAAAAACAAGCTCGAGGAAGCTGGAGCTGTCGTAACACTCAAGTAAATTCCAAAGCAAAAGAACGAGCCTCGAGCTCGTTCTTTTGTTTGTGGCAGAGTGAGGTGTATACTTGCGGCATATGACACAGTTATTTGCCGAAATGATCGTTCTTGCAGGCGCGATCGTCCTGCTGTGTGTACTGTTAGTACGCCATCTTCCTTGGAAGAAACTTAAAAAACGTTGGAAAAAGTTCCCAAAGTCGTCGCGGTTGATCCTGCTCGGGGCGGTCGCTCTCCTATTGCTCTACGGAGGTGTTTCGCGCCCATTGCCTGTGCACTTTGCTTTGCCGCCACACATGCAAACGTTTGCGCCAAAAGGCGTGACGGCCGCGATTCCGTTTATAAAAGTTGTCGAGTTTTTCTTAACGTCAAGTCAATTTGAACGCGTAGAAGCGATCGGTGCCGACCCGAACGAGGTCCCGCCCGCGATCACACGCGGGAAGCCAACGACCGTGAGCATTGAGGTAACCGCCAAGGAAGTTATTGCAGAGGTGGTCGATGGTGTTTCGTTTAACTATTGGACGTATGATGGGGAGGTGCCGGGGCCGTTCATGCGTGTGCGTGAGGGAGACACGGTTGAGTTGACGATCACCAACGATCCGTCGAGTTTGCACGCGCATAACATCGACTTGCACGCCGTGAATGGTCCGGGGGGCGGTGCGACGCTTTCGGCTGTCGAGCCGGGTGAAACAAAAACGTTTTCCTGGAAGGCGCTCGCGCCGGGGTTGTACGTGTATCATTGCGCAACAGCGAACGTGAGCACGCATAATGCGCACGGTCAGTACGGACTGATCCTCGTTGAGCCCGCGGAAGGCATGTCGGAAGTTGATAAGGAGTTTTACGTGATGCAAGGCGAGCTTTACACGAGCGGTGGTTTAGGAAAGAAAGGATTCGTCTCATTTGATTCCGAGGCATTGCTCGATGGTAATCCAACGTACGTCACATTCAACGGCATTGTTGAGGACACGCCGCGCATGCAAGCAGAGGTCGGCGATACGATTCGTATGTATGTCGGAAACGGCGGAACGAATCAGATCTCCTCGTTCCATGTGATTGGTGAGATCTTCGACACGGTTTATCCTGAAGCGGCATTGAGTAGTGCGCCATTGCATGATGTACAAACGACAGCCGTGCTACCCGGCGGTGCGGCGATCGTGGAATTTACCGTGGATGTTCCAGGAAACTACATTTTGGTTGATCATGCACTGGCACGGATGAACAAGGGTGCGTGGGCAATTCTAGAAGTAACGGGGGAGGATGATCCATCGATTTACTCAGCCGTTGAATAACATGCAGACAGCCTTTGCAAAGAGGGTCTATAGCGTTGTTGCCCAAATTCCAAAAGGGAGAACGTTGACGTACAAACAGGTTGCGCAGGCGGCAGGGCGACCCGGGGCGTATCGCGCTGTTGGAAACATCTTGAACAAGAACTGCGACCCATCGATTCCGTGCCATCGCGTGGTGCGATCGGATGGAAAGGCGGGTGGATACAACGGTGGGGAGGAGAAAAAGGTCGAACGTTTGCGAAGTGAAGGAGTGGACGTATGAGCGTCATGAGGACACATCAGCGTGCGCTCTTTTGGTTTGCACTCGCCCTGCAGGCGATTGGAGCGTTTGTCTACTTTGTTTTGGCTGAAGGATCTGGTCACGCGAACGCGTTTTATGGACTGACGAAAGTGATGATGCTTCTGTTGCCCTTGTTGTGGATTTCAACAGGAGCGAAGTTGCCGAAGTTGTTGAAGAAGACTGACCAATGGTGGACGGGATTGGTCATTGGTATCGTGTTCGCTGGTTTGCTCATCGGAGGCTATTGGTTGTTGCAAGACGTCGTTGCGAATGGTCAGGAAGCGATCGCCGCGAAGATCAGTGACTTTGGCATTGGTTCGTTTGTGTTGTTTGCCGTGGTGTTCAGCATCGTCCATTCGTTATTTGAAGAGTACTATTGGCGATGGTTCGTGTTGGGAGCTGGAAAGAAGATCGTCGGTGCGTCGGCTGTGTTGATCTCGAGCGCTGCGTTTGGTCTGCATCACATCATCATTCTTTCTCAACTATTTCCGCTATGGTTCGCACTGACTGGGGGAGCTGTGACGATGCTCGCAGGTTGGATTTGGTGTCAGATGACGCTTAAGAGCGGTAGTATTCTGCCAGCGTGGCTCAGCCACTTGTTCGCCGACGCAGCGATCATGTACATTGGATGGCAACTACTATGATCCTCCGCGCTTGGCACAATTGGCTGAACATGGAACGTCATGACAAGGCGTGGCATTTGGATGATTTAAAAGACGAGATGGAAGAGTATGACGAAGCTCGTGGTTTGATCGAGCGGTGGAGTGAGTTGTGCGACGTTGTGTACACGTGTACGCGGTCGCACTGGGACGGATATCCTGACATCAAGTATCCGTACGCGTGGTGGACGTTTGCCGTTGGGCTTATCTACATGTTTCCGAAGTATACGTTGCGTTGGCTATTCTTCCGTAAAGTGGCAAAGAGGTTTGGCAAGAAGATCTCCGCTATTCGCAACCCCAAGAAAACGCACAAACTCCGCGACATTGCCGAGGAGTTTGGTATGGATCCGGATGCGTTTGAAAAAGAATGTAAACGTGTGATGAAGTATTGGGTGTTTTTGAAGTGATATGAAAACGCCAGAACGCATGGAAAAGATCGAACAAGCCGTTGCGCAGCGTCAAATGGGGCTGACGGTCGTGATTGAAGATATACAAGACCCGCACAACGCGATGGCTGTCGTGCGTACGTGCGATGCGTTGGGGATTCAGGATGTACATTTTATTGCGGAGAACGAAAAGCCGTTCAATCCAGAAAAGATCGGCAAGTCAACATCATCGACGGCAAGAAAGTGGGTTGACTGCCATACGTGGACGTCAACAAAAGAATGTTTGGAGCATTTGAAGGGTGAGGGGTATGAGCTTGTCGCGACGATGTTAAGTGACGACGCGACGTCGATTTTTGAAACAACGTTTGATCAAAAAAAGATCGCACTACTGATCGGTAACGAACGCGATGGACTTTCCGATACAGCTCGGAAGATGGCCGACCGCCACGTCGTCATTCCAATGCGCGGAATGGTACAAAGTTTGAACGTTTCGGTTGCGGCAGCGATCGTGTTGTACGAAGTGACGCGTCAACGCATGTCCAACATGGACGCGTTCGCCCTCGATGACGTGCAACAACGAGCGTTAGTCGACGAATTTACGACAAGATAGCGCAGTGGACAATTTTTTTGTTTGAGAGCGTCTCGAGAGTATAATTGTGGATAAGTTTTAAATCGTTTTTATTTCTCTATGGAATCTCGTGCGTTTAGTGATGGTGCAATTTTGCGCGCTGCGTGGCAGCGAACAAAGGACCGTCTTGGCTTCTTCATTATCCTCGGCATTATTTTGGCCGTGTTCTTTATTGCGTTTTCCTTCCTCATCGGATGGATCGCTAGCGAATCTGACATCGGTGGAGTTGTCGCGAACATTGTTTACTGGGTCATCTCATCCCTCATCGGCGTTGGATTGATTAAGATTGTCCTTGATGTCGCAGACGGAAAAGATGGGGCGCTTGTCGACCTCGTGACACATTGGAACGTGCTGTTGAAGTACATCGGTGTGACGATTGTGTACGCCGTTGTTGTTTACGTTGGATTGTTCTTGTTGATCTTCCCAGGCGTCATTTGGTCATTGAAGTTCTTCTTTGCTCCATGGCTGGTTGTTGATAAGGGAATGGGACCAATTGCGGCCATGAAGGCATCTTCACGCATGACGATGGGTATGAAGTGGGATCTGCTTGGATTCTTGGCAGTGGGATACACGGCATTCTTTATTGGATTCCTGTGTCTTGGAATCGGTATGATTGTTACTGGTCCACTGTTCGCTATTGCATCGGCAATGGTGTACCGACACATGGCGAAAGGCATCAATGTTTCGGACTTGATGGGTAGCAAGCCAGCTCCAGCACCTGCTGCGTAGGTGTGGACAGGTTTTTCGGAAGGTTAGCGGAAGTTGATATCCTTTAGTAAAGAGTACGATCTAATTCATCACATCTTTGATATGAAGGATGGCAAGTGCAGCGGCCTCATGCTGGTCGCAAAGTGGCTCCTAGCCATTGGAGGAATCAACTGGGGACTAGTTGGTGCCTTCGACTGGAACCTTGTGGAGGCAATTTTCGGCACTTGGGCATGGCTCGTGGCATTGATCTACATCTTGGTAGGTCTCTCGGGCATCTGGCTCGCAGTCGAGCTGCTCAAGGGCTGTGGAAAGAAATAGTTGTTAACAACACACAAAAACACCCGGCCAGATGGTCGGATGTTTTTGTTTTATTGCAGTAAATGGGTTGTTGGGAAGGAGAGGAGTGTGTCTTGTGTCGCGATCAAGATGCGGCGTTGGTCTTCTTGGACGATCATCGATACACCACCGGCGAGTTCGTCGGCGCGGTACTGCGCGACGAGATCACCGTCCTTGTCCATCACGATCACACGCGACTCCCCTGGGTCAAGAATGTAGATGTAGGATGACTCGGTGTCCGTCCAAATGGCGACGGGGTTGGACAGTTCTGGATCCAGTGTTTCGTGCGCGAAGGTTTGCTCACGTCCAGATCGATACTTAAGAATACGTTCGCCGGTCACAACGTACACGTCACCGTCGATGGTAAGCGCGCGAGCATCGTTGAGTGATGACGTTGAGGACGTCACCCAAGCCGTTCCTGCTTCGTATCCATCGCCGCGAGCGCGCATTTTTACAATCTGATCACCGTCGGCCGTGAGCACATACAACGCTTCGTTGTACATAATCAGATCCTGCACACTGGCCAGATCATTCACACCACTGACAATCGGCGTAATCGAGCCATCTTCAAACGATCCACGGCCGAGTTGTTGGTCCGCGTCGACGATGACAAACGTTGTCTCGGTTTCCACGCCGGCAATGATCGGCGCACCGATTGATCCTGGTGTGAGCGACGTATCGACGAATGTCCCGGTGAGCTCACTCACGTCGTACACCGTTTGCGTGTTTGTCGTGGCGTAAATGGTTTCGCCCAGGATGAAGAGCTCTAACAATGACGTACCCGACTGTTCATCCGACAACGTGGCGATCGTGGAGACAGTTACAGGTTCGATGCCCTGGATCGATAGCAGGACCGTTTCCAGGTCGCTTCGCAAACCACCGATAACATCTTCATCTGTGGACGCCGGCAATGTTTCGATCAGTGCAAACGCTTCTTCGATCAGTTGTCGAGCCTCTTCTTCGTCATCATAAATTAACCGAGCCTGTGCTTCTGTTTGTTTGTCTTCAATGCTGGAGATGATGTTGGTTTGCGCCTCCATGTCTGCTTGGCGTGTTTGATAGCCACTGTAGACACGTACGCTGACGATCGTAATAGCAAGAACAGCGATGAATCCTAAGCTGGCGATCTTCGTTGGTTTAGAAAGCGCATTGAACTTATCGATGACGTTTTGTACGCGTTGTTTTGGCGTTGGTTCTTGCTTAACCAGTGCTCGACCACGACCGTAGAGCTGCGGTGCGTGTGTGATGACATACCACAGACCTTTCAAGATCCACGCAATGAGCTTCACAAGATACGTGATGATCAGCGTGAGTAATCGAACAATCAAATGCAAAATGCGTTTGAGCGTACTGCCGGTGCCTTTTTTGCCTGGAGAGGAGAGGGCCTGCAGTAGTGGGCGTGTGATTCGTTGAATCGTCCGACCAACATCAGGTTCCTGTTCACCAAGAAGCTGTTCAGTTTCTTCTTTTGTTTTGCCGAGTTGCTCGACAGATGCGATTGGATTGACCTTTTTTGGCGGCCCGCCCGTGGTTGGTTCGGCAACTTGGAAGCAGATGGATCCAAAGGCTGTCTTTGGATTGAGATGTTGAGAAATGCGTTTGAGAGCGCCAGAAGGTGGTAGCGTGACGAGAATGTCTTGAAGCTCTGCGAGAGGGATTTCACGTGCTGAGACACGATTGGCAACGTAGAAGATGTCTCCGGGATGGAGTTCGCCATCAAGAACGGTTGTGAAAAGTTTGTCCCATGAACATTCTTCTTGCTGCAGTTGTTGATCAAGTTCGTAGATGACGTAACGCTGCTTTGCGGTGCGGTTCATGAACAGCGCGTGCAGATTTCCAATGCCGGTAACGAACAACTGTTGCTTGTGCTGAACACCAAGAATGATGTGAACGTCTGAAAGAGGAAGACGACGCTCCTGTGAGGAGATGTCAGCGATATCCTGATTCAGCGCCTGGATGAACTGCTCAAACCGGCGCGGCACATTACCGCTATCAGAGAGCGTTTGCTCGAGTCCTTGCAGTCGTTCTTCGATAGCATCAGCGATCTTTGTGCGCGCTTGGTCTTGTTTGCCCAAAAATCGGATAACCGCAAAGACATTGCCCTGATCCTTCGGTAAAGAGAAAAGATGGGCACGGACCAAGACCTCCTCATCCTTTGGGATGCCGACATAGTGGGCAGATTTGATCCTCATAGTCAGGTGTACTACTATAGTATACAATCAGGTCAGGAGGCACAAGATTCATGAACACTAATTGTATGCCTCGAAAAGCGTTGAAAAAAGCGCAAAACGAGCCAGAGGAGGAAAAGGACTTTCGCATTGAACAACTTTTTGGGTCAAAGACGCGTGTTCGGTTGCTCAGCCTCTTTCTCGAGCATCCAGATCGCCCTTTCTATGTTCGTGAGATTACGCGTAAAATAGATGCACAGCTTAACTCCGTACGGCGTGAGCTGTTGAATTTGGTTGAGCTCAATATTGTCCTTGAAGTCGAAGGGTCGATCTTTAAGAACGAGAACGAAAAAAAGAAGTCCGACAAGAAGAAGTTCTACAAGGCGAATGAGGAGGGGCCGTTCTTCAAGGAGCTGCGGACGATCATGAAAAAGTCGCTGGTGCTGATGAACAAGACCTTCGCACGAGCCCTGGAGAAACATGGTTCGCTCGATCTTCTTCTGCTCACCGGTCGCTTTGTTGATAACTCAGATGTCGCAACAGATTTGCTCGTAGTCGGCGGCTTTGATCAGGAAGCGGTTGAAAAAGAGATCACGGCATTTGAGAAAGAGATCGCTCGCGAAGTGAACTACACGTTCATGCCACGCGACGAGTTCCTGTATCGTCTGGAAGTAAAGGATCGGTTTGTTCTCTCGTTGCTGGAGACCGACAACGTTGTGATGGTTAATAAGATTTCTGAAAAACTCCTTACGCTATGAAGCTTTACGTCAACGGTCAGGACATTCGACAGCTTGTTGTTGCTGACGTTGAGCAGGGAGAGCCGACGATCGTTGAAACGGAACCGGAGGGATATCTCAAGGTCCTTGCTAGATATCTGGATGATGTGTCAGAGATTTATGCCGTCGTAGGACCAGGATCGGCGACCGCTCTTCGATCTATTCTGACGATTTTGCAGACAGTCCATTTTGTTCAAGGAACGCCTCTGTTCGCGATTGAAAAAGAGCCTGATGAAGATGATACGTCAACGATCGCGCGAGCACAGGCAGATGCAACGCCGGTTGATACACTCGTCCCTATCTATCAACATAGCCCGCGCATCACGATCTCCCACAAAGATGCATTGGGCCGCTAATTTCTAAGCCATTTCTATGCCAGATTACATTGATATCCTCGAAGGCGCGTTTGTGAACCTCTGGGCACAAGCGGTTGTCTTCCTTCCGCAGCTCATTTTCGCCATCATCGTTTTCCTCCTTGGACTCTTGGTAGCGAATTTGCTTCGTTCTGCTGTCGAGCGCGTGGTGCGACTCTTTAAGATCGACGAGCTCGTGGAGCGACTCGAGGTAAAGGATTTTTTCCGACGCGCTGGCGTGAAGTTAAACGTTGCGGCGTTTTTGGGATGGATCGTGAAATGGTTCATCATCATCGTTGCCCTGATTGCTGCCGCAGATGCGTTGCAGTGGGATCAGGTGACGGTATTCCTCACAAGCGTGGTTGGATACATTCCGAACGTACTCATCGCTGTGATCATCTTGCTCGTTGGTATTATCTTGGCAAACTTCACGCAGGGTGTACTCAAGGCAACGCTTGATGCCGCGAAGATGTCGAGCTCGCAGTTCCTTGCTGGACTTTCTCGCTGGGCCATCATTGTCTTCAGCTTTATGGCGGCACTGGTACAGCTCGGTATTGCCGAAGCCTTGATCCAAGTACTGTTTACCGGATTCGTCGCCATGATCGCGCTTGCCGGTGGATTGGCCTTCGGACTTGGCGGCCGCGACTATGCTTCAAAGATTCTCGATCAGCTATCGAAGGATCTAACTTCGCGACGATAAGAGAACAAAAAACAACACAGGTCGCCCACCTCAGTGGGCGGCTTTGTGTTTTACGTCAAGCGTTGAATCGCTGTTTGCAGGATCAGTACTGCGATGCCGGCTAGGGCATATCCGACTAGGGCGACAAGGAGAAAAGCAGAAGAAATGAGCCCGAGAATGAGCAGAAACATGAAGACGGCTGCCAGTATTTGCATAGGTTTATGAGGATGGAGCAAACGTCCCCATGAGTTCGGTCGAATCCAGAATATGACTCTCGATCGCATCGAGGACGTCTTGTTTTGAGACGCCCTCTGCGAGCTCGAG
>CAYFME010000018.1:0-14839 GCA_964344145.1 uncultured Gammaproteobacteria bacterium
ACGTATCATTTGGCGAGAACGAAACCGTCATCGCTGGTCCGGGCTTTTTGACCGAGAACATCAACGGCGTCACGTACCGCATCAGTCCGCAAGCTTTTTTTCAAACAAACCTTTTTACTTCTCCGTTGCTGCAAGAAGCGGTCGTTGGACTCGTCGACGAGAGCGCCGAGCGTGTTCTTGATCTTTACTGCGGTTCTGGATTCTTCAGCCTACCGATTGCTAAAAAAGTCGAACATGTAACTGGCGTGGAACTTAATGAAGCGGCGATCGAGGACGCAAAAATCAACGCGAAGCAAAACGACATCAAAAACGTCGAGTTCTTTTCTGCAAAAACAGAGTCACTCAAACTCACCGACTATCCGGCTGACACAATCGTCGTTGATCCCCCACGCTCAGGGATGCACGACGACGCGCTTGCATCATTGATGGAAACAAACGCCAAGCAAATCATCTACGTTTCGTGTAGCTATAAAAACCTCGCCCGCGAGCTCGTCACCCTCACACAAAAGTACGACGTTGACGACATGATGGCCATCGACATGTTTCCGCATACTCCCCACGTTGAGGTCGTTGTTTCCCTCGGACTCAAGGCTTGACAAACACGCCGTTTTGGCGTATTTTGTCAGGCTAACGATTGGCAATCCACCACCACTCCGGACCAGCCGGAAAGGACAAGCATGAAGCTTGCGGACAACCTGGCAGCGACATTCGCAGCCGCCGTCATCGCACTCCTCCAAGTCTGCCTCATGATCGGCTTCCATCGCGCCACCTCGCCTGCTGTTGCAGCGATCGTCGCTCTCACCAGCTTCGTCATCACAGCAGCCTTCGTCCAGCGGCTCTTCCTGATGACCTTCAAGCTCCAGGACCTGCGAAAGCGTCAGCAGGAGACGATCGACCAGATCGACGCCAGCCTGGGCAAGACTCCCACCTCGTAGCCGGCACTGACGCCCGGCTACACCCTAGCGACCCCCGCTCCGGAGCTCCGGAGCGGGGGTGTCGTTCATCCAAATTTTTTCTTCCATTACTTCTCGAAATGGTTCCACTTTGGCTTCATCAAGAAGTACAAAATGATTGGTCCAATGAATCCCATCAATGATCGGATGATATCCAGGCCGATGATCAAGTTGATCACAAACGCGACGACAGCAACGCCAACCACAGCGTAAAATCCCCACAGCTTCCATTTCATCAAGGCGATTGCCGCAACGATGTTCACGATGCCAAAGAGACCGAGAAGCACCAGAGCCCACATGGGCGTGATGTCAGCAACGGCTTGCAGCGGACTTGCTGTCGTTGCAAACGCCGCACCGAGGTTAGCGATAGCAGCGATCACGTTGGCAGCCAGCATGAGCCAGAGCCAAATGAGTAGCCACATGCCATGTTTCTTTACACGAGCACTTGGTTTTGTTGATTCCATAGTATTTACTTTTGAGATTTCTTTTACACGAACTCTACTCTCCTCTAAAAGAGATTTGATGTTCATAGAGTAACTCTTGTTGAATAGCTCGATCAATCCACTGTTCGAACGTATCGCTACCGATTGGGAGAACGTCCTGCAATTCATCCAGGACATCTTGATCCTTGCGCGAGAACACGTCAGGATGATCAACATGTGTGCGCCAGTCGAGCCCTAATCGTGTACGAACTTCTCGAACTTTTTCTGGCTGACGCTTGAACTGCGCGAGCGCTCCTAATACCTCCACTTCAAACCGTTCATCTGGATGCCGATCAAACTCATCAAGCAAGAGTTGTCGCTCCTGAGGATCTGTTGGCAGAGCATGCAAAACAGCCGCAATCGGATCTTCCTCCTTCGCGCTGTAAAACCGTGAATGGAATCGGGTGATCAAGCTGTTTACCGGTGCTGACATGTACCACGCGTGATAATCGAAAACGCAATCGGTTGTTCTCGTTGCTGTAAGTATACCTCAATCGCTTCTTTTACTGAGGTATCAATGTGGGAAATCGGCGTGAGCTCGCCTTCGTGGATCACTTTTGGATCCACGTAACGGACCTTTTTCCTCAACGTATACGCCGGTGAATCCGTCATCTGATCCAAATCAAAGCCGTGCATCAAGGCATGCAAAGGCTCACTGATCTTTGGATCATCAGAATCGATGAGTACGCGCATGACGTGATCGTCATCCTGCCAGAGATCGTCGACCGTCAGCACGCCCGTCTCCAATCCGTTTCGCATGGAGCTCACCATCAAGAAGTACGAGGCGATGTACGTTGGCGATGCATAAAACTCACGGTCGAGCGCGATGTAGAGCTTTGCGAAAGCGGTCGCGCGCTCTTTTGATTTGAAGACAAACTCCCCATCGACAACGGCGAGGTCATCAACAAATGCCTTTGCTTCATTGATGGTTAACGCGCCGAACGACACAGCATCGCGGAAGCTGTAATCAAGACGATCGGCACAGATGCCGGGCTTATCGCGCTCAAGAAGACCGAATTGCTTTGGATCGGCAACGCGCGCTGGATCGATGCCGTGGCGCGTGAGAATCTCAGCAATCTCTCCATTGGTCACCCATTCATGCGTGTAGTCATCCCCCAAACTCTCATCCCACCGTTCAAACAAAAAATCCGCAACATGCGAAAACGCCATGTGCGAAACATCGTGCAAGAGTCCTGCGACTTGTTCCTCAAGCGAAGCGCCATGCTTTCTTAGAAGCATAAGTACTCCAAGCGAATGCTCGTAACGCTTCGTCGACCAAGCAGGGTTAATAAAATGAACCACGCCAAGCTGGTGGATGTTTTTGAGGCGTTGCATCGGTCCAGATGCCAACAACTCCTCAATGACCGGCTCGTATTGCTCTTTTGGCCCGTATTGGGGATACGTGATCATAGAGATAGCGTATCAAACTCTTGCGAATCACAAAACCCGCCGAAGCGGGTTTTGTTGTTTGCAGGTTACGCTTTCTTAAGCATCTTTGACAGAATCGGCGGTGTGACGAGCGTTGTGATGATCACCATGATGATGATCACGGAGAACAACTCGTCTGAGACAACTCCCAACCCCTTACCAATCGAGGCGAAGATCAATCCAACCTCACCACGCGGTACCATTCCAAATCCAATCAAATGCTTGTTTACACCCTTTCCTGCGAACAGTCCTGCCACATACTTTCCGACAATCGCGATGATCGAAATGACCAATGCAACCAGGAGAACGGATGTATCACCAAGCACCGAAAGACTTACTCCCATACCGGTAATCACGAAGAACAACGGCACGAGCAAGTACGCAACTGGCTCGATCAAGTCCTCAATGTGACGATGCGAATGTTCCTCAATCGCATGCTCAACTTTCTCGATGGTCTCGTCCTTTGCATCCATTTTCTCAAGCGCCTCTTTCACATCAGCAACAACCTTTGGATCTTTAAAGTAACGGAAGTGCACGGGATCCAGAATCAAACCAGCAGCAAAGGCTCCGATGATCGGCGCGAGTCCGATCATCTGCGCGAGGTACGCAAATACCAAACAGATGATGATTGCCAACGTAAACTTCATTCCAATTCCTGTCTGGATCTTTGCAAATCCAGCGCCGATCCATGGAGCAAGGAGCTGACCGATAACAATCGAACCGACCAAGAACAGAATCGACTTTGCAAGAATGATACCGATCATACCGGCGCTCACCGCACCGACGGTAACGATTGCAGAAACAACCGCGAGGATAATCAATCCAAGAACATCATCAATGACCGCCGCTCCGAGCACGATCTGCGCCTCAGGAATCTGCAGCTTCCCTAGATCCTTAAACACACGCGCCGTAATACCAACCGACGTTGCGGTCAATGCCGCACCGAGGAACAGGTACGCGTTCATCTCAAGACCAGGCATCAACCATGGACCAACCACGTACGTTCCAAGAACAAAGGGCAGAACAACACCGACGATCGCGACCAAGAACGACGCCATACCGACCTTCTTCATCTGTGCGATGTTCGACTCCAAACCGATTTGGAACAACAAAATAACAACACCCAGCTCTGCAAGGAACTTGATAATGTCGTTGTGCATCACCGGCTCAAACCAATGAATGCCAATCAGCGCCAAGTTTCCGAGAATGACACCAATGACCAGCTCTCCGAGCACGGCCGGCTGACCAACCTTTTCAACAAGTCCTCCGATTTTGGCAAAGAGGAGAATGATGGCAATCCACATAAACGTGGTGGCGATCATCGCTCCATGCTCACCTCCGCCACCTGCCACGGCAACAGACGCGGCAATCCCTCCAAGGAAAATGAGGCTGTACAGCCATCGGCGCATGCGCGTTGTCATATTCATAGAGTTTCGATAAATTCGGCGGAAGTGTACACGAAACGTAAATTTTGGTAAAGTGTCGCAATCATTAGGACTTACGTATGAAGAGTGGATTCGCCGTCCTCGTAGGACGCTCAAACGTCGGCAAGTCGACGTTGGTGAACAATTTGGTGGGAACAAAGGTTGCCATCACCACCCCAAAGCCGCAGACAACCCGTCGGCCGATTCAAGGCGTCCTTACTCGTCCTGACGGTCAGGTTGTTTTCGTTGATACGCCTGGTGTGATGCAAAAGGCCAAAGATCAGCTGACGAAAAAGCTGCTCGACTTTGTAAAAGAGTCTCTCAAGGACATCGATGTTTTACTGTATGTTGTTGATCCAACGCGCGAAATCGGAAACGAAGAAAAGCAAACGTTGAAGATGGTTGAGGCTCTCAAGTTGCCAAAGATCATGGTGATCAACAAGATTGACGACCCTCGCTCCAAGGCATTCATCGACATGTACCGCGATCTTGGCGAAGCGCAGTTTGATGCGACCGTTGAAGTGTCTGCGATCAAAGGATCCAACACAAACCTGCTGAAAGACTGGATCTTCGAGCACCTGCCTGAGGGTGAGCTCTATTATCCAGAACACGCTGTTTCAAACATCACAAAAGAAGAACAGCTTGCGGAAATCATTCGCGAGAAACTGTTCTTGCGCTTGCGGCAAGAGGTCCCCTACTCAGTTCACGTGGTTGTCGACGAGATTGCGACGCGTAAAGATGGAACGTTGTACGTGAAAGCGCGTGTGCTGACGACGCAGGAACGCTACAAGCGTATGATCATCGGCCAAGGCGGTCGTGGGATCAAAGAAATCGGTCAATCAACACGCCGCGAGCTGCAAACGATCACAGACAAAAAAGTCTACCTCGACCTTTCGGTGGAAGTAGACCCTCATTGGATCGAACGTTTCTCGTAGCGGCCCTCCCCCAGCTATGGGGGAGCTGGAGGGGGCTATGAGCCTTGCGCCCAAGCCCTGAGCGATTCGTAGTCCGTTGATCCGCAAATGTGCTCTCCGGAATCTGTGTTGATGAAAAATGGTACGCCGCCGCATAGCCCGGCATCGTACTCTTTTTGTTTTGCCGCGTTCTCTTCGCTGTTCCAAACCTCATACTGCTCAACCTCAATACCCTCCTCTTCTTTCAGTTTCTCAACAAGCGGTTTCATTTCAATACAATGCGGGCAGGTTTCTCCGTAAAATTCGAGCAAGGCCATACGTGCTATAGTTATGATGAATATGAAAAAGCTTAACACGATTCTGATCGTCGGCATCATCCTGTTATCCACCGTCCTCCTCGTTGGTCGGCTGTTTGATGCGACCTGGGCCGGCGGTGACGGATACGACGAGCAGGGTGTGGCGATCGTGGATGAGGTTGAGTATCAGCGCGGCGAGATAATTGAAACGAGTGAAGATGAGTGGATCGAGGTTTCGATCCTCGACAACACGGTTTGGCTATATGAAAACACGCAGCTCAAACTCATCAATCTAACAGACGACAATGTTGAGCTAACGGTCATTCAAGGCCGCGTTGTCATTTACGGCCGCGTGAACATGCGCATCCGCGAAGAAGTCACGTTACTCGATGGCCTGTACTCCTACGTCCACTACAGCTGGCTTGACGAGACCGACGTTCAATACATCAACGACGACTTTGACTACGCCGAATCAGAAGCGGCTGACTTTTACGAGTGGGTTTTGTACTAAAAGACAAACTCTTGCGAATACTGCGGGATGATGATCTCCGCCTCGCTTTCTTCTGCTAGAAACGTTTTAAACTGTGGCTTTACTTCTGGATCTCCGTGGACGAGAAAGATCTTGTCTACGTTCCCGTTCTTTGGCTTCAACCAACGTCGAAGCTTGTTGCGGTCGCCGTGGGCGGAAAATGATCCAATGGCCTTCACGGTCGCTTTCACCTCATACGGCTTCTCATGAATCGTCACCTTGGTTGCGCCGTCTTTGATTTGTCGTCCAAGCGTTCCTTCTGCTTGATAGCCAATAATCAACACACCACTCTTCTCGTCAGGTAGGTAACGCTTCAAGTGATGCAAAATGCGACCACCCGTCATCATGCCAGATCCGGCAATAATGATCTTTGGACCATGGTCTGCGTTGATTTTTTTCGACGCATCCATAGGAAGAGTCTCATTCAGCCGAGGGAAGCTGAAAAAATCTTTGTCTGGACTCGTCCCTATTGGACGATCAAAACGGAGATAGTGTTTGAAATGACGATAGATCTCGGTTGCACGAATGGCCAGTGGACTATCGAGATAGATAGGCACCTGAGGCAGAATCTTCTCGTCTGTCAGCTGATCCAACTCATACAGCAACTCTTGCGTACGCTCGATGGAAAACGCAGGGATCAACAACGTCCCGCCGCGATTGATGATACTTGAAACCATCTGGACTAACTCTTTGTTACGATTTGGAACTGGTTCGTGGTCGCGATTCCCGTAGGTTGTTTCGCACACCACGATGTTGGCATGATCAATTGGATCCGTGTCTGGCAGAATCGGCACGTCTTCGTTTCCAATGTCGCCACTGAATAGGAAACGAACGTATCCATCTCGAGCGCCAGCGAGAGATCTATTCTCGGATAGATTTCTCCCTTCGGTCGAAATGGAGGGGCACTCTGACGCCAGCACGTCAATCGTTACGTAGGCTGACCCCAAAATATGTCCCGCATCATGGAACATAGCGTGTACGCCCGGCAGAATCTCAAACTGTGTGTGATAGTTCACGCCTTTCATCAACGACTCCATCAGCTTAACGTCCGCGGGAGAAAACAAAACCGCATCTCCATTTCGTCGGGCGTTTTCTGACATCACATGCTGCGCATCTTCAAGCACGATCGATGCGAGCGCTTTTGTTGGCGGTGTTGTATAGATAGGCCCACGAAATCCCTGCTTCACAATCAACGGATAGCGACCCGTGTGATCATAATGCGCGTGGGTGATCACGCCCGCGTCGATGTCGTCAGCATTAAAACCAACTTCCTCCAGATTCTCCTGCGCCACCATACGTTCCCCTTGGAACATCCCACAGTCAATCAACAACTTCCCGCTTGAGACTTCCAACAAAAAACATGAGCCGGTTACCCCGCGCACGCCTCCATGGAACGAAAGCTTCATAGTTTCTGCAATTTGTAGAGAGCTCCAGCGATAACCAAAATCGCTGCCTGCGACACCAAACAAAGCAAGCACCACGTGTAGAGTACAAATGCTTCAATGCTCGTAAGATACAAACTAAAGATAAGTCCGCCCGCACCGAGCATCAACAATATCTGCAGCAGCTTCTTTGAACGATTACGCATGTACAACATGATCCCACCAAAGAGCACCGCGTAGGCAAGAATGCCGAGCGCCGCAACCGGGATACCGAAAATCTCCGAGTACACGCTCTGGTTCACCACATGGCAATCAAACGTTTCGTTGATACTACAGAACTCGCTTGGCATCACTGCATAGTGCTCAAGCAACGATACGTAGGAGACAATCAGCCCAACGATGGAGGCGACCGCAATCAAGGTTGACCAACGTTCGCGCGGTGACTGTCCAGCGTCACACATTTTGGATCGTTTGCAGGTTCCCATATTATTCTACGTCAGGTAATTCGCATCCAAACCATTCAGCCAACTCGTCCAACTGCTGAACGCCACCACGACGCTCGCCTGTATTCAAATTCTCCCATGTTGGCGTTCCGGTGATACCGTCATCCTCACAGAGATCAAAGTTCTGCGACCCACGCGCGGAACACTCCTTGCTATCAAGATGTCGATACGCCGTTCCAAACAACTCTTCCTGAATCGCGCAGTTGCTGCACCAGTACGCTTCGTAGACTTTCGCTCCGTTGTCCGTCAGACATTGGGCAAAATCGTCGTACGGAGATGGCGCGATGCGCTGCCAGATAATCGAACCGACCAGCAAGACGACCACGGCGAGACCGCCGACGAGAATACTCTTTGAAGATGACCAGGAAGAGCTCATAAATCTTTCATTGATTGACAATGAGGACATTTTACGGCATCATTGCGGTCGATGCAACTCAATTGGAATGAACAAGAACGGCCTATTTTGGCGCTTTCGCCCATGGCTGATATGACCGACTCTGCGTACTGTCAAATCGTACGCAATGTCGTGAACAGCGCAATCGACGATTCGCGCTTGATTGTGTTTCGCGAAATGGTGTCATCCGAGGCTGTGGTACGCGGAAACGAAAAGACGCTCGGCATGACAGAGATTCATCCAGCTGAACGGCCATTGGTGCAACAAATCTTTGGATCAAACCCGGATGTCATGGCGCGCGCCGCGGCATTTGTTGACGAACACTACCGACCTGAAGGGATCGACATTAACATGGGCTGCCCCGTGTACAAGCTCACGCATACGTTCAATGGTGCAGCGCTCATGAAAGATGTTGAGACCGCAACGAAGATTGTTAAGGCAATGAAAGCAGCGATTACGGTTCCTCTTTCGGTGAAGATGCGCGCCGGTTGGGAGGATCACAACGAGTGTGTAGAGTTCGCAAAACACATCGAAGACGCCGGGGCTGATCTCATCACCGTCCACGGCCGCACAAAGAAACAGGCCTATGCCGGCCTCTCTAACCGTGATGTTGTTGCGCAAGTGAAACAATCTGTGTCGATTCCGGTACTGTATAACGGAGACGTGTTTGCGTGGGAGGATTATTTTGAAGCGCTCGAGCAGACGGGATGCGACGGCGTGTTAATTGCACGAGGTGGTCTTGGCAATCCGTGGATTTTTAAACAAATTGAGCAGAAACTGGCAGGGCAAACGCCAGACGACGTTTCCCTCACCGAACGCATCGGTGTGGCCATCGCCCACCTAGACCAGCACCTTACACAATACGGTATGGATCGGCTGCCAACCTTTCGCAAGCATCTCTCTTGGTATCTCAAGGGTGTGCCAGGATTCAAACCATATAAACAAACGGTAATGACTGCCAAGGACCGTCAAACGGTCGTGGATACACTCGAATCATTCGCCGCGGGCAAGGCGTTGACAACCGAAGCTTAACAACGTATCCTTTTGTCGTCTAAACGCATTCCCCTTTATGCGCATTGGAATTCTCTCTTTTGTCAGTGGCCCCAAAGGACTTGCCAAAGGTACGAAGAAGATCATCAAGGAGGCAAAGTCCCGCGGTCACAAAGTCAAAGTCTTTTACACGCCCTACGTTGGGCTCGTTTTTGGCAACGGAAAGAAGTTGACGTACAAGGGGAAGGTGCTCAATCCAGCAAAATACGATGCGATTGTTGTGCGCCCTGGGTTTACGCAAGACCCAAGTGTGAACTCATCCATCATCAAACAGTTCCAGCTCGCCGGTTTCTACGTCCTCAACGGATACATCGGCGTGTTCCGTGCAAAGAACAAAATCCGAACCATGCAAATGCTCGATCACTTCGGCATCCCGGTTCCAAAGACGGTCGTGTTGCGAGATTCTTCCCTCCTTGCAGAGGCTGCGCAAGAATTCCGCTACCCTATCATCATCAAGGCCGTATACGGTACGCACGGACGTGGCGTCTTCTTAGCAGAGTCCAAACGATCGCTCAAACCGATTGTTGAGTACCTGACCGCCAAGGAAAAAGGACCCGTCTTTGTGCAAGAGTATATTGCTGAGGCAAAAGGAAAAGACCTGCGTGTCTTCGTTCTTGGAAAGAAGATCGTTGCCGCAACGGAACGGTTCGCCAAAGGTGGAGAGTTCCGCGCAAACTTCAGTATTGGCGGTGGATTGCAAAACGTGAAACTCACGAAAGAAGAACGAGCCGTTGCCAAGCGTGCAGCGCAAGTATTGAATCTCGACATCGCCGGCGTGGACATCCTGCGAACCAAATCTGGACCAAAGGTAATCGAGGTGAATTCAAACCCAGGTATCACAAGTATCACAAAGGGCTCTGGTATCGATGTCGCTGCGAAACTCGTGAACTTCATCGAACACCGTGTTGAAAAATACGGTCAAAAGAAAAAGAAACCGCTGCTCAAACGAGCCATGAAGGAATAAACAAGAAACAAAGAATGACCCTCAACGGGTCATTCTTTTACTGTCAGTCGATCTTTACACAGTCCAATGTCATGGATGATTTTTTGTCGAAGGCGCTCCGTTGAATAGCCGTAAACATACTCGCTTACTTTCTCAACAATCTCACCAGCAATAACTTTTCCAAGAAGGTCGCCGCTAAAATCAATAATGTGGACTTCGAACTTTGGTGCGTCTTCTTCTCCATAACATACCGACGCACCGTAGCGCTTTCCATCGTAATCGACCCAAGCAGCGTAAACGCCATGCTCCATTTCTGGAACAGATGCTGGGTCCAGATTCGCTGTTGCTGCGCCGAAAACGCGCTCAGCCAACCCAGCTCCCTTCACCACTTTTCCGCAAAAGGTGATCGACATAAAATCAACGCCGGCACTATACCAAGTATTGACCTCTGGATCAATCGGAAACTGTCAGACGGTAATGGACAAATAAAGGCTGAGGATGCGTTGCCAGACCGCCGGAGCAGCCGCACCGGAAGCTGGTAACGTATCCTCAACCCCTCCGATTACGTCTCCAGCCACTTCCCGTCCTGTCGTACTAAAAGCTCTGCTGCACGCGCAGGCTCTGCCATGACGTCCTTAACAACCTTCTCCATCCGTGAAGATTGCGAACCTTTCGCGTACACGACATCTCCTTGCTGAATAACACGGTCAAGATACCGTCCAGCGTCTTCACTACTTGCGAACCATTCAATCGCATGCGGATCCATCCCCGCCTCCTTTGCCGCCTCTACGGCTGTCTGCATTCGCTCGCCAACTGCCAAAAAGAGATCTGCACATTCTGCTACTTTCATGCCTATCAGGCGATGTTCTTGCTCATCGTATGTTCCGAGCTCTGCCATCTGTCCAAGAGCGGCAATACGACGATCAACACGCTCTCCCGGCTGAAACTGCTTCAATACATCTAACCCATGCTGCATTGCTGCGGGCGCCGCGTTGTAGGAATCATCAATAATCAACGAACCTTTAATACCGGCGAGTGGTCGCAAACGACCAGGGAGTGCGTGAATCTCTTTGTTCAACGCCTGAATCGCATCGCTCATTGCGACATTCATGTGATCTCCGACTGTAAGCGCCGCTAGACACGTCAGCACCGGAGCATAACCAATCGCATTTTCAAGCCGTAACGCTCCGACAGGATGATCACCGACGCCAACTTGCGCTGTTGTCACCGCAAAGGTCTCTCCAATATCAAAGTCATCATCAAGACGCGTAGAAAGCGCGATCTGCTGCGCGCGCACGTCTGTATTCTCTCCTGCACCATAGCGTCGCACCGTTGCCTGTGTCTCCTGGGCCATCGCATTCGTGCGTGCATCGTCACCATTTAAAACAGCTAACCCGTCGTTTGGAAGCACGCGCACGAGATGCGCCTTCTCCTGCGCCAGCATATCGATGCTATCGAAGTATTCCGCGTGCACTGACGACACGCCCGTGACAACACCAACGGTCGGAGGAGCGAGTTCGCATAATGCTTGAATATCGCCAGGATGATCTGCTCCGAACTCAAGGACAAGCACTTCTGGCATTTCTTTAATGCGTCGTGCACGCCAGAGTAAACGCAACCAGCCAAAGACAGAGCGCCCTGGACTCTTCATTCCAAGAATCGTCAACGGCACCCCGATTTCATTGTTGAAGTTCTTTGTCGCCGTACGAACGCGGTACTTCACGCCAAGAACCGTCGCAATCGCTTCTTTTGTTGACGTTTTACCGTATGAGCCAGTCACCGCGACAATCGTCGGTTTGAACTGCTCGATGGCACGCTTGGCAGACTGCTGGAGCTGATTGATGAGGAATTGCTTCATAATGGCTTCATCCTATCACCGCGTAGGCGCTATTTCCAAATAATCCAGCAAAAAGTCTGCAATCTCGCCGAAAATAGGTGCGGCCGTATCAGCAGCCCATTCAACGGCTCGCGGGTGTTCGATCTTCACCACCATGACAAACTGCGGATCTTCAATCGGTCCAAAGCCTGCAAACGTTGCATTCGTAAGACCTTCCGCATAACCACCCCCTTCAGCAACCTGAGCTGTTCCCGTCTTTCCAGCGATGTAATACCCATCCACACCCGCCAACCCGGCGTGACCGTTCTCGATCACCGACACAAGCATAGCTCCAATAGTCGTTGCTGTTGTTTTGTCTAACACTTGCCTAACACTCTGAGGAGAAAAGTGCTCAACCGTTCCGTCTGCATATCGCTTCTCTTCCACAACATACGGTTGCATCAACCAACCGCCGTTTGCAAGCGCCGCATACGCCGAAGCCATTTGTATTGGCGTACTCGTGATACCTTGACCGTAACTTCCTGTCGCATAGTAGATTTCGTGATCGTTGTACAACGAGTCGATCGTACCGCTCACCTCTGTATCAAGGTCGATCCCGGTCAGCGTACCGAACCCAAAATCTTCGATATACTGCGTCATCACCAAACCGGTCATCTCGCGCATCACAAAAATCATTCCGGTGTTTAGTGACTTCTCTAAAACTTCCGTCATGGTCTGTACGCCGTACGATTTCAAATCTGAGTTACGAATCGTGTATTCGTCGATCCTCTCCTCTCCCTCATCAACGTACGTGGTCGAAGGCGTGACCGCTCCAACGTCGATCGCCCCCGCCATCACAAGCGGCTTCATCACCGATCCAGGCTCGTAGGCGGTGAAGATTGAGTCGTTGTTGTAGATAGACACGTCCTCAACTTCGTTGTAGGTATTGGAATCAAAGTCTGGTGCGTTACACAGCGCCATCACTCTACCGGTTGAGGGTTCTAAAATAATAACCGACCCACCATCGGCTTCGTAACGCTCAACACCGTCGGCAAGTATGCGGCACGCCGCGTGCTGAATCGTACGATCAATAGTCAAAAGAAGATCGCCACCATCCTTAGCCGCCTGGAACTCACGCTTTCCCACACCAATCCAGCGACCAACGGAATCAGTCTGCGCATTGAGGTAGCCATTCTCGCCAGCGAGAAACTCATCGTAGTACCCTTCCAAGCCATACTGGCCATACGTCCCCTCGTCCGTCTTTGTGACAAACCCAAACAAATGTCCGCCAAGGTTTTCCTCCGGGTATGAACGCACGTCTTCAAGGATGTAATAGATACCTTCCAGCTCGAGCGCGAGAATCTTATCAAGCGTTGATTCTGGCACGTGTCTTTCGATCGGTTCGTACGGATCGTCAACTTTTGATAGACGCTCAAGAAGCAGCTCGTACTTTGATTGCTCAGGCACAGACTCACTCTCTTCTGTTTCTTCGTCAACGGCTGCTTCAACCTCTAACAGATCCGTCGGGTCAGATGTGATGACCATCTCGTAACCAAGAATCTCTGCAATCGCTTGGGCAGCATATTCTGGATCCTCGATCTTGCGCGGCTCCGCATAGATAAACGCACGCGCCTCGTTCGTCGCTGCTGCGTACTCACTATCATCCTTCCAGTCTTTCACATAGACCGTTCCGCGCTGTGCAATCAACTCCTCATACACGTCGTGCTGACCCGAGGCCAAAGACTCATAAAAACTTGCGTTGACGACTTGAAGCGTGAACAGTCGCAGCGCCAGTGCCCCTGCAAAAACAAAAAAGAACACGCGCAGGACGTTAAAACGCCAGTCTTTGCGTGCTGTTTTTGATTTTCTCGCATACGGAGGCATGCTCCGATTATACCACTACGCCGCCGCTACCTCGTCCTCGGCAACAACCGTACCAATGGAAACCGATCGATCGCCTGTGACGTCCGAAACGATGACGCGCAAGACCTCACCATCTACCTCGTAGTCCTTAAACGTCACCAACTCCAGCTCAGACCCATCTTCATCTACCAACTTCCCGCTTCCCTCGTAGGAAAACTCGTAATCCTTGTTTCGAAAGACAACCAATCCGTCGTCGGGATCAACATCTTCGTCGGTTTCTTCAAAAAGGGTCAACTCTTCGGAGGCAATATCAATCGACAACCAACGTCCGCTATTATCACGAACCCAGTACAAGCTCTCACCCGTATCCAAAACAGCGTGATCGATGGTATCTGGCTCAAACGTGAGATTCTTCACGATGACCGCCTGTTCTTCTTGCAGACGTGCAAGGGCGTCTTTGATATTCATAGAATTCTTTTGTCATCCCGAGCGACCGTAGGGAGTCGAGGGATCTCTTCGAAAGAGAGTATAGCTATTGATCGCTGGCATTGTAAACGGAAGCACAGCAACTTGTCCACATGAATACGCCACTCGGTGGCGTATTAATAATCCAACCCCTCCCGCGCTTTCACGCCTGAGTAAAAATAATGCCGCTCAAGTTTCATTTCTGTAACGAGATGCGCGGCCTCGACGAATCTCGGATCTGGGTTGCGACCGGTCATGATGACTTCCACGTCGTCATTTTTTTGCTGCAAAACATCGAGAACGTCGTCGACGTTGAGCATTCCAAGATCGGTCGTTGAATTTATCTCATCCAGCACAACCAGCTGATACTTGCCGGACGTCATTGCATCGCGCGCGA
>CAYFME010000019.1:0-6337 GCA_964344145.1 uncultured Gammaproteobacteria bacterium
ATCTGGCCGTGGGCGCGGGCGAGGTTGTGCTCGCGGCGCGACTTGTAGCGCGCGCTATCCCAGCCAAAGTAGGCGTCATCAAAGACGTCTTTAAAAAATCGTGTGGCAAGTTCGAGCGTGATGCACGCGATCGCCTGCGGTACGAGCGCTCGTTCTTCATCCGTCAAAAAATCACCGGCACCGTCGACGTAGCCGCGCCATCCAGCCTCAAACAGCTCGAGGTTGAATGTATTCTCTGGATCATCCTCTTCCTTTCCGCACCACGATCGGAACGCGTCACCGATGTCGACGAGCACTGTATGACGATTGCACGTATCAAGATCGATCACGCCGACCGCTTCGCCATCTTTAAACAGTACGTTGGAAATCTTTGGATCGCCGTGGATGACACGCTGCGGAAGGTCCTCTGGCAAAAACTGTTTTGGCAAGTGCTCGAGCAGAAAGTCGACTTCATCGCGCAAACCCTCCTCAAGCATCTTCTCCCCTTCCCATTCTTTTAATGTTTGTTGGAACTCTTCAAAAATCTTTTTTGTCTCATGCAATTTCAACTCTGACTGAAACTCGTAGTCCATTCCTGCGAGTGCTTTGTGCAGCCGCGCATACATCGCCCCAGCCTCTTTCGCCATCACTGGATCGTCCAGCTTGCTATACGCGCGACCATCAATGTAGGTCTGCATGCGCCAGTTGTGCTCGCCGTCGTGGACGAGGACCTCGCCGCCGGACGTCAACACGGCCTCAGGGGCTGGAAATCTTTCGTCATTCAGATGCGTCGTGACCGCCAAGAAGTCTTGACCGATCTCAGCTGTGCCAAGTAATGCATGCAGTCGCTGGAGAACAAAGTCACCCGCCATCGACTCTATCTTGTAGGTCTGATGAATCAGGCCGTCGGAAATGCGATCAACCTTATCGATTGGACCAAGGTCGTAGGCGTCCAAAACGCTTTTTGGAATGTCATTCATAGAGTCTTCATAATACGCCACCGAGTGGCGTATTAATAGAGTACCAGATCGAATAATACGCCACCCGGTGGCGTATTCGAATATTTGTCGGGACGATCCTGACAAGTCGTGCTGTCCGGCATGCAATAAAAATAGACCTATTATGAGTTCTCCACATTTTTGTCGACAGGAGTTGCCAATACGCAGCTCTCACAGTAGTGTGTGGAGCAGATCGGCCTTACGAGGCCCTTCAAGACATCCTACATCCACCGCACCTTCGAGGAGACACACGCCGTGACCCCTGCCCGCCGACTTGAATCGACAGCTGTACAGCACCTGAAGCGGATGCCCGGCGGCGTCCCGATCCCTCCGAACGCCCACGTGATCATCCCGGCCAAGAACGTCGCCCGCGGCCTGCCCCGGACGCTGGCCTACCTCGCCAAGCTGGGCTTCCCCGCGCAGCGGGTCCACGTGATCGTCAACGGCAGCACCGACGACACCCTGGGCGCCGCGCGCCGAGATGGCCGCGGGACCGTCCACATCCAGGACGAGGTCCTCACCGGCTCCACGGCCGTGATGGCCATGGTCGAGGATCGCTTCCACGTGAACCCGAGCCGTCTGCACGGCAAGGGCGTAGCCATGTTCGCCGGCACCATCGTGCTGGCACAGCTCGACCTGCCCGACGACACGCCCGTGGTGTTCCTGGATGGCGACATCAGCAACATCGACTCCGTCGATCCGGTCGGCCACCTGTTCGCCGGCTGGAGTCACTGGAGCGCCGATCGCCCGGACATCATCAAGCTCGCGAGCCAGGGCCGCCAGAACGAAGGCATCATCGCGATGCTCAACACGACGACCTTCTCGGGCATCGCGTGTCTGGAGTGGCCGCTGTGTGGCCAGGTGATCGTCCCGTGGGGCGTGCTCAAGAAGATGCGGCTCACCACCACCTACTCGGTGGAGATGGCCATGCTGATGCACATCTGGGCCCGGCCCCAGAGCGAGCGGCCCTTCGCCGAGGTCGGACTGTCCGCGCCGCTGCGCGACGACCCGAACCCCGACGGGGTGCACGTGCGCATGTACACGCGCATCATCGCGCTGATCCGAGCCCTCGAGCTGACCAACTTCGGGCGCAGCCCGCTGTCGGCCGAGGAGATCCGCACGATCAACCTCGGCAAGGCCCTCAGCTGCTTCGTGCCGGCCCCTCACGGCGAGGGTCCGCCCAGGCACGAGGAGCTCCTGCCCGACGCCGTGTTGCCTTGCATCGACGAACTCCTGGCCTTCGCCAGCGAGCTCGAGCGGGCGACGCGCAAGTAGCGACCATGCACCCGTGTGGGCGCGGAGGAACTCCACCTCCGCGCCTTCGTGCATTCAACAAACTCTGATACCCTATTTTCCGTATGGATCATCTCAACATTGGCATTATCGGTGCCGGATACATTGGAAAAGAACATGCTCGCTCCGTTCGCCTTGTCGGACCTATGTTTGACGGTAAGGTGAAGCTGATGGCTGTTGCCGACACCAACATCGAGGCGGCTCAAGAAACGGCTCGGGACTACGACATCCCGGTGGCAACCGATGACATCAACTCGGTGATCGATAACCCGGACATCAATGTTATTTTTAGTTGCGTACCAACAAAGTTCCATCTCGACGTTGTAAAACGCGCCACCGCTCTTGGGAAAGCCGTCTTTGTTGAAAAACCGTTCGCCGTTGATCACGAAGATGCAAAAGAGATGCAACGCGTTTTGCGCGACAGCGGTGTGCCGCATCAAGTTGGATTCGTTTTACGCTACGCACCGACCTATCATGCGCTGAAAAAACTCATGGCAAAAAGCGCGCAAGAGTCACCACTGCGGACGATTATTTTGCGCGACGATCAAAAGTTTCCTATCTCAGGCATCCAACACTTCACCGACTGGCGATCAAAAGCAGACCTCGCTGGGGCCGGTGTCCTGATTGAACACGGCATTCACGACGTCGACTTGTTTGAATGGCTCTTCGGTCGTATTACCGGCGTGTCCGCTCGCCAAGACAATCACCACGGGTACGAAGGCATTGAGGATTACATTGAAATCCGCATGAAGTTTGAAAATGGCGTAACGGCCAACATGATTCACATGTGGCATGACATCCCGGCACACACGTCCGTCCGATCGTTTGAAATCTTTTATAACAAATCGCTCATCACGCTGGATGACTATCTCCTGCACCGCATTACCGTTCGCGATCAGGAGGCAGAAAAAAAACTTGAGCGCAACGACCTGTTCTCGATGCTCGCAGACGATCCCGTTTTCAAAGACGTTGCCCACCGCTCAGACCTCGTCTTTATGAGCGACTACTATGCGCTGCAAGACTACTGGTTCATGCGCAATCTGCTTGAAGGCAACAAACCGTCGCCTTCTATTGACGACGGTCTGCGCGCGTTTGAAGTCGCGCATGCGTGCTACAAGAGCGCGCGGGAAAACAGTGCGTGGATTGAGGTTTAATTTGACAATCGACAAAAAAATTGATGTAATAGGTTTACGCAAGTGAGGTTCGTCTTCACGAATCATCCTTGGTGGCAACAAAACTCTCCCCAAGACACGTACCATACGTGAGGGGAGATGTTTTGTTTTATCGAGCCGGACGTACTCGGGCTCGTGGAGGTAATTGGCAACCTCACTTGCATTGTCACCAAGGGTTGCGGGTTCGAATCCCGTCGAGTCCACCAGTAGGTGGCGTCCGGCACCAGACCAGCCTCGTGAAAGCGAGGTTGGTTTGCTTTTTGCGAATCTCTCACTTTATCATGGAGCTGTATGAATGATGCGCAACAAATAATTCTTGAAGCGCAAACTCGCTCTATGCGAGCTAACGCACCCAGAGCACTAACATATCATTTCAACGCTTATGATGAAGCGCACAAGGGTATACGGCTTGATCTAAAAAGCGGCGATTATCTTAATGTTCAAGATCAAATTGGACGACTAGAAATCATCCGATTCGAGCTTATTGCCTATCTCAATTGGTTGGGCCGCATCTACCATTTTGTAAAAAACTTAGAGGTTCAAGGATGTAATATACCTAAAATGGACGAAGGCTTTCTGATATTCAGAAAAAAGTGGGCAGCGCATCGTTCCCCGGATGATCCAATGGGTGAATCCGACCTACTACATATGCAGGTACTCTTTAATCTTGATACCAGCCTAACATTCAATAATGAAGGTCAGTATGTATTGGAGCTTAGTGAAAATGGCAACGACCACTCCTTTAATCTATACGATATTCATCCTCTGTACATTTCATATCTGGATAAACTCTTTGGTCAAATAGAAACCGCTACGAAGACGCAGCAGACCTGACAATATTCTCAGCATCTTGCAGGTAAGCTTCTCTTATCTGCAAACCCTCAACAGATTCTGGGTCTATTTTGCCTTTCGCTAAATACTCATCGACAACATCCAGTGCTAGTTCAAACTGTCCATCAACAGTTACCCGAAAGAGTGGTTTTAGCTCACCCAATAACTCACCGCGCAAAGCGGATAAGGTCGCAACATCATTAAATTTCTTCACATTATCTTTTACAGTAGACATATAACGTTTACTTCCACTCTCGCTTGAGCATTTCCGAAAGGGCCGTTACGGCCTTTTTGGCATATGGCAACAGTCGAGGCTCAATCTGATCTGGCTCAATGCCCGGTCCGAGGACGCCGAGGCACACTGGCTTGGAGTAATCGAGTGACAGCTGCATCGCAACACTCATGAGTGACTGTCCCATAGTAAATCCATGCTTTGTCCCTCCTTTTTCGATAATACCTAGCAACGCCACGCCATCAACGTCATCGCGCTTCAACAGCGACTGCGTTGCCAGCGGTTTTTCAACCGATCCAGGTACCCAAATCTCCTCAACGATCTCCAGATCATTATTCAGCGCGGTGATGCGCGCCTCCTCGAGCATCTTCGTGATCAGGTCTTTGTGAAATGAGCCCATGACAAGGCCAATACGTTTGGACATAGTCTATTGATTATTCATGTATTGCTTATGAAGGTCAGAGGACTCCAGCTTCTGTAAACGCTCGGCTGTATCAACGAGCGTCTGTGTCTTGGAATCTACCTCAAAGTTAATCTCATCCCCCACCCGCTTTTGATCAAACGTGGTGATCGATAGCGTTTCGGGAATCAGATGAACGGTGAAGGTCCCGGCGTCCTGATCAACATCCACGATCGTCAACGAACAACCATTAAGCGCCACGAATCCTTTCTCAAAAATATACTTCATGTAACGCTTCGGAATCTGAAACTCGAGCACGCGGTTATTCTGCGGCTTGTCGATGCGAACGATCTTCGCCTTGCCCGTCACATGACCAGAGAGAATATGCCCGCCGACTTCCGTGTTTGCCCTGAACGATCGCTCGATGTTCATCTCATCCTTTTCTTTCACGGTCCCAATCGTCGTCTTCTCGAGCGTCTCCTCCATGGCGTCGAATGTCACATTGCGGCCGGACTTTTTCGTGACTGTCATGCACACACCGTCCAAGGCAACGCTCGCACCTCGTCGCAGCATAAATCGCTGCCGCCATGGAAAACGCAGCGTCATTGTTCGCAAGCCAGGCAAATCAGTGATCTTTGTGATCGGGGCGGTTGTCGCGACGATGCCGGTGAACATAGTTAGATAATGCGATCTTTTTCGTAGACGTGCTCCAGCTCCTCACCTGGCGCATAGGTAATCTCCTCAGCAATCAAGTTCTCGATCGTATCCAAGATAACTGGATAGCGCTCACCGGTGAAATGCCCCTCGCCATCGTTGCGCTCGATCAGCTTGGCGTGCAGCACGTCGGCATACTTCTTTGCATGATCAAACGGAATCGACTTGTCGTCGTGCGAATGGATGACCACAAACCGCGATGCCTTCCACATCAGCACGTCAAAGTCGAGCTCTGAAAGAAAGAAGCCTTGAAAGGTTTCGTTTTTGATCATCCATGGAGGTGAGATAAGAACGACGCCCTTTGGTGTGGAACGTGCTTCAGCGGCTTCCAAAAAGCGCAGGGCCGTTGTCGCGCCAAGCGAGTGACCGACGATGATTGTCTCATCATCAATCACGCCAACGTGCTCAATTAAAAACTTCGTCCACTCTTCTGGATTTGGAGCATCGGGTTCTGGCAGGTCGGGGCAGATGACTTCGTGACCCTTGGCATGCAGCGCATCGCGCAGCCACGGGAAAAACTGTGACTGACTTGATGCTTTGTAGCCGTGAATCAGAATAATGCGCATGCGCCTACAGTGCCTCAATCCTTGACAATCGTCAATAATCATGGCACGATCCTTCTCTTCTGCTGCTCTATGTATTTGCAGTGGAACCGCGCACGGTCCACCACGGAGACCTACGCGCACTCCTCCCGACAGAGAATCTATGGGAGTTGATT
>CAYFME010000020.1:0-1903 GCA_964344145.1 uncultured Gammaproteobacteria bacterium
AATCCGCACGATGTGATTCCGACGCTTGTGATTGGTGGTTATCGAGGTTGGAAACCGTATCGTCCTGCAGGACTTGATGTTGCAACGTTTGCAGACGTAGCGCGTCCAGTCGAATCGGGCGGGCGTTCGATTCTGGACGAGCCGCGTATCGATGTTCGTACAAACGAAACCGTGATGAGTCTTGTCGGGAACATGAACGACTCGACGCTGCTCGTATTGCAAAGTGGCGACCTGCGCGTACTACTCGACGGAACGCATCGTGCCGCCGCAACCGCGGTCGAAGCGCTCGACGGTCCACGATCAAGCTTCGTCGCAACGCTTCGTTCGTGTCAGTTCGACGCATCCGAGCGTCCACTACTCGAGGCCTTCGCAAGAGACCGCCGCGCGACGATCAAAAAGAAGAATGACTAGTGTTGTAACTCGGTTACAACACTTTAGAGCTATGAGGGATCCGGCACTGTATACAAACGGCTATTATCATGTTTTCAACCGAGGCGTGGATAAGCGTCAGGTATTTTTGGATAGGCTGGACTACAGGACATTCTATGAGTACATGTATTTGTTTTCTGACAGCAACTATGAGAATCCCGGTGGAAGATTCATGCGGAGGGCTTTAGAGTTAGCAGCTCACCGGGCGCTTCAAATAGAAAGAAAGCCACTTGTGAGAATTCTAAGCTTCGCTTTAGTAGGAAATCATTATCATATATTTCTTGAACAATTGATGGATCATGGTATCTCGACGTTCATGCATAAGTTGCAAAAAACCTACGCCAGGAAGTTTAACAAGCGCCATGGTCGTTCGGGTGCACTGTTCGAAAAGTCATTTAAAGCTGTGCCAGTGTTAAACGAGTCACACTACATACACCTGCCTCGCTATCAGCACCTGAATATTTTAGATCTTGGGATGCCAGAGTGGCGTGTAGGTGTAATCAGTGATTGGAAACGTGCCATGAAAATGCTAGAAGATAATCCATGGTCTAGTCACAATGTGTATAGGGGTCTTGAGCAGTCGTTGCCAGTTGTTGATTTGGATTTTGTTTCTTCCATGTTTCAAGACGAGGGAGATTACGTCAGCTACCTAAATGATTGGGCTGGTAGCAGGGCAATGAGTGAAGAATTGCGTTGCGCGCTGATGATTTAGACGGTAAAGTGTTGTAACCGAGTTACAACACTTTACGACGAGTCCGAGCGTCCACTGCTCGAAGCGTTTGCCAAAGACCGCCGCGCGACGATCAAAAAGAAGAACGATTAGAGCCTTTTTTGTTTATACAATGTGACAAACGTCGGGAAGCTCAGCACGATCGCGCCGGCGACTTGGGTGATCAAGGTAAAGTGCGCGAACGTTATATCTCGCGTCAAAGCCAGCAGATCAAAGCCGGTGCTGTAGATCACGTTACTTAGGATGATCGACGGCGTGAAGATCAGCAAAAACACAAACCACTTCGCAACCTTTTGACCAGGCGCATCACTGCGCATTTTTTTGATCATCAATACCATCACGCCAAAGAAAAAGATCACCGTCATCATCAAAAAGAGAACCGTTGCGCTCGCAAGAGCTGATGAGAGAAGCTCAGAGCCAAACGTGACGCCGTTGAAGATCAAGATGAACATAAGCGGCAAAAATTTCCAGAGTTGTCGTAGGCGATGTGTTGGGAAGGTTTGATGCATCAGGATCGTGCCGTAGATGCTGTAGATCGGCAAAATCACAAAGAAAAAGAGCACGGCGTAGATGTCCGCACGCTCCGTCGCGAGTACGTAGCCCAAGTAGATCAACGGCAAGTAGAGGTTGAGCAGCAGATAGATTGGTAGTAGCGGTCCCTTTTTGGTCATACCCATCTATTATGACACATCGGGATGTGTTAGGCTTATGGCGTATGGATCCAAAGCTGTTTGTGGCAGCCAA